>CAXBFC010000067.1:0-23737 GCA_963974725.1 uncultured bacterium | reverse complement strand
CGCCGCTGAGTCCGCCGACGCGGTGTCTTGGTCGCCGACGTTGCAGGCGCTGTGGTTGACCAGGGATCGCCGCATGGTGCACGAGCTCAGCGAACTCCGCCAGGCGATCGCCAAGAACCGAACTGCGCTTGATCCGGCGGCGACCGGGCCGGGGCTGGAAGGGCGCGAGCTCGATGCTTCCCGATTGTTGATGGTCGATGTCTGGCGGCGTTCTTCGTTGCAGTTGCAGGCGCTGTGTGACCAGCACGATGCTCGTTACTTTCACTTCTTGCAGCCGAACCAGTATGTGCCCGATGCGAAGGTGATGCGGCCGCAGGAGCGCGCCGTTGCGATCGATGATTCGCCCGCCAACGCGCTGAAGTCGGCGGTGCTGTATGGCTACCCACGGTTGCAGGCAGCGGGGCGTGAACTTGCAGCCAACGGCGTCGACTTCACGGATCTCACCATGGCCTATCGTGGCCACCCGGAACCGCTCTACGTCGATTCGTGTTGCCATGTCGGCAAGCGCGGCAATGAGATCCTTGCGGCCGTTATTGCGTCGCATCTGCGGGCGAAGTTGGATCTCGAAGGCTTCGTCGTCGAGCGACTGCAGGCGCGAGTTGCGACCTTGCAGATCGACTCGCCCGCGGCCGACGTGCCGCTCGCGGTCATCGCCTTGAATGCCGCTGGGGCGGAGGTGGATGTTTCTGCCAAGGGCATTGGTACGGAGTTTTCCGTCGAACCTGCTGGCGCGCTGCTCATCGGCGACAACGGCTCGGTTCGGGCGGTGCGGCGCGGCAAGGCCCAGGTTCGCGTCAAGTATGGCCGCCACGAACTGCTGGTGCCGGTCCATGCTGACTGGCCGGACGAGGTGGTAGTGTCCGATGGCAATTCGGGGGCGGCGGAGAACGTGCCGGCGCTGCGTTGGCTGGGACATGGCACCCATGAGTTTGGCCTTGCCGCGTTGCCGGCCGATGGGTTCCGGGTTCTGGCAAGCTCGAGCCGGCCGCTGCCGGCCGAGATCGCACCGGGCGATTCTTTCGGGGTAGTGACCAAGCTCGTGGTCGGGACCGCTAGTTCGCTGACGGCGGAGTTCGTGACCCCAAGCACGCCAGGCGTGCCGGTGTTCTTGCGGCTCTACATCGTCAACGCAGCAGGAAAGGTCACTGCGACCAGCAATATGTTGGTCGTGACGCGCGGCTGACGGGTGTCGATTCGGGCGCCGCATCCGCAGGATCGTGCCACCTGCAGCCATTTTGCTCGCGCTGAGTCGCTGGAAACCGGCAACCGAACTCCGTGCTGCGCGACTTTTTGGTGGAGCGGCAGGGCAGTCGGCCTCTATTCTGCAGGGCCACAATCCGCCCCCCGAAGACTGCTGCTTGATTGCTGCGATGACGAAAAAAAAAGCCCCAAAGACGGCCAAACTGACCATCGGTGAACACGAACTCGACCTGCCCGTCATGGTTGGCAGTGAGGGCGAGCTCGCCATCGATATCAGCAAGCTCCGCAGCACCACTGGCGCCGTGACCTTTGATCCGGGCCTGGGCAATACGGGTGCTTGCACGTCCAAGATCACCTTCCTCGATGGCGAGCAGGGCATCCTGCGCTACGCCGGCTACACGATCGAAGAGCTGGCTCAGCATTCGAACTTCGTCGAGGTGATGTGGCTGTTGCTGCACCAAGAGCTGCCAAGTGGCAAGCAGTTGGAGCAGTTCAACCACGAGGTGACGCATCACACGATGCTGCACGAGGACCTCAAGCGACTGTTCGCCAGTCTGCCGAAGGCCGGCCACCCGATGGCTGTCTGTGCGGCTGCCGTGGGGGCGCTGTCGACCTACTACCAAAAGGCTGGCCCGCAAACGGCGGACCAGAACTGGAGCGACGCGGTGCGACTGCTGGCGAAGATGCCGACGATTGCTGCCTACAGCTTCAAGCACTCGATCGGTCAGCCGTTCATGTATCCGCGCAACGATCTCGACTACTCGTCGAACATCTTGCACATGATGTTCGCGACGCCGTGCGAGAAGTACGAGCCGAACCCGGTCATCGCGCGCGCGCTCGATCTGCTGCTGATCCTGCACGCCGATCACGAGCAGAACTGCTCGACCAGCACGGTGCGCACCGTCGGCAGCTCCGGTGCCAACCTGTTCGCCAGCGTCTCGGCCGGCATCTCGGCATTGTGGGGGCCGCTGCACGGCGGCGCCAACGAGGCAGTCATCGACATGCTGACGTCGATCCGCGACGGCGAACGTTCCGCGCGTGAGTTCATGGATCTCGCCAAGGAGAAGAGCAGTGGCGTGCGCTTGATGGGCTTCGGTCACCGCGTCTACAAGAACTACGACCCGCGCGCGTTGATCCTCAAGCAAGCATGCTACGACGTGCTCGCCGAACTCGGCCGCAAGGATCCGTTGCTCGACATCGCGCTGGAACTGGAGCAGATCGCGCTCAGCGACAACTACTTCATCGAACGCAAGCTCTACCCGAACGTCGACTTCTACTCGGGCATCATCTACAAGGCGCTCGGTATCCCGTCGGACATGTTCACCGTATTCTTCGCGATCGGTCGCATGCCCGGTTGGGTCGCGCAGTGGCTTGAGTACCAGGGTGATCCGGCGGCACGCATCACGCGCCCGCGTCAGATCTACATGGGTTCGAACGTGCGCAAGTACACGCCTGCTGACAAGCGCTAGGCGACAAGCGGCAGGCGACATGCGCCAGGCGACAAGCACTAGGTGACAAGCACTAGGCGATCGTCGCTCGCGAATGCGTTGCGAAGGTTCGTTGTGCGGGGGCAGGTTGCTCTGGGAGTCACCGCGCGTTCGGGTGACACTGGTGCCCATGCGTGCCATCGTGTTCTCGGTTCCGTTCTCGATCCTGTTGCCGCTGCTGTCGATGGCAGCGTCGGCGAGCGCCCAGCAACCGGCGCGACCGAACGTGCTTGTCATCATCAGCGATGACCAGGGCTGGGCCGACATCGGCTACCACAACCCGAAGGTCTACTCGCCCCGTCTCGACGCGCTGGCGGCCTCGGGCGTCAAGTTCACGCAGCACTACGTGATGCCGCAGTGCACGCCGACCCGCGTGGCGTTGATGACCGGTCGCTATCCGAGCCGCTTCGGGCCGGCTGCGCAGCAAGCGAGCAACGCACCGGCATTTCCGATCGGGACCCCGACGATCGCCTCGATGTTCACCGCCAAGGGTTACGAGACCTATCTGTGCGGCAAGTGGCACCTCGGGTCCTCGAAGCAGCATGGCCCCAACCAGCATGGCTTCCAGCACAGCTATGGTTCGCTGGCCGGCGCAATTGGCATGTATGACCACCGCTACCGGAAAGGCAAGTTCGCCGAGACGTGGCACCGCGATGGCGACCTGATCGAAGGTTCGGAAAACGGGGTGCACGCGACGGACTTGCTGGCGCGCGAAGCGGTGCGGGTGATCGAGGCGAAGCGTGACACGCCGTTCTTTCTGTGCGTGACCTTCCAGTCGGTGCATACGCCACTCGACGAACGCGGCCGCTTTGTCGGTCGTCCGACGCAACTGGATCCGAAGGACCCGACGCGCTGGCTCGACGAAGGCGAGATTGAGTGGTTCCACGACCCGAAAGGCCTGATCCAGAGCGAGCAGGATCCGGAGAAGCGCTTGCTGCTGGCCGCGGTGCACCACATGGACCACGCGATTGGGCAAATCGTCGACGCGGTTAAGAAGTCCGGTCAGGCCAACGACACGTTGATCCTGTTCTCGTCGGACAATGGCCCGCAGGGTAGTTGGGGTGGCAACGCCTACCCCGATGACTTGAAACTGACCAACTTCAACCAGCCGTTGCCGATGCGCGGCAAGAAGACGGATGTCTACGAGGGGGGCATGCACGTGCCTGGCTTCGCGGTCTGGCCTGGGCGCATCGAACCGCGCGAAGACGATGCTGCGGTGCACATCATCGATTGGTTTCCGACGTTGGCCAAGTTGATCGGCTACGAGCCTGGTCAGCCGATCGATTGGGACGGCGTCGACATCACCAAGCAGCTGTTTGGTGGTGAGGCCACCGATGTGGATCCTGTCGCCGATCGCGAACTGTACTGGCTGTGGAGCGCGTCGAGCAGCCGATGGGCGCTGCGCCACGGCCGCTGGAAGATCGTTCGCTACGGCAAGGGCGATCCGAAGGATGCGGCTGCCTGGCAGTTGTTTGATCTCGAGGCAGATCCCAAGGAAAAGCACGATGTCGCCAAGCAGCATCCCGATGTGTTGCAGGCGATGTATGCGCGCTTCTTGGTCCAGCGCAGCAAAGACAAGGTCCAGCGCAGCAAAGCCAAGAACCAGCGCAGCAAAGGCAAGAACCAGCGCAGCAAAGCCAAGAACCAGCGCAGCCGGAAGTAGCCGCCGCTACCTAGGAGTCTCGGGCGGCTGCACGAGCTGGTACGTCTTGTCGTAGAACTTACGATTGAACGCCGACCACATGACGGCACTCGACCACATCGGCGGCCGTTCGTGCGATTCTTCCCAATCGGTCAGCACGGTCATCAGTTTGGTCACGAGTTGTGGTTGCTGCGCCGCCAGATTGTTTTGCTCCGCGATGTCGTTTGACAGGTCGTAGAGTTGCGGCGGCAGAAACGGGGTTCGCACCAGTTTGTAGTTGCCTTGGCGAACCGCGGCGCCACGCATCATCATGCGCCAGCACAGGAAATCGTGTGGCGCACCGGCAACGCGTTCCTTGCTAAAGAATGGCAACAAATTGACGCCGTCGTAGATCCGCTGCTTCTGGTTACGGCCCTTGCCGGTGGTCTCGGGTTCGATCTTCGCGCCGGCGGCGGCGAGCACGGTTGGCAGGATGTCGAGCGAGATCACGGGCTGTTGATATATGCGCTGTGCCTCGATGTGACCCGGCCAGGACCAGATCATCGGCACACGCAAGCCGCCTTCCAAGAACGTGCCCTTCTCACCGCGCAATGGCGCGTTGATCGCCGAGCTGGCATAGACCGAGCCGCCGTTGTCACTGAGAAACACGATCAGCGTGTTGTTGGTCAGCTTGCGCGCATCAAGGAACTTTCGGATGCGACCGATGTTCTGGTCCATGCAGTGTTGCATGGCGACGTACTTGCGACGCCGTTCGTTCTGGATGTGATCCGCGGCATCGTAGTCCTGCTGTTTCGCCTGCATCGGCGCATGCGGCGTGTTGTAGCTTAGGTAGACGAACCACGGCTTGTTGTCTTGCTTGGCTTGTTGCCGTTCGATGAAGGCGATCGACTCCGATGTGAACCAGTCCGTCAGATACGGCTCGTCGATGTTCTCGACCAACGTGTCGTTGCGATATAGGCGGTGCTTGCCGGCCTTTGGGAAGTAGCCGTGGCTGCCGTTGCGCATGCCGAAGAAGTAGTCGAAGCCGCGTTGTGTCGGCAGCTGCCAATCGAGGTGCTCGCCGACGTGCCACTTGCCAATGCACGCGGTTCGGTAGCCAAGTGCCTGCAGGCGGTCGGCAATGGTCTGCTCGTCCCTCGGAATCGACAGCGAGCTAGCGCTGTAGACTGAGGTGTCGCGGATCAGGTTGTGTTCGAAGCCGAAACGATTTTGGTAGCGGCCGGTCAGCAAGCCGGCCCGCGATGGCGCGCAGACACTGGCGCTGACGTAGCCGTCCGTGCAGCGCACCCCGGACGCCGCCAGCGCATCGAGATGGGGCGTTGCGATCTGCTTGCTGCCATAGCAGCCAAGGTCGCCGTAGCCCATGTCGTCCGCGACGATCACTAGCACGTTGGGTCGGGATTGCGCGAGCAACGCATCCGGTGTCGCGAATCCCAGCAAGGCCACGAACACCTGGAGCAGCGCGCGCGGGGCTGCCGCAGGAATCGAGGTTCTACGCGGTTGGCGGGTCGTCATTGCTTGAGAGGCGCAGCTCGCGCTTGCGGCGCAGTTCTTTGCCGACGTGGGCAACGTGCAAGCGCAGATCGTATTCTTCATTGCGGAACGTGGACGGCACTTGGATGCCACCCTCGACCAGTTTGGTCAGTTGCTGCAGGTCAGCCTCACAAGCGGCGAACTGTTCTGTCGTCGTCGCAACATCGATGCGATCCTCAATGTGATCGAGGGTGTCGTAGTGGCGGTGGATGCGCTTGCGCATGGTCGCCTTGTAGACCACTGGCGCGATCTTCATCAGCGGCAGCATCAAGGTCAGTATCGGGATCGCCAGCACCAGTAGCTTCTTGAGCAAGTTGGCGAGCCAGAACGGCATGTAGCGAGCTAGCAGCGACGGCCCGGACTGGAAGTAGTCGCTAGCCGCTTCGTGAATGGGAAACTCGAGGTTCTCAGGCGTGGGGAAGATGCCGGCACGGTTGAGCTTCTGCGGCTTCGAATGCAGCTTGTGGGCGGTGCTGGTCAGCAGTTCGACGATCGCCGGATGCAGGTCCTGCTGGCAGACGAGCGTGGCCAGCGTCGACAGCACCACCAAGTCCTCGTCTGGAATGTTGTTCTCCAGGTCAAACGTGCCTTGGGCGATCTCCAGGTCGGTCACGAACAGGACCTTGCGCACGTAGGCCTTGTGCCGCTTGATGCCGACCAGGCGGGTTCCGGGGGAGGTCATCAACTCCTCGATGACCTCTGCCTCTGGCGACGCAATGAAGAACGCATAGTCGACGCTGCCCTTCTGCAAGGCGTCGCGTGCCGCCGTCATGCCCAGCGGCAGCAGGGTGGTGTTGGCAGCTGTGACGCCGTTGAGTTTGAGTAGATGCTTGACCACTGCGTGCGTGCCACTGAGTGGGCTGCCGATCGACAGGCGTTTGCCGGCGAGTTCGCTCAGCTGTTCGATGCGTGGCTGACCCTTCTGGAAAATCCAAAGTGGTTCGTAGTAGAGGCTGGCAATGCCGCGCAGGGTAGATGGGTCCTCGACCAGATCGCGGGTGCCGCTCTGCACGAAGGCGACGTCGGCCTTCTTGCTCGTCAGCAGTTCGAGGTTTTCCGGCGAGCCATGGGAGTCGAGAACTTCGACCGTCACACCTTGCTCGGCGAGCTCCTCTTTGTAGAGCAAGGCGAACGCATGGTAGGCGCCGCCGATGGCGCCGCTGGCTAGCGTGATCTTCTTTGGTGGCGAGGGGCCGGCCAGCTTCGTCAGCAGCAAGATGCCGGTGAGCGTCAGCAAGGCTATTGCTCCCCAAATCAGTCGCATGGACTTCTTGGCGCGTTCGCGGCGGTCGGTTCTGTTGGGCTTCGTCGTCATGGCGAGGCAATGACGTTAACCTCTGCGGGCAATGATGCTCATGCTTCACCGACTCTTGCTTGTGCTCGTCTTTGCCGGCCTTGCTTCTGCGCAGGGCAAAACCCGACCCAATATCGTCTGGTTGGTGGCCGAAGACATGAGCCCGTGGTTGGGCTGCTACGGCGATGACACCGTGCCGACACCAAACTGCGACCGCCTGGCGCGCGAAGGCATTCGCTACGTGAACGCATTCGCAACGTCGCCGGTCTGTGCTCCGGCGCGTTCTTCGTTGATTACCGGCATGTATGCAACTCGCATCGGGACGATGCAGATGCGCAACAACGCTCCGAGCAAGTCGGCGATTGAGAAGGATCCGGAAGCCTACAAGGACATTCCTGGTTACCAGGGATTGCCGCCGGCGTTCGTGCGGTGTTTCCCCGAGTTGCTGCGTCAGAAGGGCTACTACTGCTCCAACAACAGCAAGAAGGACTACCAGTTTCAAGAACCGGTGACGGTCTGGGATGCGTCGAGTGGCCGCGCCCACTGGCGCGACCGAGATGCCGGCCAGCCGTTCTTTTCGGTGTTCAACTACGGCGGTACCCACGAGAGTGGCGCGTTCCCCGATCGCAAGCCGAACCCGGCAGTCATCGCCCCCGAAGATGTGCCGGTTCCACCGATCTATCCCGACACCAAGAACGTGCGCAACGCGATGGCGCGCACCTACGACAACATCGCGGCGATGGATCGCTGGGTCGGCAAGAAGCTCAGCGAACTCGAGAAGGCCGGTTTGCTCAAGTCGACGATCGTGATGTTCTACAGTGATCACGGCGTCGGCTTGCCGCGCGGCAAGCGCTCGTGCTACGACACCGGCACGCGGGTGCCGTTGCTAGTGCGCTTTCCCGATCAGCGACAGGCGGGTGAGACGGACCAGCGCGTCGTGCAGTTTGTCGACTTTGGACCGACGGTGTTGTCGCTGTGTGGCATCAAACCGGACGTGCGGCTGGATGGCGTGCCATTCCTCGGTGCCGCCAAGCGCCAGGGCGCGGGGTATGCCTACAGTCACTCGGATCGCTTCGATGCGGTTTACGATCGACAGCGCAGTGTCAGCGATGGGCGATTTCGCTACGTGCGCAACTACCTGACGGATCTGCCGTACCTGATTCCGAACGCGTATCGCGAGCGCATTCCGATGACGCAGGACCTGTATGCATTGCGCGGCCGCAACGATGTGCCGGCCGCGCAATGGCAGATGGCGGCTACCGAACGGCCCTCCGAGGAACTCTACGATTCTCAGTCGGATCCGTGGGAGACCAACAATCTGATCGACTCTGCCGCGCATCAGAAACGCGTCGTGGCGTTGCGGGAAGCGCTCGACGATTGGCTGCGCGACACCGCGGATCTCGGCTTCGTATTGCCGGAATCCAAGCTTGTGCGCGAGCACATCTGGCCGCCCGAAGGCACGCAGCCGACGACTCCCAAGGCGAAGATGCTGCAGGCATCCGGCGCCGTCGCGAGTCTGGTCACGTTGTCGTGTTCGGAAGCCGGCGCTTCGATTGGCTATCGCATGCTGCCGGCCGAGAAAGGCACCGCATGGCTGGCCTATGGCGATTCGTTCGTCGTCCACGAGCGGCAGCGCATCGAAGTGCGTACGCACCGCATTGGTTGGCGCCCGGCGACCACGCAGTTCGACGTTGGGCCACAGCCTCGTCAACGCGTTGCGCCCCGCGAAGGCGCGCCCAACGTCGTCGTGATCGTCGCCGATGATCTCGGCTTCATGGACATCGGCGCCAACAACCCGGACTGCCTCTACGACACGCCGAACATCGACCGCTTGTCGCGCACGGCCATGCGTTTTACCGACGGCTACGCTGCCTGCCCGGTGTGCTCGCCGACGCGTTACTCGTTGTTGACCGGCCGCTACCCGTCGCGCGTTGATGCGACCAACTACTTCATGGGCAGGCGCGCTGCCAGGTTCAAGCCGGCGCTAGCTCGCAACAACATGGGGATCGAGGAGCGCACGCTTGCCGAAGAACTCGGCGACCGGGGCTACGCGACGTTCTTTGCCGGCAAGTGGCACCTGGGCCCGACGCCGGAATACTGGCCGGAGAACCAGGGCTTCGACGTCAACCGCGGCGGCACCCGCCGCGGTGGTCCCTACGGTGGCAAGAAGTACTTCTCGCCCTACGGCAACCTTCGCCTGAAGGATGGGCCGGACGGTGAGCACCTGCCAGATCGTCTGGCGCAAGAAGCGTGTGACTTCATCGAGAAGAACAAGGACGGCGCGTTCTTGACCTACTTGTCGTTCTATTCCGTGCACACGCCGTTGATGGGGCGTAAGGATCTGGTCGAGAAGTACCAGCAGCGCATCGCCGCGCTGCCTGATGGAGGGCCAGAGTTCGGCCCCGAAGAACAGGCCTACAACAACGGCAAGCCGCGCCGGGTGCGTTTGCTGCAGCGGCATGCAGTCTACGCGGCGATGGTGGAGGCGATGGACCAGGCCGTTGGCAAGGTGCTCGACAAGCTGACGGCCCTCGGGCTCGACGATAATACGATCGTCGTGTTCACTTCGGACAACGGTGGCCTGTCGACCAGTGAAGGCTCACCGACCAGCAACCTGCCGCTGCGTGGCGGTAAGGGGTGGATGTATGAAGGCGGCATTCGCGAGCCGTGGATCTGGCGCGTGCCCGGCGTGACCAAGGCGGGCACGACCTGCGGAGTGCCAATGAGCAGTGTCGACTTGTTGCCGACGGTGCTGGAGTTGACGGGACATGTTGCGGTGCCACACGAGATTGATGGTGTCAGCATCGCGGCGCCGTTGCGCACGCAGCCGATGGCCGAGCGCCCACTGTTCTGGCACTACCCGCACTACGGCAACCAAGGTGGCTTCCCGAGCGCCGCCGTGCGTCTCGGCCAATGGAAGCTGATCGAACGGCTCGAAGACGGCCGCGTGCATTTGTTCGACCTCGCCAACGACATCGGCGAACGCAACGATCTGGCCGAGCAGCAATCTGAGCGCACCGCCAAGATGCGCGACATGCTGCACGCGTGGTATCGCAAGATGGATGCGAAGTTCTTGCGCGAGCACAAGGGTGCGACGCCGTGGCAGCCTGAGAAGTAGCCGCGCCGATCGCAAGGAATCGCACGCAATCGTGTCACCGTGAGCGATTGCGGGGCACATAGGTGGGGAAGCCATGGCGTCCTCACCTCACGATGCACTGTTCCGCTACACGTTCGGAAAGCCGGCCCACGTGGTCGGGTTGCTGCGTTCCGTTCTGCCCGAGTCCGTATTGGCGGGCATCGATTGGCGCACGTTGCGCGTCGTGCCGGGCACGCAGGTCGACGAACAGTTGCGCCGCTCCCAGAGTGATCTGGTCTTCTCGGTCGAGCGAAGTGGCCAGGATACTTGGATCTACATCCTGATTGAGCACAAGCGCCGGCCCGAGCGGTGGGCACTTCTGCAGTTGCTGGGCTACGTCGTGGGGCTGTGGCAGCAGCAACGGCGCACGAAGCCGGCGGCCAAGCATCTGCCTGCGGTGCTTCCGATCCTGCTGTTGCAGGTCGTCGATCGCGATTCCGTCGAGAGCCTCAAGGACTTACAGGACCCGGATGCTGCAGCGGCGATCACCGAGCTCCAGCCGCAGTTTCGGCCGTTCGTGATGCGGCTGAGTGAGGTGCCGTTGCAGGAACGACGTGGGCTCGCCCTGACGCTCCAGGCGAAACTGACCGTGGAAGCTTTGCTCCGCTTGCCCGGCGCCAAGGCCAGTGCCGTGGCAGCATTGATGGCCAGTTGGTCGAAACCGGTGGCGCGGCTCGCCCGGACTCGCTCCGGGGGACATGCACTGCGAGCGTTGTGGAGTTATCTTGCAAGCGTCACAGATGTGGCGACCGCAACCCTGATCGAGATCTTCGAGGAAACAATGGACCCAACTGTTGCAGCAAAGTTCAAGCCGCCGAGTGAGCAATGGCGCGATGAAGGTCGTCGTGAGGGCCGCCATGAAGGCCGCCATGAAGGCCGCCGCGAGATGCTTCGCCAAATGATCAGCGCGCGCTTCGGTTCGCTGCCCGAGAATGCAGAGGCGCTAGTGGCTTCGGCGAGTGTCGAGCAGTTGGATGTCTGGGCGATTCGCGTGTTGGATGCCACTAGCGTAGCGGACGTGTTCGGCTGCTAGTCGCCAGCTACCGTAGACGCTCCGTTTGGCACGGATCTGCTGGCCACTAGCTCGCAGCACCATCCGTGTCGAGCAAGCTCCCGGGTCCTAGCGACCGATCGCGCCGGGGTTGACCTTCTTGGTCGGCTTCGAGCTCCAGCCGCTCTCTTCTTGTTGGATCCGCGGGATCATGTCGCGCAGCTTCTTGGCGCGCTCGAGTGGATCCGGGTGGGTGCTCATCCACTCGGGGCCACTACTGCCGAGTTGTGCCATGCGCTCCCAAAGCTTTGGTGCTTCGTTCGGATCGAAGCCGGCGCGGATCGCGTAGCGAATGCCGGTCACGTCGGCGGCGCTCTCGTGGTCGCGGCTGTAGGGGAGCAGCATGCCGTATTGCGCACCAAGGCCGATCGCGCCCATCAGCAAGCCCTTGGTCGTGTTTTCCATCTCGGCCATGCCGAGGCCCGTTTCGACGACGGCCAGGGTGGCGCTTGAGATGTTGTTCTGGGTCATGCGCATGCCGCCGTGGCGCAGCGTCGCATGGGCGACTTCGTGACCCATGACGGCGGCGAGGCCATCGATGTTTTGTGTCACCTTGAGGATGCCGGTGTAGATCGCGATGCGACCGTTGGGCAGGCAAAACGCGTTCGGCACGTCGTCGGCCTTGAGCAGTTTGGCTTCCCAGGGAAAGTCGACCTCGGACGCCGCCGCGATCCGCCGCGCGACCTCTTGCACCATCTCGTATTGGGGACCGCTGGTGACTTCGGGATACTGGGTCGTAGCCTCCGCGTAGGCCTGCGCGCTCAATGGCTCGAGCTGCTCGTCACTGTAGAAATTGAGTTCGGCGCAGCCTGAAAGCAGGAACAGCGACAGAACGGACAAACCAACGAAATTCCGCATGGCAGCATATTACGGCGGTTGCCGCCGGGGGCCAGAGGCGGTTTCCCCGAGCGGGGGAAGCGCAAACCTTGCGTCGGTCCGCTCGATGGCCGATGCTCCGCCGATGCAAGCAGATTTGGTGATTGTCGGCGGCGCGCGAACCGCCATGGCTGAGTACTCGGGCACGCCCGGTTTCGGTAAGTTCAAGAGTGTCTCCGCGATCGATCTAGCCGCCCACGCGGCCAAGGCTGCGATGGAGCGCGCCGGTGTGAAGCCCGAGATGGTCGACGAGACCTTCGTCGGCAACGCGGCGCAAAGCAGCAGCGATGCAATCTACGGTGCCCGACACGTTGCGCTGAAGGCCGGCGTCCCGACCGACAAGCCGGCACTGACCGTCAACCGCTTGTGCGGCTCCGGCATCCAGTCGGTCGTGTCGGCTGCGCATTCGATCCTGCTTGGTGAGTCGAAGCTGTGCCTCGCCGGCGGCATGGAAAACATGAGCCAGGTGCCGCACGTGATTCGCGGCGCGCGTGAAGGCTTCCGCTTCGGTCAAGAACAAAAGATCGAAGACCTGTTGTTCGCCGCACTCTACGACCCGTTCTGCAAGTTCTTCATGGCACAGACCGCCGAGAACGTCGCCAAGAAGATCGGCATCTCGCGCGAAGAGCAGGATGAATACGCACTGCGCAGCCACCAACTCGGCGCCGCTGCGGTCAAGGCCGGCAAGTTCGCCGCTGAGATTGCGCCGCTGACGGTCACCATGGGCCGCAAGGAGTTCGTCGTCGATAGCGATGACCATATCAAGCCGGAGACGACGCTCGAAGGCCTGAGCAAGCTGCGCGCAGCGTTCGGCAAGGAAGGCACGGTCACGGCCGGCAACGCGTCGGGCATTGTCGATGGCGCGGCGATGTTGGTTGTCACGACCGCACAGCAGGCGAAGGAACTTGGCCTGACGGTCAAGGCAAAGATCAAGTCGTGGGGGATTGCCGGGGTCGAGCCGGAGATCATGGGCATTGGTCCCGTGCCCGCGATCCAGCAGGCCTGCAAGAAGGCCGACATCAAAGTCGGTGACTTGGACCTGATCGAGATCAACGAAGCATTCTCGGCCCAGTATCTGGGCTGCGAAAAGGAGCTCGGCCTCGATCGCGACAAGTGCAACGTCAACGGCGGCGCCGTCGCGCTCGGTCACCCGCTCGGTGCTACCGGCACGCGTCTCCTGCTGACCCTAACCCGCGAAATGGAGGAGACCGGCAAGGCGCTCGGTTGTGCTTCTGCCTGTATTGGCGGCGGCCAAGGCATCGCCATGATCCTGGAGCGGGCGTAAGCCTTAAGGTTCTCTCCATGCGCGATAGCACTGTGAAGTTTGAAGGCCGGGTTCTCTACCTGACGGAGGATGTGGCCGAACTCAAGGCGCAGCTGTATGACGGCGTGCCCCTCGACTACGACCCGAACCGCAAGCTCGTCGACAACATCTCGACCGACGAGCTGACGCCGGGTTGGGTTTGCTACTACTACGATGAGACGCTAGCGCGCTACTGCCTGGTTGGTTTGCGCGGCGGTAATATCGAGAAGGATGCGATCAAGAACGGCAAGTTCTCGGTCATCGTCAGCGGCGTTTCGAAGGGCTGTGGCAGCTCGCGCGAAACGGCCCCGTTCAGCGAACTGAAGGCCGGCATCCAGCTCGTTATCGCCAAGAACATCGAGAAGATCTACGGCCAGAACTGCCAGAACATCGGCCTGCTGACGTCGACCGACTTCACGCTGCTCGAACGCATCAAGAACGGCGAGGAGATCTCGATCGAAGAGTTCACCAAGGGTCTCGATGAGATCGCTGCCGAGATTGTTCGCCACGGCGGTCTGTTTGCCTACAACAAGGCGCGTCTGGCTGGCACCACGGTGCCGACGGCGACCTCAACCGCCAAGCGGCCGATGACGTTGTGCGAGAAGATCATCGCCAACCGCGCGATTGCCGATGCGAAGACCGGAGCGCTTGGCGTCACCGCGGTGAAGCCCGGTGATGCTCTGTTCGTGCGCACCGATGTTCGCTTCAGCCACGAGTACGTGACGCCGATGGCCGAAGCCCTGTTCAAGATGGGGCTCGGGGAAGATGCCAAGATCAACGATCCCAAGTCGGTGTTCGCATTCCGTGACCACTTGACGTTCTTGGATCGCGTCATGCCGCAGAAGCACATCGACATGGGCCTCAAGGAGCAGGCGGCCTCGCTGGCGACGGTGCAGCAGAAATTTGCCGATACCCAAGGCGTGCGCCTTTACGGCGAAGTCGAGCGAGACGGCAAGACCGTTGGCTCGGAAGGCATCTGCCACAACATCGTCATCGAAGACCTGGCCGAACCCGGCCAGTTGGTGATCGGCACCGACAGCCACACCTGCATGGCCGGTGCGATTGGTTGCTTTGCGTTTGGCGTCGGTTCGACCGACATGGCCAACAGTTGGTTCACCAAGGACGTGCGCGTCAAGGTGCCGGAGTCCGTGCGGGTCAACCTGACCGGCGAACTCAAGAGCGGTGTCTGCGGCAAGGACGTCATGCTGCACTTGTTGAGCGACGAGTTCTTCAAGACCGGTGCTGGCATTGGCAAGGTGCTCGAGTTCGCTGGTGCCGGCACGATGGCATTGTCGCTCGACGAGCGCGCGACGTTGACCAACATGGCGGTCGAGGCTGGTGGCTTCACCGGCATCATCGAAGCCGACGAAGTCGTCGTCGAGCAGATCCACGAACTGCGCGGCACCGACAAGGATTACTTGCGCAGCCAGATCGTCAAGGCCGACGATGGTGCCAGCTACGTCAAGACGATCGATATCGACTTGTCGAAGGTCGTGCCGACGGTTGCGACGCCCGGCGACCCGCGCAACGGCATCGCGCTCGACGACTTCAAGAAGGGCAAGGGCAACGTGCACATCGACATCGCCTACGGCGGTTCGTGCACCGGTGGCAAGAAGGCCGACATGGACATGTATGCCGAGGTCGTGCGCAAAGCCACCGACAAGGGCCACACCCTGAAGGCCAAGACCTACATCCAGTTTGGCAGCCAACGAATCCGCGACTACGCGCAGAAGATGGGCTACGTGCAGCTGTTTGAAGGTGCCGGTGTCGAGTTGATCGACCCGAGTTGCGGCGCGTGCATCAAGGCGGGGCCCGGCGTTTCGTTCGAAGCGGACGAAGTCACCGTCTCGGCGATCAACCGCAACTTCCCTGGCCGCAGCGGCCCCGGCGACGTCTACCTCGCGAGCCCGTACGTGGTGGTCGCGAGTGCGTTCTTGGGCCACGTTGGTGGCCCAGACGAGCTGTAGCGAATCGCGCGCGAGCGGAGGCCGGTCGTCCGGCTCCCGCCTCAACGGTAGTCTGCTACTGACCGAGCACCGCGTGCACCGCGTTGCTCATCGAACCGAAGCCGTTCGGCGCCGCGACATCGAGTGCGAAGAACTGGGAGAACAGTTCCTGGCCGGTTAGCGCCGGGTTGTTCGGGATCGGAATCGTCGCGAGTCCGACCCCCGCGGTCGTCAGTTGCGTGACCGTGACATCGGGCCGCACTTGCAGGGCGCAGCCTGCGATGCCAGCGATCGCGAGGTCGACGGGAAAGTAGACGCCGGGCACGAACTCGAGATTGTCGAGGCCGTGCGCGATCACCACGAACGTGGTCAAGCTGCCGACCGAGATGCCCAAGTCGTAGTTGCTGCCAAGCACCGGCAGGGTCGCTGGGGTCAGCTCGGGAGTGCCCGTGCTGCCGGCGCAAGCGGTGCCGTAGGTGCCAGCGAGTGCGGTCGTCGGTGCCGTGAACAGCCAGGATTCATCGGAGATGCCGGTCGGGCCACTGCCACCGAATAGCATCGTGCCACCCTGGATCAGGTCGTGCGCCATGTAGGTCTCGGTCGAGCGCGCCGGGCCTGTTGCTGCGATCTGGGTCCACTCGTTGCCATCCCATTCCCAGGTGTCCTGCAAGGCGGTAGCCGATCCGAAGCCGCCGTAGAGCAAGACGCGGCTGCGGGTGTCGTCATAGCAGCAGCCCGCGCGATAGCGTCCGGAGGGGCTGGTAGTAGGAGCTCGCAGGGTCCAATCGTTGCCGTCGTATTCCCAGGTCGTGTTGTACATCGTGCCGGGCGCGCTGCCGTTCCAGCCCCCGAACATGACGACGACGCCGCGGCCCTTGTCGTAGGTCATCGCGGGTGTCTCGAGGCCGGGTGGAGTCGTTGGCGTGACGATCTGGGTCCAAGTCGTGCCGTCGTATTCCCAGGTCTCGTCGCCGCCAGAGAACGTGCTGCCGCTTTGCGTGCCATACAGGACGGTGACGCCGCGGCGCTCGTCGTAGGCCATCGAGTAGAAGGCGCGCGCGTTGGGCGAGTTCGTCGGGGTCATTTGTAGCCAGTCGGTGCCGTCCCATTCCCACGTGTCGTTGGCTGTCGTGGTGGTGCCAGGCGAACGACCGCCGAAGGTCACGATGCGGGCGCGGCGGCTGTCGTAGACCATGCGATGTCCCCAGCGTGCTGGCGGCGTCGTCGCCGGCGCGAGCTGTGTCCAATCGCTGCCGTTGTGCAGCCACGTTTCATCGAGGTTGGCTGTCGGTCCGGACTGCAGGCCGCCATACATCAGCATGCCGCCGTTCAGCAGACTGAACTCCATGGCGCCAGCGCGGCGAGTTGTCGGAATGGTCGTTGGTGTGAGCTGCGTCCATGTTTGGCTGGCTGCCGTGGTGGCGAGCAGCAAGCACGTAGTGAGTTTGGCGAGTAGCTGTGTCATTGCGGTATTAGGCGATGACTCGGGGGGAGCCGGCCAATGAAAACCTTGGCGGCAGCTGGCTTGGCGCAGAATTGCGACGAATGGTCTGCGCGCGCGTCGGATCTGCGGTTGCGGACTTCGTAGTTCGCGCGGGAACAGTGGCCAATTGCGCGAGGTGAAACTGGCGGGCAGACAGGTCACCAACGGATTCCTTGGGGAATCCGTTCACTCATGCGCCCGGCTTGCGTTTTCCGGGCGGCTGCATCGAAGCGAACCGCGCCGCACACGCAGCGAGCACCACCAGTGTGGTCGTCGTTCCGATGTAGAGGCTGAGTGTCCACGTGGCGCTGACGCCGCGCAGCATGCCGGGGCCGCGCGCGACATGCATGATCACGGCCAGCGCCATGACAGCCGCCAGCAGCAAGCTCGCTGGGCGGACCGCCTGGCGAGTCGTCTGGGTGTGGGTTTCGGCCAACGCCATCACGGCGAGCAGGGCACTGGTACTCAGGCAGGTAAAGCCCGCCGTCGTGCTCTTCCACGCGGGTGGCGCGAAGTATTCGCCGAACAGGCTGACGACCTCGACGCATGTCCACGGTCGGGTTGCGGCGACTACGGTTGCCGCAGCTGCAACGAACAGCGCATACCGCCAGAACGGCCGCTCTTTCGCGGAAGAACCGTGAGGGCCGTTCTGCTGTCTTGGCGTAGCAAACTGCATGCAGACGCCACTCTACGACGTCATTGCAGAACCGGAACCCCCGGTTTTCGGACGCTTCGCTGTGCCTACTTGCCGGTAGGCACGATGTGGCTGTTGTCGCGGTCCATGCGTTCCCGCTGGCGCTCGGTGCGTGCGACGTTGGCCTCCGAGATCTTGGTGACTTCGGCGGTCGACGGCTCGTACTCCAGTGCTACATCCGTGACGACTGGTGTGATGATCCACGTGAACGGGGACCAGCCATACCAATAGTTTTCCGTGCCGCTCTGGATGACCCGTACGCGGTCGCCGCCTTCCCTAGCGATCTCCGCGGTGGTCTCGTCGAGCATCGAGTCGATCGACGTGTTGCCGAACAACGGCAGGATGACGAGCAAGTTGAAACCGATGTTGGTCGTCGCCTTGACGAAGACCGGCTTGCCATCGGCGTCGCGCAGACCGTTCCAGTGCGTGGCGGTGCTGTGGAAGGCGCAAGAAGTGGAGAGGAAGAGGAGGGCAACGCTGGCCCAGCGCAGTCGCGAATTCATGCGAACAGGATTGCGTGCCGGTGCCCTGTTCGCAAGAGGCGATGCTATTGGAACTTGGCGGCTGAGACTGTTGCGTGGCGGAGTGCGTGCCGAAAAGAGGTCCATCACATGGTCGACGAGCAAGAAGATGACTGGGCGCCATTGACGCCGGAGCAGTTGGCGCAGAGGCCGTGGGAGGCCGATGACTCGTTGGTCGCGGCCTCTGCCGGCGATGGTCGCGTGCCGGCGAAGCCCGCACCGGTTGCCCCGATGCCCGAGCGTGGCCCCGAAAAGCCACTCAGTCCACGCGCCGAGAAGTTGGTCCGGGAACTCCAGGAGCGAGTCGCCAAGGCGGGTCCCGGTGACAGCTTGATTGCGCAAGTCCAGCACCGGGAGCTGCGCACCAAGCGCAAGCAGCAGGCGGCACGAAAAGTTGCCGCGCAATTGACCGCCACCTGTGTCGTGGGCGAGTTGCCGGCCGAGCCAGAACCCGTGCTGGAGCTCTCACGCAAGAGCGACCTCGATCCACGCGAGCTCGAAGGCTGGTTTCAGCAGCTTCCCGAGGCGGAGCAGTCCCGGTTGCGTGCGGTGTGGCACGCCGGGCGCCACAAGTTTGACCACACGGGTAAGGCCTGGCGCAGCCGCATGAAGCGCGCCGCAGCCTACGGAACACTGAGCTTCGCGATCACGGGATTGCTGATGAGCTTCCTGTTGATGGACCTGATGGTATTGGTGCGCTGCCTCATCGTCGGTCCGGTCGCCGGTATGGCTGCGCAGTTGCTCGGCGGCGAACGCTTCGTCTATGGCATGCTCGGCTTGTTCGGGTTTGTCGTCGCCGTCGGTAGCGGCATCATGCTGCCGTTCTCGTGGTACGGCATGATCTTCTGCGTCGCCACCATGGCAGCGCTCGGCATGGATGGCGAGATGCGGCGATCCGCGGGGTGCGGCGATGACTGATTTGTGGCCGGCGGCCTAGCGCGGCTTGCGCTCTCGGATCTCGAACGGATGCGCAAACGCCTCCGGCTTGACGTCGTCGATCAGCGTGCATTGCCCCTTCTCGATGTCGTCGCCGACCGCCGCGACGTGCTTGCGCAGGCGATCCATTTCCCACAGCCCGGTCAACAACTTGATGCCCTTGACGCGCGTCATCAACTGCTCGCAGTGAAGTGCCGCGACGCGAATCTGGCTGCGGTCTCGGTTGCTGGTCGAGTGGTGGCACATTGCCAGCATCGACACCAGCAATTCGATGCACTTGCCGAGCCGCTGCAGCGGAATCTGCGCGCGCGTCAGTTCGAGTTGGAAGTGCAGGTTGATGCCGAGGTAGGCGAATCGCAGTTGGCGCAAGCGGCGCTCGGCGAAGCGCGCGTAACGACGCAGTTCGACCGGCAGCAGCTGATAGCGCGGGATCATGCTGGTGGGCATCAGGCGGAACGGCGTGCGCAGCAGTTCGACCAGCGAGTTGCCGAGGATCCAGCCCTTGAGCTTCCAGAAGGATGGGTTGCTCAGCAGGCGACCGGTGGCGGTCAGCACCTTGCCGGGTTTGTCGAACACGGTTGCTGGCGTGATCCGCAGGATGCGTTGTTCGCGCGGCAACGGTTTGCCATCGGCATCGACGTTGATCGACTGCAGCACCCCGAGCATGCCGGCCATGTACTTGGAGGTGAACTGGTCGGTGACGTCCTTGACCATGCCCATCAGGATCAGGTCGTCTTCGCCTTCAACGACGCCAAACACGTGCATGTTGTGGCGGGCGGCGTGCACGCGTGAGCCTCGGTCAAACGAACGGCCGCCGAGCACGCGTTCGCAGGCGATCTGTGAGTCGAGCGCGCTGGTGGCCGCGGCCGACTTGGTCAAGTCGCGCAGGCCAGCAAGGTCGACGCCGTCCTTGTCCTGGCGTAGCGACAGGGGGCTGAGCGCGCGCGACATCAACGATCCGCCGAGCATGCGGCCAATGTGCTGGCGCGGCAGTTCGTGCTTGATGACCTGGCCGCCGACGCCTTCGCGACTGCGGGCATACGCCGCGGCATCGGTCGCGAACATGCGTTGGTAGCCGGACGCCATCGCGGCCAACATGCAGCGGCCCATGCGCAGGCAGTAGAACAACACTTCGACGCCGTCGGCCTGAATCTCTTCGTTGGCCTTCAGCGGGTAGTTGTCAAAGTGCAGCCGCGAATTGTAGTTGGCGGTGAAGGCGCCGGTGTTCGACGACTTGCACCAAAACTCGTAGTCCTTGTTGTTGCCTTTTGCGATGTCCTGCTCAGGCAGCTTGGTTACGAACAAGCCGACCTTCTTGCCTTCCTTGCCGACGCGACACACGATGCCGACCAGGCCGCCGTGGGTGGCGTTGGTGATCCACAGTTTGTTGCGGTCGCCATCGGCGAACAGGCGGAAGCCGTCGCCCGAAGGATCTCGCTCGACGTAGGCGCGCACCTTCTTGGCGTTGACGCCGATGCCGACCTCGGTCAGGCCGAACGCCATCAGTTCGCCATCCGAGACCAGCGGCAAGAAGGTCTTCTTCTGCTCGTCGGTGCCGTAGGCAAGCAGCGAGCCGGCGCCGATCGTCAGTTCGCCGGAGATCTCAACCGCGAGCGGGCCAAGGCCGTTGGCGGCCATTTCTTCTTCGACCAGTGCGAGTTGGGTGTATTCGGCGTCTTTGCCGCCGAACTCGGTGGGCACCGTAAAGCCGTAGCCGCCGGCTACCGCGACTTGCTTTCGCAGGGTGCTCGTCAGCTTGCCGTCAGCCGTGAAGGCCTGGCCCTTCTCGAGGGCGTCCATCGCCGCGGTCATGACGACGTCGCCGGCGGTGCGGTCCGCCTTGGCTGCGCCCACGGCGCCGCTCTGCAGTTCGCTCGTCTCGGGCAGCGGGCCGTAGATCAGGCGCTCGACCAATCCCTTCTTGCTGGCGCCGAGGCGCTCAGCAGCTTGCTTGGCGGCATCGTCGAGGGCGCCGACGTCACGCGCCGATTCGGCGTCGCCCGCGGCAGCCAGTGCCTGGGCTGCGGTTGAGGCGGCGGGGGAGGATTTGGTCGGTTGGGTGCTCACTGTTCGGTTTCCGGCCGAACATGGTGCCCGCCCGGCCCTCGCGGCGCCACGGTCAAGGCGCACGATTGACGAACCGGATGCCAGAAGCCAGTGGCAACCGGTAGCCGGGGTTCGTACCGTCTTCGCCCAAGGAATCATTTCATGAGCGAATCAACGAACCTCCAGGTCGGGCAAACGGTGCCCGACTTCACTCTCACCACTTACGAGCCAACGACCAAGGGCTTCGGCTCGTTCACGTTGTCCGAAGCGCAGAAGAACGGCAAGTGGACCATGCTGTTCTTCTACCCGGCGGACTACACGTTCGTTTGAAGCACCGAATTCGCTGCTCTGGCAGAGCAGCAAGAAAGGTTTGCGAAGATGGGCTGTGAGATCGTCACGGTCAGCGCGGACACGCAATTCGTTCACCTGGCATGGCAGCGCGAGGAAAAAGATCTCGCCGACGTCACATTCCACATGGGCTCGGACCGCAACGGCGACCTCGCCAAGCAGTTCGGCGTCTGGAACGGTGGCTTCTGCCTGCGCGGCACCTACTTGATCTCGCCGGAAGGCATGCTGATGAATGCGGAAGTCAACTTCCTCAATCTCGGCCGCAACATTGACGAGACGATGCGCAAGTTCAAAGCCAACATCTACCTCGGCAAGAAGCCCAGCGAAGGCTGCCCGTCGAAGTGGCAGGACGATGGCGACCGCACGCTGACCCCCGGTCCGGAAATGGTCGGCCGCGTTCACGACGCGTAGTCGGCTAGCTACGATGCATTCGCGATGATGCGATAGCCACGATTGCAACGGTCGCCTTGCGCGCGCTGTTGGCCATTGCAAGATTGGTGTGCCCACCACGGAACGTTCGTGGTTGGCGCGCCAGTTTCGTGCCCTGCGTTCTGCTATCGTGTTTGGCTATGAATCTCAGCAAGTCACTGAGCAAGCTGTTGCGGAAAGATGATCCCAACAAGATCCGTCAGGTGCGCAAGTTGACGGCGGGGTTGATCGAGGTTTCCAAGAAGTACGCCAAGATCGTTGGCGCAGGCACGCATGCCGCGTCGGTGGCGGCCAAGAAGGCGGCACGGTTTCGTTAGCGGACCGACTCACCAAGGATCCTGTGTATCGCATTCTGGTGATCCGTCGCGGCGGACTTGGCGACACGCTGCTGACTGCGCCGCTGCTGCGCGCGCTGCGCCGGCAACACGTCGGTGCCGCAGTGCACCTCGCCGGCACGCGTGAGTTTTGCGATGTGTTGTGCGCCTACGGCATCGTCGACGTCGCCCATTCCGCCGAAGACTTTCTGCTGTGGATTCCGGACCGCGCGCGCGAACGCCTGGCATCGTTCGATTGGGTGATTGGCGACGAACCGGATTGTGTGCAGCACGCGTTTGATTTGCATGGCCACGTGACTGGCACACCCTACGCGTTGCAGTTGGCGCGTCAGGTCGCATGCGTTCCTGAGTGGCCAGCGGATTGCCAGCTGTTGCCGGCAGCCAGTCGCGTCGCCGGCGCGATGGTGTTTGCGCCCGGTAGCGGCGGTGCCGAGAAGTGCTGGCCGCGAGAGCATTGGTTGGCATTCGCCCACCGTGTGCACAACCACGGCCACGAGTTACAGGTGGTCATCGGACCAGCAGAATTGGAGCGCGACGATCCGCGCGCGTGGCCGTGGCCGAGCGCGACGCAGTTCGTCATCGAGGAGCAACCGACGCGGCTCGCGAAGGTTCTCGAGCGCGCGCGCGTCTTCGTTGGCAATGACAGTGGTCCAACGCATCTCGCGGCGATGTTGGGTGTGCCGACCGTCGCCGTGTTCGTCGCGACCGATGCTTCGGTGTGGGCGCCAGTCGGCGCGCACGTGCAGGTGGTCGGCGACGCGGGTCAGTTGCCGCCGGTCGACGCTGTTGCCAACTCAGCGGCGCTTGCGTGGGGCATGTAGGCGTTTCTTGACACGCTGCCAATAGCCTTCGGTCGCCTTCTTCTTGTGCCCGCGAGGGCCGCCGTTGTGCACCTTCGCAATGGTCTCGGCATCGCCGTTCATCCACGCGGTCTTGGCGTAGCGACGCATGTAGGCATCGATGACGCGTTCGGCGTAGATGCGCTGGCGGCAGCGCTGGTAGTTGCCGCCGAGTGACGAATCGTACTCGTGGGCGTCAATCCAATAGACCTCATGGATCTGATAGGGGCCGATGGCCTTGCCGTTGTCGCCGTCCGGAACGTTCTTGCGATTGCCGCTCTCGACAAAGCGAATGGCATCGAGCAGCGCACGCCGATCCCATGTGTCGACGGCGGCTGCCGTCTCGCTGCTCAGGCTAAACCAGACGACGGTCAACAACACGACGCCAGCGAGGCCGGCACTGCGGCGCGTTCGCGGTCGCAGTCGACGCCACGGAACGCGAACCAGGCCGCGCCAGATCGTTCGAGCCACCGCCGACACGGCCTTGCGGCTTCGCAGCAAAAGACGCGTCTTCACTTGCGCACCACCAAGGCAATGCCGAGCACCACGCAGCCGGCACCGGTCCAGGCGAGTGGGCCGTGGCTGCCATCGCCGACGAGTTCGGCCAGGATCATGGCCAGCACTGGAGTCACGTAGTT
>CAXBFC010000066.1:0-23744 GCA_963974725.1 uncultured bacterium | reverse complement strand
AGGTTGGTCACTTGGCCAGTGTTGCCGTGGTTGGCGACGCGCTGCGCCCAGATGTCCAGGCCCTCGCCCCAGACGATCAGTCCTTCGTCCTTCTGCATGTCGTTGCCGGACAGCGTCGTTGCGACGACGATGCGGGTATCGCTGGCGGGCACCGGCTCGGTGAACAGGTCCTGGCAGCTCTGGCACGACGAGCTGTCAATGCCGCGTGCCTTGAGTGACGTCGCCCCGAACACATTGTCGCGGTAGCCAAGCCACGTCTTGCCAGGCGAGTAGCCGACACTCGGATGGTCGACCCGGACGAGCGACGAACCGCCCAACGAGACCTTTGGGCCGAACTGCAGCGACCCCGAGACGAACTTGGCCGACCGCGTCGAGACTTTGTAGTAGCTGGAATTGAGCGCGCTCTCGCGCCAAGCCACGACCCATTCGTCGCCGTAGCCGTCGACATCGGGCGACCAGAACTCGTTGACCGAATCGATCTCGATCGTCGTCGACGTCGACACCGTGTTGTCACGTGTCGAGACCAGCGCACAGCGGATGCCGCGCTGTGGGCCGAGGCCGGCGAAGCGGCGCGCGACCACCATCAACTTGCCTGCGGCGTCGGTGGCGCGTGAGATTGCCGGCTGCGAGTAGGAATTGAACGTCGAGTCGGAAAACACCGTGTAGGGGGGATGCAGCACGGTGCCGCCCGACGAATCGATGCCGACGCGCCGCGCGTAGATGCGGTTGTCGTTGGTGTCGTCCCAAACCGCCACGAACGCGTGGTCCTGCTGATGCTCGCCTTCTTCTGAGCCGATGTCGACGTCGCTGATCGTCCACTGCGAACTCAAACCAATCGTAGAGGTCGGCGACATCGACGACGGCCCGCCGAGCGACGAGACCGATCGGAACAACACCACGGTCTGGGTGCCGATGTTCTGGGCCCAGCTGACGCCAAAGCGCGATTCTCGCGAGCAGCTGGCGACGCGCGGGCGGAACGATAGTCCCGATGTGGTGATCCAGATGACCCCCTGGAACAGCACCCCGGTGTCGTCGACGAGCTGCCCGCGGATGCGGATGTCGCCACTGCTGAACGTGCGAAGGAACGTGACCAGATAGCGGTTCTCGGTCTTCTCATACGAGCAGTCCGGCTGGGCATCGGAGTAGGTCGCCCCGCCCCAGATACTGAACTTGGCGCCGATCACCGGGTCGAGCACGAGCGGATATGCGGCGCTGTCGACGAAGCTTGCCGGTAGCGACATCTCCAGCACGCCGCCGCGATAGCGCAGGGCGCCGGCCACCTCACGGCCAGCGGCGTCGACCCCGGTGACGCCACCGATCGTCAGCCCGCCAATACCCGTGAGACCAAAGCCCAGCCCGCCATCGGTGACGGCGATCGGCCCCGGCAGGCCGGTGTCGATCGCGTAGGACACGACGAGGTCGCCGCGCCCCGCCGGTCGCTGGTCGAACACCCACGACACCTCGACTCCGTCGACGCCGACCGTGTAGAGCTCACGAACCCCGGCGCTGTGCGCGAAGACTGCCGTGCGTTCGTCTTGCTGCGGCAGCGCCGCCGACGGTAGCTGGGCAGCCGGCTCGCCATCCCGCCCAACCGAAGTCGGCGTCAGCCGCAGGTGTTGGGTCGTCTCGACTGCCGGGCCGAGTGCCGGTTCGAAGCGCATCCCGGCAGCGTCGAACCGCACGTCGTAGTCGGCACCGCCGCCGTGCAGCACCCCTGCCTCGGGCGCGAATAGACCCGCGCTGCGATGCACGGCGATGCGCTGGAGCTCAGCTGTCGGCGCCGGCAAGGCTTGTGGCTGCTGACAAAGCGCGGAGGTGGCGAAGGCGCTGGCGAGCAGTCCCAGCCGGGCCATGAGGGCGTAACGGTAGTTCATGAGTTCGGAGGTTGTGGTCTCCTGCCTCAGTGTCGTGAGTCACCGGGACCTGACCGGCGGCCGCGAAAAAGGCGGTAGTGGGCGATGCGATTCCGTACGAACTGCGGCGGGAATGGGTTCGTCACGTGGGACGAACGGGCGCGTCTGAACCGCTCATGCCAAGAAGCGCTATTGGGCCTAGTGCGGCGCCGCGGCACCCAGCGCTAGCTGCACGGCATTCGATGCCGGCAGGGTCGGAGACGTCGTCTGCACCCAGACCGTCTGAAAGTTGAAGACCTGGCCTTAGAGATCTACAGAGTTGGGCAACGGAATTGGCACGGAGAATCTCGGCGTAAGCACCGTCGCCACGGTCACCGCAGTGCCCGCCAACAACCCTACCCAATCGTCACCGCCTTCCAAGAAGCCCGGGAGCCATGGTGTTGGCGACGGTAGGCCAGCTACGCCGGCAAGCACTACGGCAGCAGCGCCAGTTGGCCCCTGACCTTGGAGGTTGACCGTCGTGCCGAGTAGCGGGGCGCCGCCACCAGCCGTTCGCAGTGTCGGGTAGTCGGGTCGACCGCCAACACCGAGGATCGTCGCCGAAGCGCCAGGTGTTTGGATGCCAATCAACTCTCGGCCGTAGTTGGGATCGTAGGCGTTCATGAACAGACGTCCGCGACACAACGTCATCAATTCGATCGCCGCATTGCCTCCTGGATCGAGCGTACACACGTGTGTCGTGCCCAGCGCTGTTCCATCGGAGAACCAGAGCTCACCAATGGCTGAGGTGCTGGCGAGGAAGCAGATGCCTGCGCTGGAATCGATAAGCTTCGAAGGAAAGATCGAGTTGACACCCGGAACGATGTCCAACACCAACTGGGTTCCGGCCACCGTGCCGTCGGAACTCCACAGCTCGACGCGGGTACGGATCTGGCCGTGTTTAGAGGCCTGTTCCCCAGACCAGCACGTAGCACTCGGCGCCTGATAGCCGGCTGAGGGCAACCAGCCGCTCACCGCCGGCGACGAAAGCAAGAGCAGTGACGGCTTTGGGGGCATCGGGCAGCGCCAGCAGGTCGGTTCCTTCGCGATTCCACAGGTGTACGAGCGCCTGACGATCGCTGCCGGCAATGCGCTTACCGTCGTTTGAGAATGCGAGCGCCATTGCGCCGCGGCGGTCGTGCAGTGGCACGAAGGCTGCGGCACCTTGCGGTCGCCAGAGAACGCCATCTTCACTGCCCACCAGCACTTCGTTGCGAGCGGCACCGAGCGATACGATTCGGCTGCTGATGTCGGACTGTTCAACTACGTGGCCGCTAGCCGGGTCGACCCAGCAGACCGACGGTGTCGAGGTGCTGACAACAAACGCGGATCGCGACGCATCCCACAGTACTTGATCGAGGTAGTTGCTGCGCAACCGGTGACGCAGTCTCATTTCAGGCAAACTCCAGATCAGCAGCTCGCCGACGGGTTGGGTGACGGCGGCAAGCCAGCGTTCGTTCGGCGAGCACTGCATGCGTCCGACCCACGTCGGAGCTGCGTCGCCGATTGAGACTCGACCCGACGCGCGATCGATTGCGAGGCAGTCACGACCCGCGCAGTAGATGCGGTTGTCGCTGAGCGCGCAGCCATAGAGCGGCACACCGAGATCATCGCGCTCATAGCAGAGCTCGAGCGAACGCGCATCCCACATCCGCACCGAACCGCGCGAGTTGCAGACCGCGAACGAATCGCCACTTGCAGAGATTCCGATGTCGAGCACGTTGAATCCCGCGGGCAGCGAACGAACGCGCTGTGGCGGTTTCGTCGACCAGACCCTGGTTTCGGATGCGCCGGTGGCTGCGATCCATGAGCCATCGGGACTGAGTGCCAGGCCGCGGCAGGCTTCTTCGAGCCCGTGCAGGTAGCCAGCGAGTTCGAGCGTCTCGGTAGAACGCGCGACGACGCGAACATCTGGCGAACCAGCGCAGTAGATCGTGCCACCCTGTTCATGGAGCGCGAGTTGCCTGACCTCGAATCCGAGCGTGACGCGCTGGCTCAGCTTCATGGCCTGGAGGTCGATTTTGTGCAACTGCGTTCCCGCACCGACAAACACATCGCGCTCGTCGCCACTGACCACCAACTGCTGAACGCCTTCGGGGTGCACAAACACCTCGCCGACGAGCTTGCCGTCGTTGATGCGGCGGCGCTGCAGATAGCCATCGGCGGTGCCGAGCAA
Source organism: uncultured bacterium (assembly GCA_963974725.1). GTDB lineage: Bacteria > Planctomycetota > UBA1135 > UBA1135 > UBA2386. The sequence continues at coordinate 19,676 of CAXBFC010000066.1, read as the reverse complement.
CAGTTGCTTGCCGTCGTCGACAAACTTGAGTTGCCAGCAGAACACGCCAGTATCGAAAAGGCGCCGAGGTGCTGTGCGGCCGACAACATCGACCAGGGTGATGTCGCCGTTGTTCTGCGACAACGCCAGCGTGCGGCCGTCGGGTGAGATGGCCAGCGAGCGGATGTCTTCGAGGCCAGTCCGCGCCGGCCACGACGCGACCTCGAACACCTTGCGATGCAGGCCGAGTCCCGTGTGCGCGACGACGACGCGCCGATAGTCGTTGACGACTGCGAACAAGCGGTCACGATCGCGATGTTGAAGCAGTGTGCTGATCTGCGAACCGAATGGAATCAAGCGGCCCTGGTCGCCGTCGCCGACCGGATCCCAGTAGACGTTGAGGCCATCGTGGTACAGCTGGCATAGCTGGTCGTCATCGAGCCAGATTACATCGGCGATGACGCGTCCCGTCTGGCCCGGCAGCGACGCCCGGCTCGTGTCGCAGTAGTGCGAGAGGTAGCGCCACTCCCAGTCGCGCAATGGCTTGGCCGCCGCATCGAGGTGTCGCCGTGCCGAGCGGGCGTCCCCGATCTCGATGCCACCCTGCGCAGCGGCGACGTGTGCGGCGTACTCGTTGTGAGTGGCAGTATCACGACGTTGTTCGGCCAGCTGCCGTGCGTCATCGACCTCGGTCAGCATCCAGGCCAGACCCAGCAAGCCAGCCATGAGTGCCGCCACGCCTGCCGCCGACAGCGCCACCGCTAGCCGATGCCGCGCGACGAACCGCCGTAGCAGGTAGACGAGCTGCGGCTCACGGGCACTGACCGGAAGCGCCTCGCGGTAGCGTTCGACGTCGGCAAGCAACTCTCCGACCGATCCGTAGCGGTGGTCCATGTGACGGGCGAGCGCCTTGCGCACGATCCACTGTAGATCAGAGCGTAGATCCCGCATCAATTGCGCAGGTTGCGCGGATCGTTGTTCGGCCAACGACGTGAGCCCATGACGTGTCTCACAAGCAGCCGTCGTCAGGCGCCGCGGCTCTTGTTCCGAAGTGAGCCTCGCCAGCTCGACTTGACCACAGGACTCGAGCGCATGCCGCGGATACGGCAGTTCGCCAGTCAGCAGTTCGAACAGCAGCACGCCGAGCGCGTAGACGTCGGTGCGGGTGTCGATGGGCTCTCCCGCCGCCTGCTCCGGGCTCATGTAGCCAGGGGTTCCGATCATCGCACCATCGCGTGTTGCGAACGTGCTCGAGCCATCCGTTTGCAGAGTCTTCGATACCCCGAAGTCGATCACCTTGGCAACCGGTGCACCGCCTTCGTCCTTGACCAGCACGTTGTTCGGGGTCAGGTCGCGGTGCACGACACCGCGTTGGTGGGCGTGTTGGATGGCGGCACAAACGTCAACAAACAAGTGGATGCGCGCCTTCAGGTGCAGTCGATGCCGATCACACCAGGCGGTGATCGGTAACCCATCGACCAGTTCCATGGCGAAGTAGTGCAGCCCGTCGACCGTGGTGCCGGCATCGAAAATCTGCGCGATGTTGCGGTGCTGCATACGCGCCAGCACTTGCCTCTCCGCCTGGAAGCGCCACTGCGAACGTTCGTCGAGCCGCAGCGGATGCAGGACCTTCAGGGCGACGACGCGTTCGACCGGCGTCGACTGCTTCGCGCGATAGACGGTACCGAACCCACCTTCACCAAGCAGCGCTTCGATGCGGTAGCCAGCGATCTGTTCGGGGAGCGGCGACTCGGCCAACGGCTTGCGCGCCTGGGCCAGCGCACGATCGGCAGTGCGCATCATGCCGGCGCGTGCACGGATCGCGCCGGCTACCTCGGGATGATTGCGGCACAACTCGGCCAGCAACTCCGGCTGCTGTGTGGGGGGGCGATCGAGCAGGATTTCGTACAGCGCCGTCTCGACCTCCTCCGGAAGGTCGGGCAATTCCTGTTCGTGATTGGCTCCGCTCAAGGACATGTGGCGACCTGACCTGGATGCTACCCGCAGCGCTGCATCTTGCCGAAACATGCGACGTGTACGGGCAGCGCGAGCAGCTTGCCATAGGATACCTGAGTGAGTGATGGCTTCGACGAACTGCAGCGCAGCGCAACCGCAGGCGACGAGGGCGCGCTCGATCGCATGGTGGCGCGCTTTTTGCCGAGGCTGCACGCATTCGTTAGGGTGCAGATGGGCGCAGGACTACGTCGGCGCGAAGCGTCGGCCGACGTCGTGCAGTCCGTATGCCGTGAACTGCTTGAGGGGCGCGAACGCTTTGAGTTCCGCGGCGAGGGTGCGTTCTTGAGTTGGCTCCTCAAAGCCGCCATGAACAAACTGCGCGAGCGGGCCCGTTTTTTCGATCGCCAGCGTCGCGCCGTCGATCGTGAACAGCCACTGCCCGATGGGGCGGCGTACGCAGGTCTCTCACCGAGCGGCGAAGTCATGGGCAAGGAAGAGGTCGAACGGTTGGAGCAGGCCCTTAGTGAATTGCCCGACGACTATCGGGAGATCGTGGTCTTGGCGCGGATCGTCGGCATGTCGCATCAAGACATCGCCGACCACCTCGGCCGCACCAAGCCATCGGTTCGCAACGCGCTGGGCCGCGCAATCACCCGGCTTGGCCAGGCATTGCGCGACCCCGATGACGCGACGCCGTAGCTATTGGTTACCGACCGTGCCGCGCACGCCGTTACTCAACGCGATGTTGATCGCATTGATGCCGGGCACCCATGCACCACCCTGAGCAAAGACCTCCGTGCCAAGGAACACCGGGTTGTGCGGAATCGATAGCGTGTAGTCAGTCGGCGAAAACAGATCGATGAACACGCTGGTGACCGCGTTGCCGGTGTAGACCGAGCAACCCGGCGCCAGACCGCCGAGGGACGCGCTGTTTTGGCTGAGGTCCAGCAACACGAATCCGAATAGCGTGCCCGCCGGGAAGTTGTCGACGTCGAGTTCCCAGTCGTAGCACAACAGCGGCAGCGTGTTGGCGTTGATGGTCAGTCCGTTGCAGCCTGAACCGTAGTTCTGGTTGCTGGCCTGTCCTGCCGGGCGCGCCGGTTTGCCGGTCAGGTAGAGCAGATTGAACTCGCTGTCTGCCGGCGCGCCGTTGGCTGCATAGGTCCGCACAGTCACGCTTGTGCCACCACTGCCGTCGCTATTCCAGCCACCGACGGATCCGTAATGACCGCTGCTGCCGTAGGCCGACACCTGAGCAAACGAGCCATCAACCGGCGACAGGTTGGGCAGGTGGACCTGATAGATGCCTGTGTTGACTCGCGTGATCTGTTCTTGGCCCGCTGGCCCCTCGATGCCGTTGCTGTCCGAGTAGAATGAGTTTGGCGCGTATGACGCGACTTGCGGAGCGCTCGCCCACAGATGGCCACCTGAGCCGAAAGGCACCCCGATCGGTACAGCGACTTCGTTGTAGCTCATTACGAACAGGCCGTTGACCAATTGGCCATTGGCGTCGGTGACCCGAATCGTAGCGGTCATGTCATTGCCGCTCGGAGACCATGACCAGACCTTGGCACGCAGCAGGTTTGGGCCGTAGGGCGTCACCTGCACATGGCCGCCAACGTTGCTCTGGCCGAGGCCGGGCAGGTACACCGTGTAGATACCAGTGCCGGTACGTTGGATCGTCGGGTCGGCGCGCTTGGCGTTCCACGAGTAGAACGGATCCGGCGTGTAGTTGGTGGCGTTGGCGCTGTTGGCGAATAGGTAGGCCTCGCGATTCGAATCGTTGCCGAGTCCACGCCAGCGAACGGTGAAGGCTGCGTCATTGGCCGGCGTTCCGCTCTGCGTAAACAGTTCAACCCACGCCTGGATCGTCGTGCCGACGCGGCTCCAGCTGTTGACCACGGCGGTGTGGTTGCCGCCGTAGGCAGTGGCGTGCACGCAACCGGACGCGGAGCCGAAGCCCGGGAAGTTGACGCGGAAGCGGTTGCTCTGGCCCGGATCACGATTGACGGTGACCTGCAGACCCGACGAGTTGTACTGGTAGTCTGGATCTGGCACCCAAGAACTGCCCTGGCCCGGCGGGTAGACCCACGCCCAGGCGGTCTCGCGACGTTGCCACGGCCGGTTGGTCACGTAGTTGAGCAGGAAGCGCGCATCTGTCGCGACCCCAGTAGCCGAGTATGTCCGGACGAAGACGCGCGTACCACCGCAGCCATCGTCAAGCCACTCCTCGATCGTCGCGTAGCTATCGTCGAAGCCGTAGCCGGAAACGTGTGCGAGCGTGCTACCGAGTGGCGCCACATTCGGTAGGAGGACTTCGTATCTGCCAATCCCGAGCCGATGAATACGCTCGGCGTTCTGTGGGCCCTCGTGACCCTTGCTGTCGGTATAGAGCGGGTCCGGCGTGTAGCTAGCGGCGAACGGATCGTCGGCCCAGACGTGGGCACCACCTCCTTCGAAGTCACTGATCAACGCGGCGTATTCGTTGTAGCTGAACGTGAAGCGGGTGTCGGTCAGCTGTCCCGCCATGGTCGACGTGCGCACGACGACTTCCGTATCGGAGCCGACGACACTCCAGCCTTCGACCTTGGCCCGCCTGGCCGCTGTTCCATAGGGCGTGACCAGCACGTTGCCGCCGTTCGCGAAGGGAGCGTTGAGGCCCGGCAGCTTGACGAGGTATCGACCGACTCCCAGCCGCGCGATGGTTGGACTTGGGCGTGAGCCGTTGTACGAGTAGATCGTGGTCGGTGTGTAGGACGCGGAAGAAGCCAGGTTGGCCCACAAGAAGGCATTGCGACCGCCACCGCGCACGCGATAGCTGATCGTGAACGCCTTGTCGTTGGCTGGTGCACCCGCAGCACCGAAGACGCTGACATCGGCGCGAAGCTCGCCGGACGTGATGTTCCAAGAGGTGACGACGGGCGTGTGGTTGCCCCCGTAGCCAGACGCGAGCACGACTCCGGTGCCGTCGGTAAAGCCTGGAAACCGCACGATGAATCGATGGCTGGTTCCCGGGACGCGATCGACAATGATCGCGCCACCGTGCGACGAATAGGCGTAGTTGGAGTTGGCAGGGAAGCTCGCGCCTTGGCCAAGCGGGTCTACCCAGGCCCAAGCAGTGTCTTGGGCACAAAGCAACGAACAGAGTGAGGACAACACCAGAGCGAGGCCGGCGAGACGAAGAATGGCTGAAGATCTCATGTCGATGAAGGCAGACTCGCGACGCAATGGGCGCGCGTTCTTGCTGCGACAAGCTCAGTGCCGTCCCGCGTTGGAGTGCTCGCGGTCGCCCGAAAAAATTGAGAAGCCGCGGGTACCGTGCCTGGCACCAGAATTCGCGGGCACCAGGAATTCGGTCAGGTGGGGCGCGGTCCAGGCATGGGGTTGCCATGACTACCTTGCATGTTCGGATGCTTCGCCTGTTGCTGCCGGCGGTCTTGCTGGGGCTCACATCCGTGCGCGGCCAAGACGTTCGCGAGTTGACGGATCCGGTCGCTCAATTGACCCTGACGTCTGCCACGGTCGCCACAGTCAATTCGCACATTGCCGCCGGCATGCGCATCGTCGACCTCGAGGTGATCGGTGTGAATTCACAGTGCGTTCCGGTGTTCGAAGTCAGCTTCGTGCAGAACGTCGGTGCGTACCAGTCGGGATGGTGGTGGTACTACAACCTGACCGGCTCGCAGTTGAGTTCGGTTCTGACGACGAATCAAGGGCGCTTGATCGACCTCGAACCCTACCAGACATCAAGCGGTCTGCGGTTTGCGTGCGTCATGGTGCCGAATACGGGCGCCAACGCGAAGGCGTGGTGGTACTACTACAACACGTCGGTGTCCGCGCTCAGTAGCCAGGCGTCGGCCAACAACGCGCGCATCGTCGACTTGCAGTCGTACGTGTCCGGAGGGTCGACCGTCTACGCCGCGGTGATGATCCGCAACGTTGGCGCCGATTACCGACCGTGGTGGTGGTACGTCAACGCGTCCCAGTCGCAGATCTCGGCGTTCCTCAACAGCAACAACGCTCGCCTTTACGATCTTGAGCGCCGCACGAACGGCAACTACGACTGCGTCATGATTCGCCAGTCACCGACCCCGCATTGGTATTGGTGGCTGAACCTGACCGCGGCCGCGGTGCGGGACAAACTCGACAACTACGGGGTGCGCGCAATCGATATCGAAGGCTACACCGTGGGCAGCTCGAGGCGCTACTCGATGATCGCTGTAAACAACAGCAACGAACTTGAGACGGCGGTTGGCAACGGCATGCGGGCGGCCACCAACGGCACGGTTGGGTTCACCTTGAAGGAAGTCGGCGGGTCTGTGTTCGGGTGGCTCAACCACCTGAGGCCGTTCGAACCGGCTAGCACCATGAAGACGCTGCACCACGTCCATGCGATGCGGCAAGTGCACCTCGGCACCGCGAATCTGGGCAACGCCCTGAACGTCTACACGGCGTATTCGTCGACGAATGCGAGCTGCCCGATCGATTCCAATCCGATCTCGGAAACGCTCAGCGTGGTCTTGAGGAAGATGATGGAGAACTCGGACAATGCCCGGACGCAGGCGGTGACGGCGCACTTTGGTCAGGGCAGCATCAATAGCACGGCAAGCAGTCTCGGGTTGTCACAGACGAGCTTGAATCATCGCCTTGGCTGTGGCTTCGCGGCGCTTGCGAACCCGAATCAAACCACGTTGTGGGACCTGAAGGATCTGCACGAGACGGTCGCGCAAGGGTACCTCGGGTTGTACCGCCCGACGTTCTACAGCTTGATGCGCGAGGATCTCGCGGACCTCGGCTTGGATGCCGTGATGATGCAGGAAGGTGCGTCGCTGGGTCTGCCGAGCGCCACGATCGCCAGCTTCATCAGCAACACCCTGATGGCTCACAAGGGTGGCGGCTACGACTTTGTGCCATCGACCGGGCCGGGTACTTACCACCGCGCCGAGTTTGGTTGGATCCGGCTGCCGTGGTTGCACAACGGTGCGTTGGCGCCGCGCGAGTTCACTTTTGGTGCCTTCGTCAATGACGCGAACAACGCCTCTGGCGCAGTTGCCGCAGTCTGGACACATGGTGTTCCGACGCTGTTGCGGGGATTGATTCGCAATGCGATGGCAACCTGGAGTGGACACCTCGCGGGCACGACAGCCATCGGCTCCGGCTGTGGAACGCCGACCTACACCCACAGCACTTCGGCGCTGCCTCGTATTGCCACGGTCGTGGACTATGACGGAGACGCCGGTCTACCGAACGCCATCGGCCTACTTGCCTTTGGCTTCTCGGACACGCTGTGGAGTGGCTTTTCGTTGCCGCTGAACTTGCAGCCGTTTGGTGCCCAGGCTGGTTGCTTCGCCTACAACGACTGGGCCATTACGTTTGCGTTCGTGACCGATGCGACCGGTCATGCCTCGCATCCGGTGTCGATCCCGAACGACTTCGGATTGCTCAACTTCGAGTTCTACTCGCAGTGGCACTCGTTGAACGCCGCGACCTCGATTGCGAGCAACGGACTACGCAGCCGCGTCGGACTCTAGCGGCGCGTTGGCTCGTTCCGGGCCGCGCGGACTTGCCTCGCGGTGCCCAGAACTGGCGGCATTGGGAATTGGAGCACCGGGTCATTGGCTGCACCGGGAATTGGCAGCAACGGGAAGTTTTCGAAAAACCCGGTCAGAACCATCCGTGTAGCGGCACTGCCTAGCATGCAGCAGGGTTGCGTGCCTGCTTTCGACGAGACCTAACCATGATGAACCTTCTTGCGCGTTCCAGTGTCCGACACGTTCTTGGCCTGCTCGGCTGCACATTCTTGCTCGGTGGCATGGTCGGCATGCTGCCGGCCCAAGCCAACCTGTTGCTCAATGGTGACGCGGAGGCCGGCACTCTCGCTGGTTGGACGGATCCACTCGGCAACGGCTTCGCAGTCTCCACTTCGACTGTGGCCAGCGGCCAGTATTCGTTCACCGCCGGTCCCAGCGGCCCGGCGGGATCGTACAACCACGAGCTTCGGCAAGACGTCAGCGTTGCTGGCCTCGCCGGCGCTATCGACGCGGGGGAAATGATGTCGAGTTTGCGGGGCGTTGGCCGCAGCAACGCAGCGGGTGGCTACGTCGATGCCGGCTACGTGCAACTTGAGTTTCTCGACTCCAATGGCAGTGCATTGTCGACCTACGGCACAGGCACCTTCGCTCCGCACAACGCGTGGCAGTCCTTCGCAGACCGACGGGTCGTGCCTGTAGGGACGCGGACACTGCGCTTGCGACTGCGCGGCAGCCGGCCGATCGGCGGTTCGACGGACTGCTTCTTTGACGACCTGCAACTCGGCGTCTACCAGTGGCGCGCGATGGGGGCCGGCTGTGCTGGTGCCAACGGCACCCCGGACCTGCAGCTGGTCGAGCCACCATGGATTGGCAGCACCTACGAACTGCTGGCAACCAACCTCACCGGAGGGTTCGGCTTGATGGTAGTTGGCTTCACTGGCGTCAATTTGCCGTTGCAGCCATTTGGCCTCGGATTCGGCTCGGGCTGTATCTTGCAAGCCTCGCCAGAACTGTTGCAGCCGTTGCCGCAGGTTGGCGGGCAGGGGACGTGGAGCTTGGCGGTGCCGGCCAATCCGGCGCTAGCAGGGTTCGAAGTATGGAATCAGGTGGCGGAGTTGGCCCCCGTTTCCGCAGTCAGCACCGCCAGTCGCGCCGTGCTACGCTAAACACGAACGAACCAAGCACACAACTCGCAACCGTGTCGCAGTAGCATGGCACTGTTTGGCAGAACCCACCGCCGGCTCGAATCACCGTGAACCGAACAGACGACACATCCGACGAACGAGTTGCAGACACGACGTTCCACGTTCGTCGTGCCATGCTTGGCAACTCAGAGAGCCTCGAGTCTGTGGTCAGGAGGCTGTCGCCGCTGTTGTTGGCCGCGGCCGAGTATCGATTGGGTGCCGCCCTGCGCACGCATGTGGATCCTGAGGACCTCGTTAACGAAGCGTGGCTTGTTGCTCTACCCAAGTTGGGCGCACTCAATGAGCGCGATGGCCGCATGACGCCAGTGCTTCTCAAGTATCTGACCACGACCATCAACTATCGCATCAACCACTTGCTGCGACGGCGCATCCGGGGGCCGGTCAAACCGTCTGCTGATCGCGATTGGTTGGCCCAAGTTCCGACGGAAGCGAGTGGCGTGATCACGCAAGCGTTGCGACACGAATCGTTCGGCACGGTGCGGGAGTGCCTCGACGAACTCGGGACGCAGGATCGTGAAATCATCCTGCTGCGCGGCATCGAGCAGAACACCAGCAAGACCGTTGCGGTGCTGATCGGGCTGACGGTCGCGGCAGTCGACAAGCGCTATTCGCGAGCTCTCAAGCGGCTTCGAGAGCGTCTGCCCAAGTCCGCGTTCTGCGATTTGCACGACGGGTAGAATCACCGTCGCGGGTCATTGGATGCGGCGCCGCCACTGTGCAGCCTTGTCCGACTCTCCCGATCGCTCATAGACAGCGATCAATGCCTCAATTGCCGCGTTGCGGTCGGAATCTTCCGGCAGGTTGTCGGCGAAGTAGCGTTCGGCCTGCACGAACTCGTGGGCCGCGTCCGGCAGCCGATCGAGTTGCTGCAACAACTTGCCACGCAACAGCCGTTGCCTGGCGTGCTCAATCGAATCGTCATCATCAGCCGCGGCGATCGCTGCGTCGATCTCACGCAACGCATCCTCGCAACGGTCATCGCGGCGCAGTGCGTCGGCTCTGAGTCGCCATACTGCAAGAGTCATGGTCGAGCGATCGCCTAGTACCTGCCGCATGCGGTCGAGCAACGTTTCGGTGGCGGCCAAGGTTGCCTTGACCTCGTCCGTGGCCAACAGCAACTCGGCCGCAAGCGCGTCTGCCGCCAGCAATACGCGGTGATCGGGACGGAAGTCTGCGGCAAGTTGACGAGCCAATGCGAGCCGCTCACGAACCTCGGGGTAGCGCTCCTGCTCAAGCGCGATCCGCGCTCGCGCCAGCAGCGAGACAATCGTCTGGGGATGTCGTGGTCCACGGATCTTCTCGGAGACTCGATACACTCGATCGTGTTGTTCTTCGGCTTCCGCGTATCTTCCCATCGCAACCATTAGATTGGCGTAGTTGTTCATTGAGATCAGGGTGCCTGGATTCTCTTCCCCGTTCGTCTCTATGCACAAGTCGAGTTCGCCCTTGATCAACGGTTCGGCCTCGCGGTAGCGGCCACGATTGTAGTACAGCAGGCCCAAGTTGCACATTGAGACCAGCGTGTGGTTGTGCCGCGCGCCGAGTTTGCGTTGCCGGATTTCGAAGACCTCACGCAGCAAGACTTCGGCTTCTTGCCATTCGCCAAGGTTGGTCAATACGAGGCCTAGATTGTTGGCCGCCGCCAGCGTGTCGTCGTGATCGACACCGATCGCCCGTCGCGAGGTCTTCAGAATCTCACGGTTGGCGCGCTCGGCATCTCGCAGCCGATTCTGCCTGCGATACACGATCGCCAGTACGCGGTATGCATCGAGCGTTTCTTCCGCGGCTTCCCCAGCACTTTCGGTATACAAGGCCACCGCGCGGGCAACGTGACGTTCGGCTTCGTCGAGCACGCCAAGCCGTCGGTAGGTATCGCCAAGTGTCCTGCGCACCGCGGCCTCGACCAGGGGTTGGTCGACGAAGCGACCCTCGATCTTGTCCGAGGCCCGGTCGAGCACCTCGCGCATGGTCGCATCCTTGCCAACCGCACCGGGCGCGACCGCCGCCAGCAAGTCCTTGTTGAGGAACTCGAGCACGGCCTGCCGGACCTGCAACTGCACGCCGGCCTGTTCGACGCTGTCGTCGGCAATGCCCTTCAACCACAGGCTTGCGCCCAGCCCAACCAGCAGGGACACCAACGCCAGCGCCGCCGCTGCTGCAGCGAGTCGGTTGCGTCGGATCCACTTGTGCAGTTCGGCGAACGCACCAGTTCGATGGGCGCGAACCACACGCGTCTCGAGGAATGCGCGCAGGTCTTCGCCGAGGTGCATCGCGGACTCGTAACGCTCCCCGGGCTCGCGAGCCATCGCCCGCTCCTGGATGGCGATCAACTCCTCGGGAGTGGCCCGGCCGAAGGTGCGCAAGGAAGTCGGCGGCCCCGAGTTGGTCGCCTTCAGCATGGCCTGCCACGTAGCTGTGCCGGTGTCCGAATACGGCATGCGCCCAGCCAGCAGGTGGTAGAGCATGGCGCCGATTGAGAAGACATCGCTGCGCGGACCAACTGCATCGAGATCACCACGGGCCTGCTCCGGTGCCATGTAGGCCGGAGTGCCAATGACGTCACCTTCATGCGTCAGAAACGGGGATGCCGGATCAGAACTCGCAGCATCGCGTCGCTCGGACTGCACTGGAGCACCATCGTCACTCGATTCGTCACGGGACACGGCGCCGCTCGGGTTCGCAGCGACGCGAGCCAAGCCCCAGTCGAGCACGTAGGTCTGACCGAACGGCCCGACCATGATGTTGGCGGGCTTCAGATCCCGGTGGATCACGCCCTTGCTGTGCGCAAATGCGACGGCCTCACAGACCCGTTGCAACACGCCGAGCGCCCGCGTCAAGGTCCAGCCCTCCTGGCCCTTGTGCACGAGATCGATGATCTGCTTGAAGTTGCGGCCACGCACGAGCGACATCGTGTAGTAGACGCGGCCCTCGGCATCGCGGCCCAGTTCGTGGACCGGCACGATGCCGGGATGGTCCAACTGCGCGGTCACCTGCGCTTCTTCGAGGAATCGCTCAGTGAGGCCCGCGGTCGCGCCACGGCTTGCACTGCCGGTGCCGAGCACCTTCTTGGCGATGCCACGCTTGAGGGACGGGTCCCAGACTCGATAGACCGTGCCCATGCCGCCTCTGGCAATCTCCTGTTCGTCTTGATAGCGATCGGCCGCAGCCCCGTGCATCACCGCCTGGTCGTCGCCGGCATTGTCAGGGACATCGTCGACGAGATCATCGCGAAGTGGTGCCACCAGTGACGCGTGGCCGTCCAGCGATTCCTCGCCGTCCTGCAACCGCCGGAACTCCTCGGCGATGGCGTCTTCGTGGCCCGGGAAGAGCCGCTGGTAGCCAGGCAGGCCGCGCTCTTCGCCGCGCAGCTGATCTTCGAAAACCTGCTTCAAGAACGCGGCGACGATTGCCGGCTGGTCCGGATGTGCGTCCTTGGGCATGCCGTGACGGTAGCAGATGGCGGTTCGCGATGAGGCCGACGTCGCGCGTTTCGAGCGGTTGCGCGTCGGTGTGACAATTTCTGACCAAGTCGGTCAGGTCGGAGCGGCGTCCGGCACTGCTCTTCTGACATGAACACCCCCTGGCTTCGGGGACTCTACGGAGTCCTGTTCGCTTCTGCGTTGTCGGCGCAAGGTCTCACCCCCCGGGCGACTATGGTGGGGCCGGCAGAACTGGACCTGACGAGCATTCCGCCGACGCCGATCCACACCGCGGCCGATGACCATGGCGTCGCCTACGGAACCTGGGCTGGGGTCGTCGGCACCTACAAGTGCTCGTTCCACGGGGACATGACGTTCGTGCCCTACCTCGGCTCCGAGTATCCGCACAACCAACCGTTTTCGTGGCGGACCTCGTCGATCACGATTGGGCATACGTCGCTGCTTGCTGCCGAACCGATACCGCAGCGCTGGCACGACGACTACCGCTATGAGTATCGTCTTGGTGCGGTCACCGAAGCCTATGACGTGCGGCGCGATGGGCTCGAACAGACCTTCGTGGTCTACCAACGCCCGGCCGCCGGTGACCTGGTGATCACCGGGACGGTCACGTCGTTGCTGAGTACGGCCAACGTCCCGGCCGCGCACCAGGAACTGACGTTCTACGACGATGCCGGCGCCAGCATCGTGCGCTATGGCAAGGCCTTCGCGTTCGATGCCGTTGGCGCCCAGGTGCCGGTCACGACCGCATTCCAGAATGGCCAGATCACGCTGACCGTGCCGGCCTCGTGGCTGGCGCGGGCGGCGCTACCCGTGACCGTTGATCCACTGCTGACGCGCCAACAGATCGGAACGTGGAGCGGATCCGAACTTCGATCGGTAGACATTGCCCGCGACGACAACGCCGACCAGTTGCTGTTCGTCACCGTTGCGGCGGCATCACAGTTTGACGAAGACGTCGCCGCCACAATCTGCGACGACGACTACACGCCACTCGGCGGCGTGTTTTCCGACGTCACGAGCAGCTGGGACAGCGACGGCGCCAGTTGTGCCTATGTCGGTGGCGCCGACAAATGGGCCATCGTGTTTCGGCGCTACTTCGCTAGCAGCCCGATCCGCACCAGCCGGCTACGTTGCCACGTTCGCGCGAGCGGCAATCTCACCTGGTCGACGACGGTCGGATTCATGGCCGGCACTGCGGGGTTTAACGATTGGCGTCCTGACGTCGGCGGTGTCGAGAGTTTTGCCGCCGGCAATCAAGCGCTCGTGGTCTTCCAACGTGAGAACAACTCCAACACGGCCGGCCACTGGCTCAGCACCAGCACGACCGACGTCCGGGGTTTGCTCCTGGATGTGACGTCGCTCAACGGCACCTTTGGCACGGACTTCACCATCGCAATCGGCCCCGCCGACTTCGAACGCCCGTCCGTCAACAAGGTTGCCGAAGGCGGCGCGGCCTTCTCATGGCTATGTGCGTTCCAGGCAACCAATCATGCGGTCGGAGGATCATGGAGCGTGCGGGCCCGCCGTGTTGCTAGCAGTGGCGTTCCTTCGGGCGTGGCCTGGGCCAGCACCAACAGCGCCGCCAACACGCATCACCAGTTGGGGCCCCAAGTCGATGGGGCCAGCGGTCGCTATGCCATCGCGTACACGCAGACGGATATCGCCACGACCGCCATCAACGCCGTGATCAACGGCAAGGAACTCTACGTCGAGCGCGTCAACTGGATGAACTCCTCCAATGTTCCCAGCGGTGGCTATCCGCCGGTCAACCTTGAGACGGACACGAGCAAGATCTTCGAAGCCACCGGCATGGCCTATGACACGCGGGACGAATCCCATTGGGTCATCAGCTATCGAACGATTGCGCCCAGCAACCCGTCGGCCCGCTGCATTCGAGTTGGCTACCACGGCATGCAAACCGAAGGGCCGCAAGTCTTGTATAGCTCGTCCCCTCACAAGCCAACCGGAGTGGCGTGTGTGTTCGACAACGACGACGTGAGTTTCCGCTGCGGCTATGGCGTCGTGCGGGCCAGCAGCACCGACCCGATCTACGGACACACGTTCACCTATGTCAGCGCTCCAGCCGCCACGTTGACGGGCACGAGTTGCCAGCCCGTTTCGTTGTCGTGGCTCGGCAACCAGCAGATCGGCTCCGAGTTCAACCAGATCCGTTCATTCAACGCGACGAGCACATCTGGACACCTGATGTTCGTGTCGCTCGGCACAGCCAACGTGCCGATCGTGCACCCCATCGTGCTGCCTGGATGCCATTTGCTTATCGATACCGGTAGTGGGCTATTGGGCTCGATGAGTTTCCAGGTTGGCGCCAACGCCACTTGGCAACTGCCTCTGCCTGAGCCCCTGCAGCCGGTCACGTTGTACTTTCAAGACTGGATCCTGGACGGGGCTACCCTCACGAGTTCGGGGCGGCTATCGGTTCCGCTCGTGAAGTAGCGCGGGCAACTTCGGTCACTCACCGTGGACGAATGGTGGGGGCTTCGTCGCGCGCCGGGTGATGCGTCAGCTGTCGGCGCGCGCTGCCGTCGGCAGTCGCGATCCAGATGTCGTAGGCGTTGGGGCCCGTGCCAGCGCAGAACACGATGCGAGCGCCGTCCGGTGTCCAGCCTGGTTGGTAGCACTCGATGCTGTCGTGCGTGATGTTCACGAGATTGCTGCCGTCGGCGTCGACCAGGAAGATATCGAAGGTCTCGCCGATGCCGCCGTGGAACGCGATGCGGCGGCCGTCGGGAGACCAGGATGGGGCACCGTCGAATCCGTCTCGCTGCACGACGAGCCGGTCGGTCGCCGCGGCCAGGTCGCGCACGAAGATCTCGCCGTCGCCCTGGCCCTTGCCGCCGCCAACCATGCGCGCAAACACCAGCGACTTGCCGTCCGGGGACCACTCGGGAGACTCTTCGTACACCGTGTTGTGCGTCAACCGTTGCACGCCGCTGCCATCGACGCTGATCAAGTAGAGCTCGCGCGAGTCCTGGTCGCGGTCCGAAACGAACGCGAGCCGTTGTCCATCTGGAGACCAGGCCGGCTGGCTATCGTTGCCTGGGTGCTCGGTCAGGTTGCGCAACGAACTTCCGTCCGCGGCCATGATGAAGACTTCGTTGTTGCCTGTCCGTGACGACGTGAATGCGATGTGTGTGCGGTCGGGTGACCACGCCGGTTGGC
The DNA here is from genome assembly GCA_963974725.1 of uncultured bacterium. Lineage (GTDB taxonomy): Bacteria > Planctomycetota > UBA1135 > UBA1135 > UBA2386. The sequence goes on along the minus strand of CAXBFC010000066.1, from coordinate 4,385 downwards.
GATCAAGCTTCTCATGTTGCGTCAAGTTGCGCATCGAGCCGTCCGTGCCATTGCGGACATAGATCTCGTAGTTGCCGTCGCGTGTGGTCACAAACGCCAGGTCGTGGTTGGCGGTGGCCGCACAAGCGCCGAGCAGCGCTAGAAAGGGCAGGAATGGCAGGTGGTTCATGTGTGCGGTCCTGTTCGTCGCAGAATCCTCAATGTAGTCGATGGCGAACGGGCAGCTGGCCATCCCATGCTCGCGGATTCGGCAGAATCTCGCGACCCTGCAACGACGCCATCAGCGCTTCGTAGGCGGCCCAAGGTCCCAGTCCGGCCTGCTTGCGCTACAACGCCATCGTCCTCGGCTTGCAGAGCCACCGCGGCGCCGTCGCCACTGGGTGCCGTGTGGCCGTCGGCGGCAATGTGCAGCAACCATGTCGCGCATCGGCACTACGAAATACCACCCATGTAGCGCCTTGGTTGCGTTCGGTGCGCCATGCGACGACCAGATGCAGACGACGTGGATCGTCTGCCGCAATGCGCACACCTCGAACGATCGGCCCGACGGATTGCAAAGCCTGAGCCGCCAAGAATGCTGACAGGATCGGTAAGGACGCCAACCGCATTCATGCGTACGTTCACATGTTGCAGGTGCGGCGAAGCTTGGCGGTTTGCAGTCTGCGTACCCCGCGCAGGAGCGTCGACCAGGAATCCATCAGCACTTGCTCACAAGCAATTCTTCTGGCATCGGCGGATACCATGGCGGCGTGAAGAACGTTCGTGTCGTGATCTCCTCTCTCCTGGTCTTCGCTGCTTGCAGTAGTGGGCCGTCCCTCGTTGCGACGCCGGGTGCGATCGGCTTTGACTCCGACTTGGTCGGGTGGCAAGCCGGCAGCACGGGTGGCACTGGCGAGCACGCGTCATGGGAACAGGGCGCGGACAAGGCGCCAGTGTCGCCTCCCAATGTGCTTGCGATCACCTCGATCAACCACAAGTCGGAGTCGCGCTTCAATCTGTTCTGGACGCAACAGCTGCGCTTCCAAGACGGCTCTGTTGCGGTGGCCGTGCGCGCCGATGATGGCGTCATCGACCAGGGCGGTGGCCCGATGTGGCGTGTGCAAGATCAGGACAACTACTACGTCTGCCGCTTCAATCCACTCGAGGCGAACTATCGTGTCTATGTGGTCGAAGGCGGTGTGCGTCGTCAACTCGGAACCGCACTTGCCGCCGTTACTGCGGGCAAGTGGCATCGGATTGAGGTTCAGCATGCTGGCGATCACATTCAATGCTGGCTCGATGGGCAGAAGCTGCTCGACGTTCACGATGGCACGATCCCGCATGTTGGTGGCGTAGGCCTCTGGACGAAGGCGGATGCACGCACGTCGTTTGATGACTTGCTGGTGAACAGCTCGCTGGTCGAGAATCGCTAGGTGTTGGGCGCGGTGTTACTCATGACCAGCGAACTCGCGCGGCGGTCTCGCATGCGGATCTTGCTGAGGTTCTGGCGCGGTGACCTCGGAAGTGCGGCGATTGCGACGCCGAGTTTTCGAGTGATCTGCTGCGTCTTAAGCTGGCTTGCACATGTCGGCGGAATCCTTGCAGTTGCACCGGTTGCCGCGATCGGGTTCCAAGGCGCCTGATCGCCAGCTTCGAGTTTGGTTGCCGCACGAATACGACGAGTCGACTCGGCGTTACCCGGTGCTCGATCTGCTCGACGGGCAGAATGCAGGCGCGGTGGATGCTCGGTGTTCCCGCGGCATCAACGGCAGCATCAAAAGACGCCGACAGTCAGCTGCAGACCATTGGTCGCCGTAATGGAGCCAATCACACCGGATGGGTTGAGCTCAAACACAACCATCTGGGTGAACAACTGCGCGCCCGCCAATGCCGGGATGTTCGGTAGCTGGATTTGCATCTGTGCCGAACTGCCCAAGCCAGCCAGCAAGTTGGTCACGATAGGCTGCACATACAGCTCAGTGCCAGCCACTGCCTGAGGCAGAATCGAATCGAGCGGGATGGCTACCTGAGCGAGGCCCGTCACTTCCAGAACCAACGCCGGCGACCCCAGCCCAGTGCCCGTAGCTTGGAACGTCGCGCCAACGTAAGGCTGGTTGTCCGGAGTCAACACGTTGAGCCCGCCAGAGCCCGTGCTGCCGCTGCCGAGAGTTGTAGTGGTCGCCGAACAGTTCGTACTCAGAATCGAGAGACTGGCGTTCGTAGTTGTCGGCGAGCTGGCAAAGAAGCCCGCCGCATAGACATCGTCGTTTGGCGCCGTCGTCAACGTGAACACTTGATGGTTGGGGCTTGAACCAAGGCCTGCACCGATCGCTTCCCAGGAGTTGTTGACCAGCCGCGCAATGTTGTTGGCGGGCATTCCAGCCGCGGACGAGAAGAACCCACCAGCACACAGGTCGCCGTTCGGAAGCTCCGTGAATGCGAGCACGATTCCGTGGATGCCACCGCCAACCTCAGTCCAATCGCTGCCATCCCAGCGCGCGACGGTGTTGCCGCTCCAAGTCGGCAGCACGAACGTGCCAGCCCCCAAGATGTCGCCATTGGGCAGCAAGTGCACGGTGCCAACTTGGGCTGATTGCCCCGTGGCGCCCAACCCGATGGCAGTCCAGCCTGCAGCCGGGTCCCAAAGCGCGATGCCGTTCGCGTCAACACCGGTTCCGGGGCCCGCAAACGTGCCAACGACCACTGTGCCATTGGGAGTCACGACCATCGACCGCACGGTGCCGGTCACCCCGGCGCCGAGCGGTTGCCAGGCCGTGCCGTTCCAGCGCGCGATGTTGTTGGCGGCGACGCCACCGATCAGCGAGAAGTTGCCGCCAGCGACAATGTCGCCGTTTGGCAACCAGACCACGGAGTAGATGATGCCGTTCGCCTGTGGCAGGTGCGTCCATGCGGTGCCATCCCAGACATCGACGGGGCCGGTCAGGGCGCCGGGAACCCCCGAAACGCTACCCGCGACAATGTCGCCGTTGGCCGCCACATCGATGTCATCCACTTCGTAGAACAAGCCCGTGCCAAGCGGTCCGGATAACCCAGTTGCGAGATCGACAACCTGAACACCATTGAGGATCGCAAAGCTGGAGCTGACGAACGACCCCGCAAGCAACAGCTTCGGCGAGGCACCTCCGCTTGGTGTCCAAACGCTACTGTCGTCGACCAGAGCGACGGCGAGACCTGGCGAGGTTTGCTGCGTCCAAGTCAATTGGCACTGGCACGTCAGTGGTGAGGCGAACAATGCTGCGCAGGCGAAGGCAGCAAGAACAACTAGGCGGTGTCGAATCATGATGGTGGTCCCATGAGGCTATGGGCCGAACGTACGGTGCCAGGCACAGAAGTAACACCTTCGCCGCCCCTGGCGGCGAAGGCGTTACTTCTGTGCCTGACCTGAAACTCCTGGCACCGTACCTGAAGTCGTTACGCGAGTCGAAGTCAGGCATAGAATGAGCACGCCATGCCAGTTGCCCGCCTTGCCATTGCTGCACTGGTCATTCTGACCGCAGCAGCCTGCCATCGATCCAGCCACAGATCAACGCAGCCGGTAGCACCGCCAGCTGTCAACGCTGAGGTTCGGCGAACGATGCCGGCGGGCGGAACGCTCAACCTGGAGCCGGATACCCCGATCTTCGTTGAGTTCTTCACCCCGGTCGAGACCGTGCCGGAAGGCGCTATCGTGGTTGGCGACGGCGGCGGCCCGCTGCCGGGCACGCTGAGTCGTATCGGCGACGGCACCGTGTGGCGCTGGACCGGCGCGCGTGAACTGTCGCGTGGTGCACACCTCAATGTGCAGGTGGCGACCAACGCGGGCGAGTCGGTCGTCGCATGGTTGGTCGTGCGCGAAGCGATTCACAAGACAGTCATCGAGATCCACGACGTCGTCGTCACCGGTGTCACGACCTGGCCGGGCGGTCGCCGCGTCGTCACCTGCGACCTTCGCTCGTTCGAGATCGTCAACGGCGCAGCCATCGAACGCGTCCTGCAGATGCCGCGCACTGGCTCACCGCTGACGTATGGCGATGACGGCTACATCTACGCCATCTACGGCGCAGCAGGCGGCACGCTGGTGCGCGGGACTCTCGGTGGCGGAACGGAGTCGATTCCCATGCCGACGGGCGCCAACAGGATCAGCATCAACGGCAACGGTGACGTTGTCGCATACATCGGGGGTGCCAATACGCAACCGGAAGAACAGGGGATTACACGTCTGGGAGCAGGCCAGTCGACATGGGAACTCCCGGGTCCGATCGCGCACCCGGCTGGCCATCCGCGCATCGATGGGGCCGGCAACGTCATGATGGCCGTGATCGAAAACGACCAACCGCGACTGCTGCGCTTCCCGGTCGGCAGCGTGACCCCGGAGATCTACAGCGTCGCTCCGCCCATGATGGCGA
>CAXBFC010000065.1:0-23931 GCA_963974725.1 uncultured bacterium | reverse complement strand
TAGTACACCCGCTGCGACGGCCAGGGCAATCCGGCAGCCAAAGCCTGGCACGAGCCAGTGGGTTGCGGCAAAGGTGCCGATCAGGCTGCCAACCGTGCCAGCGGCTGCGACATCGCCTGCGGCGCGACCGAGGGTTGCGCCACTCTTGGCGAGCAACACGATCAGCAGCGGCGAGACGGCGGCCAATAGCAACATCGGTGGCGCAAACACCAGTGCCGTCGCCACCAACGAGCCGCGAATCAAAGCCGGCATCGCGGCGTCGAGCGGTAGGTCGTCCGGCAACAGCGCGGTGCCCAGCCAAGACGTCACGAATGGCGCGACCAGCAGCAAGACTCCGGCGGCAAGAAGCAAGCGGAACGGCCAGCTGCCAGCCGTCGCCCGGCTGCTCAATCGCCCGCCGAGCATCGCCCCCAACGCCATCGCAGCGAGGATGACCCCGATGACATTCGTCCAGACGTAGGCGCTATCGCCGAAGTGTGGCGCCAATAGGCGAACGGCCGTCAATTCGGCGGCCATCACCCCAAAGCCGGTCGCACCCGCAGCCAGCACTGCTTGCGCCGGCCCGAGCGAGAACTCCGTCTGGCCGGTTGTGCTACTCACTCCTTCGGTACCGTCGCGATGTACCGGACCGGGAACAGGTAGCTCCAGTCGTTGCGGAGCATCATGCGCTTCTTCATTTCGCGGAAGGAGCGATGGCGCGTTTCTTTGATGGCCTTGCCGTTGATGACGATCGTGAATTCCTTGCTCAGGTCGACGAGGTCGTCATTGAGCAGGACTTCGAAGCGCTCGACGCCTTGCGCGTCGACCGTGATGCGGTTGGCTGCGCGGTCGGCGACCACCTGCAAACGCGGCTTCTTGTCGGGGCTCGCGGTCAACAGCGAATCCGCGACGAGCATGCCCACCCAGTAGCTCTTGTTGAAGCGATCGTGATTCGGCTCCAAGGTGATCTTCTTGGGCGTCATCGTGCGCTGCTTGTCGGCCATCCACGCTTCGATGTCGGCCGCCGACGCGAGGTGCGGCGCGGCGCCCTTGCCCTTGAGCACGGTCATCATGCCCGGGCAGTGCTCGTCCCAACGCTTCTGCAGGGCGGTCACCGTGGCCGTGTTGTCGCCGGAGTCGATCGCCAGGATCGGCACGTTCAGCAGGTTGCCAATGCGGATGTCATCGACCGCAGTCGGGTCGCGCAGGATGATGCCGGCCCAGCGATCCGGGAACAGCGAGGCCAGGCGCAGACCGTAGCCGCAGGTCTCTTTGCCGCAGTCCAGGAAGACGCGCGAGCGGTCGACGTTGTAGTTGTTCATCACGAACCCGAAGGAACTGAAGACCGAACCGATGCGGCGATCCTCTTCCTTCTCGGCTCCCTCGCGGCTGTAGTCGGGAATCGGGTCCATCTCGAGGCCTTGCGGCAACGTCGGGATGTTCACGATCGCGCTGGTCAGCAAATTGCTTCCGGCCCAGACCTTGGTGAAGTAGTCCTTCGGCTTGGTCCAGGTGCCACCCTTACCGCTGGGCAGAACCACAACGGTCGTCCATGGGGTTTTCTCGCTGTACTTCTTCGGGATCTGCAGCCCGTATGAGAAGTCCGTTTCGTCGACATCGCGCACGTAGAAGTTGCCCTTGCCGACTTCTGGGCGCTTGTTCGGGAAGCAGTTGTAGAAGACCGCCTTGAGGTCGACCATCGAGCCGAGAATGCCCTTCTTCTCCGCCTTGTCCCATTCCTTGTCGAACGCTTCCTTTGCCTTGCGACGCGTCTTGGAGGCCTTCTCTCGCGCCTTGCCTTTGCTGTCGTCGTAGATGATTTCGGCGGCGAGGTACTTACCCAGTTTGTCGGAGAGCGTCTTCTGCTCACGGTTGGCCAAGACTGGCTTGGAATCCTGGCTACTCGCGGCCGGATTCTGGGGGGCGAGGGTCGTAGCCAGCAAGCTAAAGGTAGCTGCAATGAACATCGGCAGGGGTCCTGTCAGTGGGGTCTGTAGTCGGGTGCCATGGAGCGTCCCATGGCACGGCTGAATCGCGGAGAGGTCGTCTAAGTCTAGCGGTGAGTTGCCTTCTCGACCACTGCCCCGTTCGGTGCACGGGGCCCATCCGCGAGGCGGTCGAGCGTGACATCAAGCGTCAAGCGACGCAGCAACGTGGCATGCGGTCGCTTTTCCAGCGCCAGGCACGCGGTTGGCATGGGATCTGCGCCGGCAACACCTGGGCGCAGGGACTCGAAGTGCATCAGATTGGTGATTGCGGGCCCTTGACCTCGCAGGGGTCCGTCACGCCGCAGGTCGATTGCAACACTGCGTCGGAAGGCTGCCAGGGCCTCTTCAAGCCGCCCTGTCGCGCGCAACAGCAGGCCATAGTCGTTCCAGAGTTCCAAATCGTTCGGCGCCAACTTCTGGCCGAGGGCGTAGGTCTGGAACGCAGCCGGGATATCCCCGATCTGGCGTAAGCAAAGGCCCAAGTTCGCGACTCGATACGACTGAATGGGTTCGAGGGTCGCGAGGTACTGAAATACCGCCCGACCTGCGGGGCGGTCAGGCGTGCGCAAGGCCGCGGCAGCCAACGGCAGCAATCGGCCTTCTTCACTGCGCAGCGCCGTGGCAATGGCGTCGGGCTGCGAGTTCGATTGATTCTCAAGTATGCGCGCGAACTCAACCAGCCGGCCGAGCCTTGCCAGCGCTTGCAGCTGCACGGTCAACAAGACGCCGTTGTGTTGCTTCTTGCCGTCGCTGGGAGTCGCCAGTTCTAGCGCGATCTCGGTGCGGCCGCTGTGCAGCGTCGCGTGCGCGCCAGTCGCCAAGCGCTGGCTGCGAGCATCGCCGATCGGCAGGCGCAGGAATATGTCGCTGAGCTGCAGCAAGAAGCCCGCTTGAGCTGCTTGCGGCGCCGCTTGGGCGGCGCTCTGCAGGCGGTCGAACTCGGCGAGCACGTTCTTGAGCTGGGCGTCGTCTTGACCACGGATCTGGCCCGACACCGAAACGGCCGCGAGCACAACCGCAGCACCCGTTTGCATCAGTCGCCGCATGTGCATCATCGCAGCTGCACCCGGGTGCCTTCTGGCAGGGAATCACTGGCTGGCAAGGAATCACTGGCCACGACATCCCCCATTGCGAACGGAACCTCGCCGGTGTCGCGACACTGCTTCATGACTGCATCGACGTGTTCTGGTCGAACCATCATCACCATGCCGACGCCCATGTTGAGCACGCGGTAGGCCTCGTCGCGAGCAACCTTGCCGCGCTGCACGATCAGTTCGCAGATCGGCAACTTGGGGATTGCCGACGTGTCGATCGACACGCCGATGCCCTTCGGCAGCACGCGTGGCACGTTGTCGGGCAAACCGCCGCCGGTGATGTGCGCCATGCCCGTGAGCATGTCCTTGTCCACCAACGGCAGGCATTGCTTGATGTAGCTCTTGTGCACGGCGAGCAGCGCTTCCCCGATGGTCTTGCCACCGAGTTCTTCCGGCTTGTCGCTCAGCTGGAAACCGGAGTCGGCGAACAACACCTGGCGTGCCAATGAGAACCCGTTCGTGTGCAGACCAGAACTCGGCAAGCCGATCAGCTTGTCCCCCACCTGGATGCGACTGCCATCGACGAGACGCTCGCGCGCGACCGACCCGACAATGGTGCCGGCGATGTCGATCTCGCCATCGCGGTAGACACCGGGCATCTCGGCAGTTTCGCCGCCGATCAAGGCGCAGCCGTTCTCGATACACGCCTTGGCGAGTCCCTCGACAATCTGGTGCACGCGGTCCGGCTCCATCTTCGACATCGCGATGTAGTCGAGGAAAAACAGCGGCCGAGCCCCCTGCACCAGGATGTCGTTGATGCTGTGGTTGACGAGGTCCTCACCAACACTGCCCATGTCACCGCCTTCGGCGCAGTGCTTGGCAGCGATCATCACCTTGGTGCCGACGCCGTCGGTCGACGCGACCAGCAACTGACCGGTGGCGCCAACCTTGTCCAAATCGAACAGGCCCCCAAACGCACCGACGTCCCCCATGACGCCCGGGGTGAAGGTCTTGCGGATGGCTTCGGTCGCCCCGGTGACGGCCGCATACTTCTTGTCGATATCGACGCCCGCGCGACGATACGCGGAAGGAGCTTCGCTCACGATGTGCACTCCGGACGGGATTCCCGCCGTTGCTTGGTTGGACAGTTCTGATGTTGCGGCGTAACCCGCGTGAGCCAGTATCATGTGTGCCAGACACGAGTGTCGCAACCTTGTCTGTGAGTGCGGCACGACTGCGGTTGCATTGTCCACCACCGTGGGCGCATGATCCCTGCAGTGTCGAATCCCGCTTCGAAGCGACGTATTGCTGTTCTGGGCTGCACCGGCTCCGTCGGAACCCAAGCGCTCAGCATCCTTGCCGAGCATCCAGACCGCTTCGAGGTTTGTTTGCTCGCTGCCCATACGTCGGCCCAGGGGCTCGCCGACGGGGCCGCGGCCCACCGGCCGATGGCGGCCTGCTTGACCGGTCGCGAAGAACCGCCGCAACTGCCGGCCGGCACCAAGTGGTTCCACGGTGCCGAAGGACTGTTGGCAGCTCTCGATGCGTGCGAACCCGATACCGTGCTCAACGGCATCACGGGGGCTGCAGGGCTCGCGGCGTCGGAATGGACGCTGCGTCAGGGCCGGACCTTGGCACTTGCCAACAAAGAATCCCTGGTGGTCGCCGGCGACTACCTGATGAAGCTGGCCAGGCAGACCGGTGCCACGATCTTGCCAGTCGACAGCGAGCACTGCGCCATCTTCCAGTGCCTGGATGGCGAGAACCCGCGCGCCATCCGCCGGATTTGGTTGACCGGTTCGGGCGGCCCGTTCCGGAGTCGACCACTGGATACGTTCGATTCGATCACCAAGGCCGAAGCGCTGCGTCACCCGACCTGGGAAATGGGGCCGCGCATCACGATCGGCAGCGCCACGATGATGAACAAGGCCTTCGAAGTGCTCGAAGCGCATTGGCTGTTCGACATCCCGCCCGAACAGATCACGGTCGTGCTCCACCCGCAGAGCATCGTGCATTCGATGGTCGAGTTTGTGGATGGATCGATGTTGGCCCAATGCGGCGTTCCCGACATGCGCGTGCCGATCCTGTTCTGCCTCGGCTACCCTGATCGCTTGCCGTTCGACTTCCAACCCTTCGACCCGCTCAAGTGGCGCTCGCTGGAGTTTGTGCCGTTCGAACCGCCTCGATACCCGGCGGTGCAACTCGCCTACGATGCGATGCGCCTCGGCGGCGATGCCGGGGCAGCTCTCAATGCTGCCGACGAAGTCGCCACGGCGGCCTTCCTGGCGGGCGAGATTTCCTTTCCGGAGATCACCAAGACCTCAGAACGAGTCATGCGTGAACGCTCGGTGGCACCGATTCGTTCGCTCGCGGACGCGATTGCGGCAGACAGAGATGGCCGCGCGCGGGCCACTGCGATGCACGCCTCCACCAAAACATCCCCGGCGGACGATAAGCAACAGCACTAGATGGCATTCGGCAGCATCCTCCTGGCCATTCTCGGAATTGGCCTTCTGATCTTCCTGCATGAAGGCGGGCACTTTGTAGCGGCGCGGCTCGCTGGCGTGCGCGTCGAAGTGTTCTCGCTCGGCTTCGGTCCACGCCTCGGCGGCTTCTATTGGCGCGGCACCGATTTCCGCCTGTCGGCGGTTCCCTTCGGCGGCTACGTCATGGTCGCTGGGCAAGATCCGAGCGACCGGCGCTACCCACGTAGCGAGTGTCTGTACAGCAAGTCGGTTGCCCAACGCGCCCTGTTCTGGTCGGGCGGCGTGATCATGAACGTGCTTTTCGCACTGATCGTGTTCCCGCTCGTGTTTGGCGCCGGCGTCAACTTCGAAGCGCCGATCGCGGGCACCGTGCCGCGGGGCACCGCCGCCTGGGAAGCGGGCATCGTGCCCGGCGAACGCATTGTCGAAGTTGCTGGCAAGCCGGTCTATTCGTTTCAGAACCAGATGATCGAAGTGGCTCTGCACGGCAACCGCCCGGTGCAGCTACTCGTCGAAGGCAGTGATGGCAAGCAACGCGCGGTCACCGCGCAGCCGCACTACGACAAGGGAACCGGGCTCTACAGTCTCGGCCTCACGCCTGCGTTCGATGCCGCGACCGCCGTTCTGGAGGTCAACGAGAAGGGACCTGCTGCTACGGCCGGATTGAAAACCGGCGATCTGGTGCTGGCGATCAACGGCAAGTCACCCACCGAACCTGGCAGCATTGATGGGCTCGGTCCCATCCAAGTCAAGGTGGCGCGTGACGACCGGGAACTCGACTTCACGCTGGTTCCAGAACCGATCGTCGAAGACGTGCATCCGATGATTGGGGTCAGTTCGCTGGCCAATCGTGTGGCCGGCATTCGGCCAGGCTGTGACCTGCTCGATCGCCTCGACCTGCGGCGCGGCGATCACGTTCTGGCGATCGATGGCCGGCCATTGTTGGACGACGAACTCGATCGCGTCTTGACCGGTCCAGACGTGATGCGCTGGCTGGTCCTGCGCGATGGCAGCGAAGTGACGCTGCAGCAACCGGCGACCACTGCGGAGCGCGCCGAGCTTGTCGAACACTTGGCGCTCACCGCCGAGCTGAGCTTGCAGGTCAAGCCATCGGAAGGCGGTGCAGCCATCTTGGCCGGAGTGCAATCAGGCGACTGGTTCCAGGCCATCAATGGCACCGCGCTCGAGGATTGGGACGACCTGCGAACGACCGTGCAAGAGGCCGGTGACAAGCCGCTGCAGATCAAGCTGCTGCGACCCGACGCCACCACGGTTCGCGCCGGACTCGACCAGCCAAATGGCAACGTGGTCGAGTTGACGATCGATCCGAAGGTGACTCCGGCTCCCGACATGGGATGGAACCTTGAGGTGGCGCCAAAGATGATCGAGATCCGAGCGGAGTCGTTCGGCGAAGCGGTCAAGCTGGGCACCGTCTGCTCCCTCGACCTAATCAAGCAGATGTATGTCACGCTGAAGCGCCTGGTGACCGGCGAAGTCGGCGCCAAGAACCTCGGCGGGATCATCCGCATCAGCCAGGTCAGCTACCAGGCGGCCCAGCGCGGCCCGAGCTGGTTCTGGTACTTCCTCGCCTTGCTCAGCGTCAACCTGGCGTTCGTCAACGTGCTGCCGATTCCGGTGCTCGATGGCGGCCACCTGATGTTCTTGCTGATCGAGAAGGTCAAGGGATCGCCGGTCAGCACCAAGGTGTTTGGCTACAGCCAGGTGATCGGGCTGGTGTTCGTGTTGCTGCTGGTTCTGTTCGTTACCTACAACGATATCTTGCGCCTGTTGTGACATCGGTGCGCGGTTGTGTCATCGTGCGCGGGTGAGCAAACCCGCAGTGAGTGATAGCGACGACCAGAACCAGCACCCAACCAGCGCCGCGCCCGCCAAGCCGCCCGCCCCGTTTGGCCTATCGGTCTTGCGGCTGTGCCGCATCGGCACGTGGTTCTCGCCCGCCGCTGACGTCCTGGCTTCGACCGCGATCGCACAGCTAGCACTCGGAACCGACGTTGTGCGAGCGATGTTCGCCAGCGTGCTTCTTTATGGCGCTGGCATGGTTTGGAACGACATCGCCGACCTCAAGGTCGACCGTGTGCAACGGCCCGAACGGCCGCTACCGTCGCGGGATCTGTCGATGACGTTTGCGGTCGTGTTTGGCACCGCGTTGCTTGTCGGCGGCATGCTGCTGTCTCCGTGCCGCATGCACCACGGCTTGATCGCGGCTTTGATTCTGATCTACGACTTTGCCAGCAAGCACGCCCCTTGGCTTGGTGCCCTCAACATGGGGGTCTTGCGCGGCCTGAATCTGGCCACCGCGATGGCGCTCGCTCCGGAGGCGCTGCCGAGCGAAGTCCGCTCGCCGTTACTGGTCGCCGCGGTGTGCTACGGCATCTACATCGTTGCGGTGACGATTGTCGGCATCTTTGAGGACACGCCGTCGGTCAGCAGTCGCGCGGTATCGGCCGTGCAAGCCGCCCCACCACTGGTTGCCTTTGCCGGCATCGCCGCAGTGCAGGGCGGCTTCTGGCCGGCGCCGGCCATCGCTGCGGTTCCGGTTCTGTGGTTTCTGCGGCGCAATTCGCGCGCCAATCAATGGACACAGGCGACCATCCGCAAATCGATGATGTACCTGCTGCTCGGCACAATGCTCTATACCGCTCTGTTGACGCTGGCGGCGGGCCGTTGGCCCGAAGCGTTGGGCATCGCCGCGGCGATTCCGATCGCGCGCCGCATTGCCCGCAGCATCGCGCTGACGTAGGTGCCGCAGGATGCGCCTGCGGCAGAACTTCGACTGCCGAGGCGCCGCGTGCACCGCGGCGCTCGGTGTCGGACGCTAGGCCGTGCGGCCGATCGCTTGCAGGCGCGCATTCCACGCGGCGCGCGCCTCTTCCCGCTGCATGACGCCTTGCCGGACCAGCGCCTTGAGCGCGCCCTTGAAGGTCTCGAGTTCTTCCTCGATCGTCGGCGTCGGCTCTTCCTCACCCAGCTCGCTGTGCGTACCGTCATCGACGGCGGCGGCATCGCCGTAATCCGGGGTCGCCTCGGGTGCGCCCTGGCCCGCCATCGGCGCCGGTTCCCCGACCGGTTGGTCCAACAGATCTTGTGGCATGGATTGGTCTTGTGGCATGGACTGGCCAGCCATCGGTTCCTCATCGTCCTCGCAGACTTCAGCGACGAGGTGACCGTCGATCGATTCGGGCGCCTGCGCCTCACCATCCATTTCCGCGACGACGGCACGGAACTCTCGCTGCACCTCTTCGAGAGGCGTCGCGAACGGATCCTGGCCAATGTGGGCGTCCCGGGCTTCGGGGCAGCCCTCGTAGCGGAACTCGTCGAGTTCGGATCCGACCAGGTGTTTGACGTCGGGTTCGACGTGCGTTTCCGCAACGTTGCCGTTCTTGCGCTGCTGCATGACGGTCATGACGAAGCCGTTCATGCGTGACAGCGTGTCCATCAAGAAGCCTTCGACTTCGCCTTGCATGCGCTCACAGGCCTGCTCTTCGGCATCGTGCGACACCTTCTCCACGATGGCGGCCGCCTGCCGCGTCGCCGCGGCAAAGAAGTCATGAACCTCGCGAGTCAGTTTCTGATCACGCACCTCGGCGGCTTCGACTTGCTCGAGCTCTCGCAAGGCATTGTTCTCGTAGCCGAGCACGCTTGTCTGCGGCCCGAGCTTGGCGCGAGTCCGTTTGCGTTCACGGCGGTAGGCATCGAATTGGTCTGTGTTTTTGCGCGGCTGCATAGTCTCCTCCGCAACCAGACCATCGGCCTGATCACTCTGGAGCTATCGATCGCGAGCCGCAGGCCCTTGATCCAGGCTGTCTATCGCGTCTCGTAACAGGACGAGCGCTTGCTCTCGGGTCGGTGCCACTGGCGATTCATCAAGCTGCGCCTGAACCGTTTGCAGCAGCTGGCCCACCTGCCTTCCCGGGGTGATTCCCATCGCCAAGACGTCTTTGCCCTGCAGTAGCGGCTCGCTAAGCGGCGGCAGAGCTTCCAGTGCTTGCCTGGCAAACTCATAGATATCCAGCTTGCCGTGGCTCGCCAGGCAATCGGCGCGGTGGAACGCGAGGTGCAGTGGGAAGTCGGGCTCGCGCATCCACCGCTCGGCGCGCACCGGTCGCATCTGAGGCAGCGCTGCAAAGCGAATGTGATGCAAGCTGACCGCGACCACTCGATGTCGCAGCGCCTTCGGTGCCTTCAGGCGCAGCAGGATTTCGTCCGCCATCTTCGCGGACAACGTGTCGTGTCCGTCAAACCGGATGCGATCCTCGGCAACCCGAAACGTTGGCGGCTTGCCAACGTCATGCAGGACCGCACACCAGGCAAGCACCGGGTCGTTGGCTGCGACATGATCGAGAACCAGTTTTACGTGTACCAGCACGTCGCCTTCAGGGTGGTATTGCGGCGGCTGCTCGACACCTTGCATCGCCGCGATCTCCGGCAACAACACATCGGCCAAACCTAGTTCTACGAGCAACCCGAGCGCCCTGCCCCGACCCCGCCCCGTGAAGGCATTGGTCAGTTCTCCGTAGACACGTTCGGCCGACAACGAAGCAGCGTCGCCGGCACACGCCTTGGCCGCTTCGGCCGTTGCGGGGTCGATCTGAAGGTCCGCTGAGGCGGCGAATCGCACCAGGCGCAGCAGCCGCAACGGATCTTCGCGGAAGCGCACTGCAGGTTCGCCAATGGCGCGCAAGACCTTTGCACCCAAGTCGGCTTGGCCACCTACCGGGTCGAGCAACTCGCCAGCTTCCGGATCGTAGTAGAGCGCGTTGACGGTGAAGTCGCGGCGCTGTGCGTCGACGGCAACATCCGTCACGAACTCGACTTCATCTGGATGCCGTTGATCACGGTAGCCGGCTTCGGCCCGCAAGGTGGTCACCGTCAGCTCGCAACCGGCAATGGTCGTGCGGCACGTGCCAAGTTGCGCTTCTCTCAGTTCGGCTTTCGGCAAAATCTCGGCGAGGCGCTGCGGTCGCAAATCGCTGGCAAGATCAAAGTCACCAGGATTTCCCCCCTGCAACAGATCACGCACGGCACCGCCTACAATCCAGCCGCGACCGCCCGCGGAGCGCACTCGCTGCAGGCAGTCTTGCACTGCTTCTGGCATCGGAGGTAGCTCAATCCTGGTCACTTGCATCGTCACGGAGGATACTGCACGAGATGAATGAATGGCGGCGATCACGCTTTGGGAATCCGGCGGCTTGGTACACCGTCATCGGCTGCGGCCTGCTCGGGCTCAGCCTGGCGATTCCATGGCTCAGTGCTTCCCGAACTGCCAGAGTGGAAACGCGTGCCGACGGTGTCGCCAACGCACTGCTCGAAGCTAGCCAGGGATTCGAGCCGCCACTAGATGATGCGGACGTTCTTTGCTTGCTGGCGCGGTTCTACCGGGTGGCTGTGGCTCGAGGCGTTCGGGTCAACGAAGTCGTGAAGGTCGAGCCAACTCCGCCGGGCACCTTGCTCTGCCTGAAGAGCAAGCACTACGGGTATCAACTCAGTGAATCGCCGCTCGATGCGACAGCCCGCGCCGGACGAGGAACGCTTGCCGCGGTCGAGGTCATCGCCTGGCCATTGAGCACCGTTGGCCCCGGGCACTGCGTATTCTTCTACCCCGAAGGAGCCAGCCGTGCCTACTCCCGCAATTTGCGCCGCAGCTATGCCGGCCTTGGCAATGGCGAGCGACCGGCACCAGGCGCGGCGCATCGACGTCCAGGCCTCGGCAGCGTGAAGCGCACGACCTATCCAGGCAACGACGACGAACGCTGGATCGTCTTCTGAGCAGTGGATTTGCTCGGGCCGCGGCCGAATGACAAACTCAGGACACCCCGGACCTGGCGCGAATCCCTGGGCGCGAATCCCCGGCACGAATCCCCCGGCGCGAATTTCTTTCCGCCTAGAAGGCGTCCAACAAGAAGTCGCCGATCAGAGCTCGCATGCCGGGCTGCTCCTGGCGACGCATGCGCTGCAGACGCATCACATCGTCAATCGTCAGCCAGTTGCGGGCTAGCAGGTTGAGCGCTTGCACGCGCAATTGCGGCAGCTCACTCTGGTCCATCAACAACGCCCGCACCGGATCGATGCAGGCCTTCTTGAGACCTTCTTGGCTGCGGCGGTCGACGGCGTAGCCAACCACCGTCGGCATCAAGCGCGAACGCAGCTCCCAGGCGTCCTTCGGCAGTGCCAGGAAGTATTCGAGCACGACTTCTTCGCTGCCGCGCAGGTTGAGTAGCAGCAGTGGAATGTAGCTGCGCGTCGTCAGTGGGTTGTCTTCGGAGCGCGCCACCAACTTGACGGGGCCGGCGAACAACTTGCACAGCGCCCGCGCCGCGGCGTCGCTGGCGTTTTGGGCAATGGCTTGCAGGAACGCGCGCCCCTCACCTGCCGGCGAAGATTCAAACCGGTCCACGAGTACCGGGACAGCTCGCGCATCGCCGCTGATCGACAGCTGGTTGATGATGTTGCGCAGATGTGTTCCGGTCGCCGTCTCGAGCTCTTCGAGCAGTACCGAGACGATTTCGCTGCGGCCTCGACGGGTTAACTCGCGAACGGCAAGTCCGCGAATATCCCAGACTTCATTGGGGGCGGTCATCACTTCAAAGACGTTGGCGACGTCATCGCCAGTGAGTCGCGTCAGTTGCTTGGCTGCTTCCAGGCGGATTTCGGGACGCAAGTGGGTCGAGGCGCGCAACAGATCCTCGCGCAGCACACCGATCACCTTGTCCGGCTCGCCGCCATACATGCAGTGGCGAATCGCGTATTGCTTGGCCTCGTTGTTCTCACCTCTCATGGCCTGCTGCAACCACGCGGTTCCGGCGCCGTCGCCGGCCGCGTGCAAAACGCCGGCGATGATTGCCTTGAACTCGTCGACGGCTTCCGACCAACGGCCCTTGAGGATCAGTGCAGCTTCAGCAGCTGGCAGCTTGATTGTCTCCTTGAGTACCTGGTCACGAATTGGACCGGGGTAGTCGGTCATCATCACCGAGCGCAGCAAGACGGCGCGCTCCTTGACTAGTCGCTTGCCGACGCCAGCCAACCAAGCCTGCCGCGACCGACCGTCCATGTGGGCAAAATCGGCAACCAGTTGCTTCAGAGTCTTCTTGGTGCCGGACTGGGCGAGCGCTGCGTAAGCCTGCTGGCGAACGGCTGGATTCTTGTGCTGAAGCGCGCGACGCAAGGCGCCGTCGAACTCCGTGTTCTCCATCTTGCCCATGGCCTCGACACAGTTGCGCACCACATCGCCAAGCGCTTTGTTACCCATCGCGCGATCCATTGCCTCGATCAATGGTTCGACCGCGTCTTCCGGCGCCCGCCAGAAGAACTCGGTCGCGATTTGCCACGCCTCGCGCCGGACGTTGCCCTGCAGATTGCTGGCGAGCTGGCGCAGCACCTGCCGGCGCGTCTTGTCGTATTCCCTCGCCAGCATCGGTGGGTACTGGAGCTCGGTCGGGAATTCGGGATGGAACGGCTTCAGCCGGTAGGTGTTCGGCGCCTGCTTGCCGTCGATCTCGGGCACCGGCTTCTTGCTCGGGACCACGTTCTGAGCCGCAACTGCCGTCACCATGGTGGCGATCAGGAGGACTGGAAGGGTTCGCAGACGGGGCGCGGTCATCAACATCATGGCTTACTAGTTGCGTATCTTGGCAGCGTCACTGGATACCACCCGGGTGTCGCCAGGCGCCAATAGCCCAAGCTCCAGTTGCTCAGACTTCAATAGCCCAGCCACCAGTAGCCGCGGTGCTGCGCATCATCGGATCTTGGCCAGGTGCTATCGGCAACAAGTCCAGGTGCCAATGTGTGGCGCCCAGACTGCAGGCCTGCTAGCCGGCCACTAGTCCGACTTCACCTGCAACAGGCCTTGCACATACAACAATCGGCTCTCGGCAGTGCGATAGTCCAGTTGGTTGCGCAAAAGACGTCCGCGGGCCTCCCGCAACTCCTGGTTCCTGCGCTGGACCTCGAAGGCCGTCGAGGATCCGACGCGCTGCTTGACCTGCTCGGTTTCGAGGTTGGTGATCGCCAGCCGCACCGATTCGGTGGTCGCCCGGATGCTTTGCCCGAGTGTGGTGATGCGTCGCAAGGCTTCGCGCACTTCGCGGGTCACGTCGAGTGTTGCACCATGCAACAGGCGACGCTGCCGTTCGACCTCGATCGAGGCCCGGCGGGAACGCGAACGCGCCGCCTGATTGCCGATCGGAATCGAGAACTCCAACCGCACCGACCAGTCCGGGAAGTCCTGCTCGCTCGAGTCGGCGAACGCGTTGCGAAAGCCACCGCTGGTTCCGGTCGTCGGATCGTCGGACGAGACGCCGTCACTCGAATAGCGGCCAATCAGGTCGAGTTGTGGCAGCACGTCGCGCTCGGCTTCGAGCAGTGCGATCTCGGCCGTAGCGACCGCGTTTTGCAAGCTATGCAGATCCGGGCGATTACGTAGCGCCACCTCAACCAGTTCTTCGAAGGGCGGCACGGACGTCGCGGGTTCGACCTTGATCGGCGAGACCGGGCGCAGGTTGACCCGCCAGATGCTGGAGTCGCTGCCGTCGTAAAGCAGTCGCCGCAGATCGTCTTCGCGATCCCGGATCGCATTGCCGGCCACGATCAACTCTTCACGCCGGCGCGCTACTTCCGCTTCGTCGGCAACTCGATCGCGCGGCGCGGCATCTTGCACGCGAATGCGTTCGTCGGTGATGCGGAGTTGCTCGAGCGCGACGCTGAGAGCCGAATCGACGACGCGCCAGTTCTCGCGGGTGAACACCAACTCCCAGTATGCCTGCACGATTGCCAACATCGTGTCCTGTACGGTGCGTTCGAAATCGTGGTTGGCACGCAAGAACCGGTAGCGGGCCGCAGTCACCTGTGCGAGGTTGTAGTCCGTCCAACCACCGCGAAGCAGCGGCTGTCGGAAGGACGCCGACCACTCCGCCGAGAACTGCCGGCTCGGGAATGCACCGTTGCCGCCATTGCTCTCGAACCGAGCCGGCTGGAAGGCGAGGTCGAACAAGCCACCGGTAATCACCCGCTGCCGCCAGCCCATCGTCGCATCCATCGTTTGCGACTTGACCGAAGGTTGGAAGGCGTTGCGTTGCGGGGACTGACTCTCGGCGTAGCCGGCACTGCCGTAGAGCTCAGGCTGAAACCCAGCCTCCGCAAACAGCAGGTCCAATTGCGCCTGATCCGGCAGGAGCCGCGCCGCCTTCAGGCCAACATTGTGGCGCCGACCGCGATGCAAGGCATCCTCAAGGGTCAGGTCACGGATGCGGTGCCCGCGCTGGTCGGCTTCCAGATCGACGGGCAGTGGTTTTGGCTTGGCTTGCTCGCCCTTTGGATCTTGCGGCTGTGGATCTTGCGGCTGTGGATCTTGCGGCTGGAGATTCGGGCCGTGGGCAATCTCGGACTTGGGAGTCTTCGCCAGTTGCTTGGCATCCTGAGCGGGCGCAGCTTGGCTACACAGCAGGGTTGCGCAAACTGCGAGAGCGAGACGTGACGGGTATTTGGTTCGAAGCATACGCTTAGGCGTGCACCTGAAGTGTTGTGCTATCCGAGGCGGCTCTGCTTGCCCAGTAGAAAACGACTTGCGGCGGTCACCGGGCGGGCCGAACCTCGTGCGAGCCCAGGCAGAACGCTCGTAGGGTAGTCAGACTACTCGTCGTCAAGCAAGAGACTGCCGACATGTCCAGCGAAGTTCGTTGCCAGACACATCAAGAACGCGCTGCGGCTGGCGAGGCCTTGCGGCATCGGCAACACTGCCAACTGCCTCAGTTCGCGCTGCAACCGGGTGTACCCGCGGCTACCGGGCGCGCGACTCCAAGCGATCTGCTGCACGGTGGCAAAGTCGGGTGCCAAACGCGTCGGCTTCCAACGCAGCAATTGCCAGCCGAGCCGGTCCGCTTCCCCGGCCCCTTCCTCGAGCAGGTCGCCGCAGCCATACAGCATCGCCGCGAGAACTTCCGGGCGATCTTGCGCCGTGACGCGGCGGTCACGTAGCTGGCCGAGCATCAACTGGCGTACCAGCGTGCAGCGCTGTGGCTCGACGCCGAACGCCGGCAGACGGGCCAGCATGCGACCCGCTTCTCCGAGGCTGCCAGCCGCAATGTGACCGGACAACAGTTCCGGCAGGCGGCGACGCCAGGTCTCATCGCTGGGCTGCAGGACATCGTCAACCAGGCGCTGGCCGTGTTCGGCGACCGCTTCGAAGTGCTGGCCGCTGATCATGGCGAGTTCCATCAAACCGGACAGCGCAATGACCAGTCGTTCGCCTTCCAGTTGCGGCAAGCGCAGAGCTAGCCAGTCGCCACCATTGCGCAGCGCCTTGGCGCGGTAGGCAGACGAACCGGAGGCAATCAGAGCGCGCACGCCCCAAGCAATGTCGGTCAGCTCCTCTCGGCTGGTCGACAACGCGGAACCGGCCGGATCGATCTGGCCAGCGACCACCTGCAACATGTCATCGGCAATGCCGTCGGCGAGTTCTTGTACGCGATCATCCACCTCGGCGAGGGCGCCGCGGCTGCGCAGTGCTTGGATGCGGACATCGGCGCTGGCTCGCAGCTCGTGCTCAAACCGCAACAACACCATCGCGTTGCTCGGATCCAACCACTGCTTCAAAGCATCGCCATCTTCGAGCATGCCGTTTTGGAAGGCGTCGCGAAGGTTGCCAGTCGTCTCCTTGTCGAGGCGCGCCAGGATCTCGGCGACCGCCTGTTCCCAGGATGCCTGCTCGGGAGACATGGGCTCTTCGCGGACCACCGTGGTTTCGATCTTGCTGTCGACCTCACCGATCGACATGCCGCCTAGGCCCGTCATCGTTTTCATGCCGGGCGCCAGATCGCGATCCGCCACGGCCATCGATGCCGGGGTTGTGCGCCAAAGTTGGGCAACATCGAAGCCCCACAGCATCAAGAACGTCGCAGCTGCGGCCAGACCGCTGACGACTGGCATCAACCAAACCGGTGGCTTGGCTTGGAAGTGACTGCGGTAGAAGCGCTCGCTGTGCAAGGCGACATTCTGCAGCTTGCCGGCGAACTCCGGGCTCGCCTCGGTGCGCAAGTGGCGGAACTGCTCGACCAACGCGACGGTGTCGGCAAGCTCCAGCGCCTTCATCGGGTCGGCGGCGACCTCGTTACGCATCGCGGTCACCTCTTCGGGTGAGCCTTGGTTGAGCAACAGGTCGATCGGCTGCCAAGCCACGGCAACCTCATCGGGTTCTTGCTCATGGGAACCAGTAGAAGGGGTCAGGCGGGAACTCATCCGACACCTCCCGTGCGCTTCTGGCCTTGCTGCTCGCGGTCCTGCTGCTCGAGGTTCTGCTGCTCGCGGTCCTGCTGCTCACGCTTCTGCTCGGCGGTGCCGAGCATGTCCTTCAACGCGTGCACTGCGTTGTGCATGCGCGACTTGACCGTGCCAACCGGAATGCCCAGCAGGTCGCTGATTTCGCCATAGGGACGCTCTTGGTAGACAGCGAGCTCAAACACCAAGCGGTGCGGCTCGGTCAGGCGCTCGAGGGCCTGCCGCATCGCGGCGCGCTCTTCGCCATCGCTCAATTGCTCGTGCGGCGCTGGATCATCGCCGGCGTATTGGCGCGGGGCACTGTCGTCGTTCTTGTGCACCACCTGATCGAATGAATAGAAGCGCGGGCGCGGGCGCTGCTGGCGGTAGTGGTCGATCCACAAGTTGGTGGCGACCCGGTAGACGAAGGTCGCCATGCGGCCCTCGGGGCGGTAGCGCTTGCTCCCCAACATCAACTTCAGGAACAGGTCCTGGGTCAGGTCTTCCGAGCGCTGGCGGTCCCAACACAATCGATAGAAGAACTGCAGCATGCGGTCCCGATACAGGTCGACCAATTGCCGGAAGGCCTGCGGATCGCCATCGCGGTAGAGGGCGAGCAGGTCGACGTCGCCATTGGCCGAAGCAGGGCCATTGGCCGAAGCAGGATGCTTGGCGGCGGCCTTCGTCTTGGTGTGTGGCGTCTTGCTGTGTGGGGATCGAGTTTTCACGTTGGGAGACCGTGAGTGGCTGCACCCTCAATCACCCGGATCGAAGAAGTGCGGATCGGGCAAGTGACACATTCGGCCACTGCGCATGCCGCAAAAGCTTCTGTGCTGAGGACCTTGGTCAGAACGGGTCCCTGGGGCTCACGGTTCATCTCTGGTCCCAAATCGTCCGGAAATCTGCCAGCCAGGGGAAGCCCCCCTTTTTGGGGCTGTGCATGACCACCTTTCGTCCAGGCTCCGGTGGCATCGACAGTTCGATCCACAAGACCTTTTCTGGCAGTTGGTTGCGCACGCGCTCGGCCCACTCCACCACGACCACTTTGGCCGGATCGAACAGGTATTCGAGTCCGCCGTCGTCCAGGAAGCCCGCCAACTTTGCTGGCAAATATGCGTCGGCATGCAGCAAGGGGATCTCGCCGTCGTGTTCGATGACCAGCAAGTAGGTCGGACTGCTGACCGCGTCGGGATCGTCAACATCCAGTCCACGGGCGAGGCCGCGCACGAATGTGGTCTTGCCGGCGCCGAGCGTTCCCGACAGGGCGACGGTGTCGCCGGGCTGCAGGCGTTCGCCAAGCAACTCACCGAGGCGCTCCGTTGCGAGTGGGTCGTCGGGCAACTGGATCGCGACGATTGGGGCTGGATCTTGGCACGCACTCATAGGGTTGGCGGTCGCTGCTTGCGCTTGCTGGGACTCTGTTTGCTGGCCTGCCGTCGGCTGGTCGATTGCCGTGACGGCGCCGTCATCAGGGCATGTTGGAAGCCGGATTCCGGCAGCCTTTGCCGCACGCCATCCTGCACCAACCACAGCCCGGGTTCTCGCACGATCTGACCAATGCTCTGTCGCGCCCGAGCCGACAACGGGCCACCGTGCGACAGCTCGTGCTTGGTTCGCTGCGCCCACAACAACACATGGTCTTCGCCATCGCTGAGCGCGTGTTGCAACGCCTGACCATCCCCGAAGCGATGCGCGGCGCGACGAATGGGGATGCGGCTCGCGTCCAGTTCGGCTCCGAGCGGCGCGCCTGGGCGAGAACTGGCAGCGAGCATCGTTTGCAGGTCCAGCAGCAACCCATCGCTGATATCCATGGCTGCGGTGACCTCGGCCTGCGCCGCCAACCATAGCCCTTCTTGCAATGCAGGCCGGAACCGCAGGTGATGCCCATGAATCGATCCGCCGAGCGGTCCGGTGACATGCAGCGTGTTGCCAGCGCGCGCGCTGGATCGGGTCAAGCATCGGCCTGGCAAGTGGCCGAAGGCGGACACCGTGACCACCATCGGACCCGGGCCGGTCGCGACGTCGCCGCCGACGACACAGCAATTGGCATCGCTGGCGGCACTGCGAATGCCGCGCAGCAATGCATGCAAGTGCGCCTTGCTCGTGTCGCTCGGCAAGACCAGTGAGACCAGCAACCAATCGGCGACCGCCCCCATCGCGGCAAGGTCTGACAGGTTGCGATTGACGGCCTTCTTGCCAACCAAGGTTCGCGGCGCCCGCTCGTCAAAGTGCACGCCGTCGATTACTGGATCGCAACAGAGCACGGTTCGTTCGTGGCGTTGCCGAATGACCGCGGCATCATCGCCGATGCCCACCAGCAGGTCTCGATGGCTGGGGAAGAAGGTCGCGAGCCAGCCGGTCAATTCGCGTTCACTGGTCATCTGGTGCAAACACAACTACGACTGTGGAGCGAACATTGGCGCGCGGCAACGGGCCGAACTGCTCGCTGTCGCCATAGCCGGCGTACTCGGCAGGATGCGTGATCACGACTTCGTCTTCGCGCAGTTCGGTGACGCGCGACAACAACTCGCCGTGCGGCGTGTCGATGAACACATCACTGCCGACGCGCAAACCCGAGGCCCATCGGTCGACGATGACCCACGAGCCGGCCGGAATCTCGGGCACGGTGTTCATGCCTGCGGGCACCCACCGCGTTGAGAACTTCAGGAAGAACCAGAGCCCGGCGACAACTCCGAGCACGAGCGTGCCGCGCCGCACCCACTTCGCGACGGTCGTCGCTTGCAGGCGGGTTGGCTTGGAGGAGGGAACGGTGCCGGAGACGGCCATGGCTTGCAGCATCGGTGCTGGCGGTGACCGGGTCCACCACCCGCTGCTACTTCGGCCAGGCCGCCAGCAACTGAGCTGTCGCAGTTTGCGGATCGTCCGCCTGCATGATGGCACTGCGGACCGCCACCCCGACCGGACGCTGGGCGGCTGGGATACCGCCGATTTCGGCAATCGTCGTCGAGTTGACACCACCAAGCCAAACCACCGGAAGCTTGGCCGACACCGTCAACAGCGCCGCGTGCGCGACCGTCAGGAAGGCAGCGTTCGGCTTGCTGCTGGTCGGCCAGACCGGGGACAACAACGCGAAGTCACAGCCGTGCTGGGCCGCGCTCGACAGTTCTTCCTCGTTGTGTGCCGAGAAGCCAAGCACGCTGTTTGGGCCAAGCACCTCGCGCGCCAGCTCCGGTGGCAGCGAGCGATGGCCAATCTGGGCCCCGTGGGCAACCCGCGCGGCGGCGACATCGACGCGATCGTTGACCAGCAACAGGCCGTCGACTTCTTCGACCATCGGCGTCAACTGCTCGCAGGTGCGCAGCATCTGCCGCGCGGACCATTTGGGTTCGCGAATCTGCACGCAGCGAGCGCCGCCTAGCAGGGCCGCCCGCACGATTTCATCGATGCGCCCGGGATCGCCGGCACCATCCGTAACGAGAATCAGGCGCAAACGCGGATCAGCGTGGAAAGCGTCGAGCATCAACTACAAGCAGACCAGAACGGCGCGGATTTGGCACGGTCGATTCCTGGTCGCGAACGTCGATAGCCGTGAGCGTGCCCGTCTGCGTGCCCTCCTTTGGGCGCGAGCCGTCCGCGCTGCTAGATGCGCTTCTCGTAGATCGGGCCCTTCTCGAAGTACTCGTTCTCGGCGCCGACCGTGTCCATGTCGTAGCGTCGACCTTCGAGGATCATGCGGCTGGCGATGATACCCATCTCCAGGCTGTGGTCCTGGTTGGTGTAGCGGAAGCGACCCGGGCGCCCGATGTAGATCAGGTTCTCGATGCTGTCGAGATACTCACGGATCTTCTCGACGTTCGCCTTGTACGTCGTGTCGTAGACCGGGTAGACGTGGCTGCGCTTCATCAAGTACGACTGCCGGATCTCGTCCTTGGTGAAGAACCCCCACTTCTCGAAGTAGGGCATCACCATCTCGAGCAACTGCTCCTTCGGCATCGTCCAGATGTCATCGCTTTCGAACGCGAAGAACTCGATGAAGAACGACGTCGTGCCCTCTGGGCACATGTCCTTACTGAAGTTCTTCATCTCGCTGGTGCGACCGAACGGGATGTCCTTCTGCGGAAAGTAGATCCAGTTGTCGGCGGTCACCTGTTCCTTGTTGAGCGTCAAGAACAGGTAGACCTGGTTGCGCCAACGCAGGCTCTTGGCCGCCTGCAGCACTTCCTCGGGTGGTTGCGGATCGAGCAAGTCGAGCCATGCGGTAAGCGGCACCGATTCGACCACGTTCTTGGGCTTGATGGTCTCGATGCCGTCGGGCGTTTTGACGTCAACCTCGAGGATGCGCTTGCCATCGTGACGCACGGCGACCGGCTCACTGTTGACGTGGATCTCGGTGCCGCTCTCGACCAGGTGCTTGCCGATCTCTTCGTAGATGCGACCCGTGCCAAACTGCGGATAGTAGAACTCGTCGACCAGCGACTTTGGGCCGTTCTTGCCCTTGCCGCTACCGCCAAGCCCGATCGCATTCTTGAGCACGCTCCACAGGTTGAGGCCGCTGATGCGTTGCTTGGCCCAGTCCGGATGAATGTCGGCGCACGGGATGCCCCAGATCTTCTCCG
The DNA here is from genome assembly GCA_963974725.1 of uncultured bacterium. Lineage (GTDB taxonomy): Bacteria > Planctomycetota > UBA1135 > UBA1135 > UBA2386. The sequence continues at coordinate 2,599 of CAXBFC010000065.1, read as the reverse complement.
AGTAGTTGATCATCGAGAACTCGGCCAGTGCGCGGCCGAAGTTTGCGACGACGTAGTCTTCGAAGGTGCGCATCGGCTTCTTGAAGACGTCGTAGCGGATGCGCGCCAAGAAGTAGTCGATGCCGATGCGGGCGCTCCGTAGCAGGCCAAGGTTGCTGACGACCTGTTTGAAGTTGACCGGGTAGTTGTAGTACTTGCCATCGACGAACTGGCGCGTCAGTCGCGGCACGCGCCGCCATTCTTCCTGCAGCAGGTCCTCGATGAAGTCGTAAAGATACTGATTCTTGGAGAAGAATCGGTGCGGTCCGATGTCGGTCAAGAAGACGTCTTCGCCTTCTTTGATGGTGATCGTCTGCGCCAGGCCACCGACCTGATGGTCACGTTCGACAATCGAGCAGCTCTTGCCTTTGCGCGAAAGCTCCATCGCACAGGCCAGTCCGGCGGGGCCGGCGCCTAGTACGAGGGTTTCGGGAGCTGGGTTCAAACGAGGGGTCGACATCGAGGAGGGGCGCGAAAGGGCTGCGAACTGATACCATCGGCAGGGCGCTCAGCCTCCTGAAAAGAAAGGCATGTCGCAGTTGCCGTGATCGGAAGCGCTACTAGATGGCAGTCATGCTCCGGGCTTCTGCGTCCAGTCCTCAAGGCTGTAGAGCACGTTCTGCGGGATGGGCACACGGGCACGATCGGTCAACTCTTGCACAATCTGGGCACAGCTCAGGCCATCGTCGAGTCCCGCTTCGATACTCTCGCGGTCAATCGTGAACTGGAACACGTGGTCGCTCTTGGTCCGCCGGGCGAACCGGTCAAACTGGTGCAGCACGTCGTGAACGTCGTCGCCTGGAAATACGAGGATTTCGAAGTCCGGCTGTACGATTAGCGAACACCGGGTGCCGCCAACCTTGTCAGCTTGTTCGGCATCCAGCAGATCGGCGCCAAGTCGCGACAGCCGCAGCGCCGTCACGCGGCCAGCTTGCATGCCGACGTCGACGAGCCCGAGCGGGAACAGGCGCTTCTTGATCCAGACCAGCAGGTTCCAGCTCATCTGCTGCAGGGACTCACTCGGAACGTAGGCACCGCCTTGGAAGCGGGCTGCGAAGAACTCTTCGGCGGCACTGGTATCGAGCTGCGATAAGTAGGCATTGCGCGTCAGGAACGGCAGTACGGCGACGTCTTGCCACTGCAGCGGCTCGGCGCGGCGCAGCAGACGAAGCAACACCCGCCGCATGCGCGAGTGGTGGAACGGCTCACCGGGCAGCGTGCGTTCTTCGACGAAGTGGCTCAGCAGCAACTTGATCTGGTCCGACAGACTGGCGCGCTCGAATTGCGCCCCGGTCGGCGTCGGCCGCAACGACCGTTCGCCGCGGCGATCAATCAGGCGGCGCTGAAGGCAGAATCGGAAGATGATCTCGAGCATCGATTCCGGTGGCAGGAAGCCGCCGGGAATCGGTAGCAAGGTGCTGGCAATGCGCTTGGCGGATGCCTTGAACAACTCGCCCTCGGCAGTGAACAGCACCTTGCTCTGCTGCAGCTCTCGCAAGAAGCGGCAGACGTTGCTCGCCAAGTCACTCGTCGCCGAGAGTTCCTGGTCGACAGTCGGCGCTTGCTCCTGGCCGCGCGTGCGAATGGCCCACAACGCCACTTCGTGAAACACCACCACGCCATGCTCGTACGGTTGGATGCCGACTCGGGCGAGGTCGAGGTTGGCGGTCGTGCCGAGCATCGACTCCTCGAGGCTCTTGCCGAGGAAGTCCAGGTCCGGCGGCGATTTCAGTTCGACTTCGCGGGTCAGTTCTTCCCAGGACGCGATCCCGCCATGCGTGTATAGCGTTGCATCGACCAAGGTGCGGATGTTTTCAGGCAGCTTGTTGAGTCGCTGCGCCATGGCGCTTTCGAGGATGTAGAGCTTGTAGATCTTGCGGGCATGATCCGCGGCCTTCTGCGCCTTCTCCTTGCTGCTCGACTCCTCGTCTTGGTCCTTCTTGAAGAAGCGCGCTTCGAGGAAGCCTTGCAGCGTCAAGGTGTCTGGCAGTTGTCGCTGGCGACGTTCCCGGTATTCGCGCACGCAGCCCACCAGTTCGCTCGGCGCAGCCCACGCGGGACTGTCGTAGTGCGCCCAGCGCTTGTCTTTGACTGGCCACAAGAACGATTCACGATGCAGCGCCGCGAGCGATGCTTCGAGGTCAAAGCGACTCTTGAAGTTGCTGCCAAACTCGGTGAACAAGTCTTGCACGACCCGCACCGCGCCATCGTCCTTGAAGAACAATTCCAGCAGGTCCTGCAGCTTGCGCGGCAACATGCCAATGCGCTGCAAGACGATTGACTCGTCCTCCATCGCGGTGCTGACATGGCTGAGCACCGGCTTGCCAGTTGGCGCTTCCCCGCCGGGTTTGGCAAGCCAGCGCTGTACGCATTCGCGCTTGGCATCCTCGGAGCCCTCGCGCAGCAATACCCGCAAACTCAGGCGGCTCATGCCGATACCTCCCGTCCCAGCGGCTTGCCGCCATTCAAGTCGTCGGCGCCGACGATCTGGTAGCCGTAACCTTGTTCGGTCAGGAACAGCTGGCGCTTCTTGGCAAACTCTTGTTCGCGGGTATCACTG
>CAXBFC010000064.1:0-23933 GCA_963974725.1 uncultured bacterium | reverse complement strand
GTGCCTTCCGCACCTTCGGCCTGCTCGACCGCGGCCTCGGCAACGCCGTCTTCGGCAACGGATTGCTCGAGCTCGGCGCGCGTCATGATATCGATGTCCCAGCCCGTCAGCTTGCTGGCGAGGCGGACGTTTTGGCCCTTGCGGCCAATTGCTAGTGACTGCTGGTCTTCACCGACGATCACGAGCGCCTTCTTGACGTCTGGGTCGAGCGTGATGTCGCCGACTTCGGCGGGCTTCAGCGCGTTGGCGATCAGCGTCATCGGTTCGTTGTTCCAACGGATGATGTCGATGCGTTCGCCGTTGAGTTCGTCGATGATGGACTTGATGCGGTTGCCGCGCACGCCGACACAGGCACCGACACAATCGACTTTGTCGTCGCTCGAGTCGACCGCCAGCTTGGTGCGGTAGCCCGGCTCGCGCTCGATCCGGCGAATCGTGATCGTGCTGTCCGCGATTTCCGGGACTTCGAGTTCGAACAACGCGCGCACGAGATCGCGGTGGGTGCGGCTCAGGATGACCTTGACGCGCGGTCCGACCTTCTTGACCTCGAACACCATCGCGCGAATGCGCTCGCCGACGTTGTAGTTTTCGCTGCGGACCTTTTCGGAACGCGGCAGAATGCCTTCGAGGTTGCGACCCAAGTTGACGATGACCGTGTCACCTTCAAATCGTTGGATGTTGCCGCTGACGATCTCGCCGAGCTTGGACTCGTATTCGGCGTAGATGACGTCGCGTTCGGCTTCGCGAACCTTCGAAATGATGGCCTGCTTGACCGACATCGCGAAGATGCGGCCCTGCTCTTCCATCGATACTTCGTAGTTGCATACGAACTCGCCGGTCTCGCGATCGAGAGTGATGTCGACATCTTCGACGCCGTACTTCTTCGCAAGCGCATGGGACATCGCGTCCTCGATGCCTTCGATCAGCGCTTCCTTATCGATCTCCTTGTCGCGAGCGATGGAGTCGATGTAGCGGAGGATTTCAGCGTGGTTGGCCATTCCAGATTGCGGGGGGCGATGCGTGCTGGTTGAGGTCGAAAAGAAGACGGTAGAGAGAAACGACACAACCGGACAGGCGAAAGGATCCCACTCCCCCGACCTTATGGGCGGGGTCCTTGATTGGTCACGCTGCCCCGTTGGCAGCCACCTAAAAAGGAAAAGGATCCTGTCGACTGTCCGGGATTCCGGGTCGCCAGTCCCCCGCAGGTCGGAATCGATCCGCGGGTTAGGCGAGCATGCTAGCCGCGGGGTTGGGGTGGGGTCAAGCGAACCGTGACACCAAGTGATGATGGAACGGGTGGTTACCCGTCGACTATTCGCGCTAGATTGCAGCACTCGCCCATGACCAACCTTCCAGAAACGCTGCAACTGCGCCCGTTCGAGGTGGCCGACGCCGTGTTTGTCGCGCCTTGGCTGTGTGGCCCTGGCCTGCAGGTTCCACGTGGAAGTTCGGCGTGGCCGGAGCGATTGGTGCGCGACGCCCGCATCGTCGCCCTGGTGGCGCACTCTTCGGGGCAGCCGACGGGCCTGATCCGGCTGGACTGTGGCCCGGACGGAATCGCCGAGGTCACGATCGTAGTTGCCCCGGAGCAGCGTCGCGGCGGCCGTGGCCGGTCGATGTTCGAGCAAGCGCTGGTCCGCGCCCGCGAAGTAGGCATGCGCCGCCTGGTCGCCTACATCGATATCACCAATGAATCGGCCCTAGGATTCTTCGCAGAATGCGGATTCTCCTCGCACGGGGTGACGGGCAGCCGCATTCGCATGGATCGCATGGTCCACCAGAGCAACAACGCGCCCCCCCTCGACGTCCGCGCCTAGCTGAGGAAGTGCGTACGGTGCCTGGACAAAAAAACACCTGTTGGCACCGCTCTGGTGTCGCTGTTTGCTCCAGGGTCAAGGAACCATGCAGACAGTCAGTATCGCAAAGCTGCTTCAAGGGCAGATCGCCACCGATAGCCAGGTAGAGATTCGCGGTTGGGTGCGCACACGCCGCGACAGCAAAGCCGGCCTCTCGTTCATTCAGGTCACGGACGGAAGTTGTCAGGGCACGATCCAGGTCGTCGCCAAGAACGAGTTGCCGAATTACGTCGATGCGGTGCAGAAACTGACGGCGGGGGCGTCGCTGGTGGTTCGTGGCACGCTGGTCGAGTCGCGCGGCAAGGGCCAGTCGGTCGAGATCCAGGCCGCCGAAGTCGATGTGCTTGGCCTGGTCGACGATCCCGAGACCTATCCCATCCAGCCGAAGCAGCACAGTCTCGAGTTCTTGCGCGAGCAAGCGCACCTGCGCCCGCGCACCAACACGTTCGGCGCGGTTGCACGCATTCGCCATGCCGCCGCGTTCGCGATCCACGACTTTTTCACCAAGAACGAATTCTTCTGGGTCAACACGCCCATCGTCACCGCGAGTGATGCCGAAGGCGCGGGCGACATGTTTCGCGTCAGCACGCTCGACGTGACCAACATGCCCAAGAACGACAAGGGTGAGATCGAGTGGAGCAAGGACTTCTTCGGTCGCGAGGCGTTCTTGACGGTGTCCGGCCAACTCAACGTCGAGGCCTATTGTCTGGCGTTGTCGAAGGTCTACACGTTCGGCCCGACGTTCCGCGCCGAGAACAGCAACACAACGCGCCACCTCGCGGAGTTCTGGATGGTGGAGCCGGAGATTGCGTTCGCAGACCTCAATGATGACGCGGACCTGGCCGAAGCCTTCTTGAAGCACGTCTTCCAGCACGTGCTTGAGGTGCGCAGCGACGATCTTGAGTTCTGCGAAGAACGCATCGAGAAGGGCGTGATCGAGCGACTGAAGAAGTTTCAGGAAGCGTCGTTCGAGCGCCTCAACTACGGCGACGCGATCGACATCCTGCAGAAGTGCGGCAAGAAGTTCGACTACGCGCCGGAGTGGGGCATGGATCTCCAGACCGAGCACGAGCGCTTCCTGTGTGAGGAGCACGTTGGCCGTCCGGTGGTTGTCATGAACTACCCGGCCGACATCAAGGCGTTCTACATGCGCATGAACGACGACCAGAAGACGGTTGCCGCGATGGACGTGTTGGCGCCGGGCATCGGTGAGATCATCGGCGGCAGCCAGCGCGAAGAGCGACTCGACGTGCTCGATGCACGCATGGCGGCGATGAAGCTCGATCCGGCGCACTACTGGTGGTACCGCGATCTGCGCCGTTACGGCACCGTGCCGCACGCCGGCTTCGGTCTCGGCTTCGAGCGCTTGATCGTCTACATGATGGGCCTGCAAAACATCCGCGACGCGATCCCGTACCCGCGCGTGCCGGGTTCGGCGACGTTCTAGTTGCGATTCACGTGCGGCAGCAGGCGCGTATGATGCGCCAATGCGCGCGCTACTCGTTCTCGTGATGCTGGCCGTATGGAGCCTGGCGTTGGCTTATTGGCCAGAGCTGCCGAATCGCATTCCAATGCACTTTGGGCACAACGGCGTGCCCGATCGCTTTGCCGACAAGACCGTGCTGTCTTGGTTCTGGATGCCGGCACTCGGCACGGTCCTGGCCGTCACCTTCGGGTTCTTGATGCCGGGCTGGCTGCGATCGATGGCGTGGTCGAACTCGCAGATGCTGAACATTCCGGACCGCGCCCGCTTTCGTGCGCTGTCACCTGAAGCAAGAGTGCGCGTCATCGATGCGACGATGACGCCAATGCTGGGGCTCGCCGTCGTCCTGCAGTTGTTGTTCGGTTGGATTACCTACGCGAGTGCGCAGGTCGCACTGACGAATTGGCAAACGTTGCCGATGGGCCCGACGATCGGTGCCGTCGGCATGATCATCGCCTGTGCCGTGTTGCTGGTCAGCGTCTCAAACCGCGCCGTGAAGCAAGAAACAACCGCCGCAGCCCAGTGAGTACTGTGCCAGGCACAGAAGTAACCTGTTGAAGCGCCGCGCGCCAATCTGTGGTTTGAACCGGGTACCGTACGCAGATTGTTAGGGGCCTAGGCCGCCGGGGAGATCTGGTTCGTCGTCTTCGGGCGAGGTCAGGATCTTCTTGTAGCAGCAGAAGACCAACGTGCCGACCGCTCCGATGGAGGTCAGCATGAAGATCCAGCCGGTCACGGTCAGTTCTGTGTTTGCGAGCATTGGTGTGTCCTGAGTCGATGGTGTGGAAACCCGCTTCGCTGGCATTCAAGCGACTCGCGCAAGAATGCTCACGGATTGCGAAGCGGGTGAGCCGCTAGTCGTTGAGCGGGTGCTCGCCGTTGATGTCGAGGCCGAGTTCCTTGCCTCGCTTCGCGCCCTTGAAGACCAGGAGTGCGATGCCTGCGATGGTGATCAGCAACAACATCCAGGTCTTGCGGGCATCCGGTGGCCCTTCGACATCGATCTTTTGCTTGACCGTTTCGGTGCGGGTGTTCGTGCCGTCGTTGATGACGACTTGGAACTCGACCTCGTAGTTGTCCTCGTTTTCGGCCCGTGGGGCGGCTACGAATTTGGCCGCGGCTTCGCTGGTGTTGGACAGCGTGCCTGGCTTGCCGGACGACTGGGTCCACGCATAGGTCCAGTTCTGCTTGGCTTCGTCCGCAATGCCTTCGGGCGGCTTCGGATCACTTAGCTCGACTGCGATGTGGCCAAAGAGCTTGTCGATGTAGCCCGGCGCGTTGTTGATGCAGAAGCCGACGACGACAATGATCAAGAACGTCGGGGAGACGTACTTCATGATGAAGCCGAAGATCGCCGGAATGCGAATGTTCGACCCTTCGTGCGCTTCCTTGAGCCCCTTGTCGATGCCGAAGACCCAGCCAAACGCGATGATCTGGATGCCGGCGACGATCAGGATGAAGAACGTGCCGACCCAGAAGTCGATCGTGTCCAGCGCGATCAGACCCTTCGAGTAGTAGAGCACGAACAGGTTGCCGACGAGGCCCCAGCCCGTGACAATCATCGTCGAACCGACGCGGCTACAGCCGACGCTCTCTTCGATGAAGGCCTTGGTCGGTTGCAGCATCGACAGCGAACTGGTGATGGCTGCGAGGAACAGAATCAGGAAGAAGGCTCCCCCGAAGATGTTGCCGCCAGGCATCTGAGCGAACACCATCGGCAGCGTCTTGAAGCCGAGGCTCATCGTGCCGCCCTGGCCTTCTTGGGTCACGGCGACGCCGACGAAGACGATCGATGCAGTCACGGCGATCATGCCGCCGAGCGCCACTTCGAAGAACTCGTTGGTCGCTGAGGCGGTCAAGCCTGACAGCACCACGTCGTCCTTCTTCTTCATGTAGGACGCGTAGTTGATGATCACGCCGAAGCCGACCGACAGCGAGAAGAAGATCTGGCCAGACGCCGCGAGCCACGTCTTGAAGTTGGTCAGTTTGCTGAGGTCCGGGTTCCACAGGTAGCCGAGACCATTGAGCACACTTTGATCTGGCTTCGCCTCGTCTGGAGTGCCGAGCGTCAGCACGCGGATCAGGATGATCACGCCGAGCACGGCCATGATCGGCATCGCAGCTTTGCAGACCGCTTCGATGCCCTTCGAGATGCCGCGGAAGATGAAGAAGATGTTGATCGATGCGACGACCAAGAACGTCCAGACGATCGGGTGTACGCCACCGCCGTCTGGTTGTGAGAACAGGATGCCGTTGCCGCCATCGCCAGTGATCTCGTTAAAGAAGGTGTGGGTGACTTCGACTTGGCTGCCGACTTCCGTGGAGCTGCCAATCGGGGCAGTCGGATCGATGCCGATGCCGCCGCTGACGTACTTGATGACGAAGTAGAGACACCACGTCTCAATCAGCACGTAGTAGAAGTAGACCCCGAGCGGGATCAGCACACCAAACACGCCGAGGTAGCGACCGACCGGACCCTTGGTGAAGACACCGAGGATTGCCGGTGCCCCGTGGAACCCCTTGCGACCGCCGTAGCGACCCATCGTCCACTCGGCCCAGCCGATCGGAATCCCGAGCAGCACCAGCGCGATGAAGTACGGGATCATGAAGGCCCCGCCACCGTTTTCAGCGGCGTTGCCCGGGAAGCGAAGGAAGTTGCCGAGGCCGACTGCAGAGCCGGACACAGCGAGGATCACACCGAGGCGCGAGCCCCACTGTTGCTTAGGTTGATTCGTCATTCCGTGAGCGAGGAGTGGGCCTTAAGGGCTGCTTGACCTGCGGACTGTCGCTGTAGGCGGGTTGTGATGCAACCGCTTGGGCCAGATTCGGTAGCGGCGGTGCGAATGCTGCGCAGCCGGTCGAACCGGATTGCCCAGCGGCTCGCCGCAGGTATCAGTTCGTCAGGCCGTCGTTGAGGCCATCGCGCAGGCGAGTCGCGGTGACATCCGCCGGTACGGAATTGATGTACATGTCCCCGCCAAGTTCGAGCCCGGCGAGCTGGCCGGTGCGCGGTTGCAGTTCGAAGTGCCAGTGGAACGATTCCCCTGGGGTGAGCAGCGTCGCCGGCACGCGGTGCAGCCACAAATTGCAGGCGGGGCGGTCCAGCCCGCCGCCAACCGCTTGCAGCCACTGCTGCATGGCGATGGCCAGCGCGCCTGGCTTGACCGTCAAGAAGTCGGACTGGCACTCGCGCGGCATCAGCCAGGTTTCGAACGGCATCTTGGGTGGATCCGGAGCCAGCGCCACGAACTGTTCGGTCTCGACGACGATGCGCTGTTCCGCGTCGGCGGTCGAGAGGGTTGCGCAGGTCAGGCATCGGCCGTGACTGCGTTGTTGGCTACGTTCGAGTTCGAGGCGCGGCGGCAACTCGGGCAGGCCGATCACCTGGCTGTGGTTGTGGGCGATCGATGCTCCGGCGCGGGCGCCAACGTTCTTGAACAAGAACGCGCACGCGGTGCCATCGGTCGCTTCGACGGCGAGGATGCGTCGCTGCCAGACGGTGATCGCATCGCGCCAAGTCGAGACATCGAGATCACACGGGTGTTCGCGGTGCTCGGCACCTTCGGCGATCACTTCGTGTTGCACGGTCGCGGGATACAGGTTGGCGAAGGCGCGCACGGTCCAGCCGGGCTGGTTCGCACTCGTGCCTGCGAGTCGCGCGGCGTCGACTTCTGTGGGGGTGTCTTGCTCGTGGCCGCTACAAAACGGGCAGCGCTTGCTGCTCGCCTTGCTGCCGGTGTGCATCGGCCGCTTCTGACGCTGTGGCGCCATCAAGATCGGGCGGCCGGTTGTCGGGTCTACGACGGTATGGGGCTGTACGGTATGGGCCGGTACTGTGTCGGGGTCTGGTGCAATCACTTACTCGCTCCGTGAGCATCGTGACAACGTGCGCAGTGTTGCTTGCGACCCTTGCGATACAGGTCGGCGGCAATCACGCGGCGGCCCTGCTTCGCTTCAATCGCGATCTGCAAGAACCACGATTCACAGTCGCGCGACATGCTGGCGAATTCGGGCACGTATTTGTGGTCGAGTGCGCCGTAGCCGAGACTGATCTGGTCGGCGGCTTGTTGGGCGCGCGTCGCGACGATGCTGAGGTCCCCGTTCGGGTCTCGCAGCAACCGCTTGTCGATGTCGAGGCAAGCATCGTCGATTTCCTGCATCACCTCGATCCAATCGTCTTCGATCTGCGCGCTCGTCGCTGTGTCATTCGCGGTGCCGGTGGTGGCGATTGTGCAGCTGACCAGCCACAACGAGACGGCTGCGATCCATGGCATCCTCATGGGCGACACTGTAGGGACTGCTCTGCTTGCTGCCAACGCAGCCTTCATTGCGCGTTGTTCTCAAGGTGCAATTTCGCGTGCGGCAGCAATTCGCTCAGTTCAGGGACCTTGCCAGTTGCGTCGGCGTAGGCGCGCAGCTGGCCGCGCGCATGCACGGTCGTGCCGGCCGGGTAGAGAAACCACCGCTGCCCGGATGCGAATTGTTCGTTCAGTGGTCGCGGCGATAGTTGAATCTTGCGAATGACCAGACTTCGTGTCGTGCTCGGCAACACGAGGCGGCCGTCGGATCCGATCAGGTAGCTCGCGTGGAAGGTGTGATCCTGATGCTCCGGCAGCACGGATTCGGGCAGTGTCGAGCACGCGGTGAGCAAGAACGTCAGCAAGCAGGCGACTACCGGGCTTGGCAATCGCAAAGATGGGCGTCGGGTTGGTGCGGGATCGTCAGGTAGCATCGACGGGAATGATCGGCGGATTGGCGGTTCGGAACAACTTGCTATGTGTCACATGGTCCGCTGGGCGTGGCCATGTGTTTCTCTACGACCTGGATGCTAGCGAACGGGTTTCGTCGTGGTGCAACCCAGTTGGCCCGAAGGGCTATTCCGATGCCGGTGGTATTGCCATCGATCGCGACTTCCGGATCTTCATTGCGGACGCGCACAATCATTGTGTTCGGCGCTACAACGCCTTCGGCCAGCACCTTGGCGATCTCGGCCTGCCGATGCCCACCAGTGGCGATCGCGCCAAGGACAAGACTGGCGTGCTCGATCACCCGCACGCCGTCGCCACCCATGGTGAGTACGTTTATGTCGCGATGGGCGAACGGCCGCGGCAGCGCGCCGTGCAGTGCTTCCACGTCGACGGTCGGGTTCTCCCTGGGTTGCCCGCCCAGGGTGATAGCGCGCGCAAGTGGGGGGCGCCCCGCGGGATCTTCGCCGACGATCAAGGCGTGTTGGTCGCCGATACGCTGCGCGGCCGCGTCCAGCGCTTCCGGCACGGTGGCATGTTCGTGCAGGAATACCTCGTGCGCAGCGGCGAGGCTCGACCTGGCCATCTGGTGCGGCTCGCCGACGGTTCGATACTGATGGTGGATCACAGCGGCGTGCACCCGGAACTGCATGCCATCGAGCGCGATGGCCGCGAGCGTTCGGTAGCCGAGTTGGCGGACGCGTGTCACGACCCGTTGGCGCTTGCGGTAGATGATCGCAATCGCGTCTACATTCTCGATCGCGGTGGCGAACGGGTGGTGCGAGCGACCGAGGACCTGGGCTTCGACTCGGTGTTATTTGAACTTGCCGAATATGATGGCGATGCGCCGGTGCCGGCGACGTGATCTGAGTCGGTTGCCCATTGCGGTAGTGCCGGCAAGGCAATGTAGCGGCGCCAGTGCCGCTACTTGGCGGGAACGACCGAGCGCACCGACTCATTGGAATCGAGGGACGCTTCGAGCGCGAGCCAGGCACCCGCTGACTCGCCGCGGTCTCGCGTCGCCAGCGTCGCGTAGGCCGCGCGGCGAACACTCGGGAACGGATCGGTCGTTGCTTGCAGCACGCGGTGTTCGAGTTGCCGCGACCAGTCGGGAAAGTCCATCGCGAGCTGCATGGTCGCGATCGTTGTCGACGCCGAGGTCTGGTATTGCAGCAACGCAAAGTCGGCGGTGGTGTGCACGAGCTGTCGCAGCGTTTTGCAGTCCGCTTGTGCCATGACCAGAGCCAAGACCTGCCTGCGCGCGTCTTCAGGAACCTCGACCGGTTGCTCGCCGAAGCGCACCAGTGCGGCCGTGGCGATCAGACGTGCCTCGGGCGACGCCCCGCTTTCGAGCAAGTCGGTTGCAGTTGTTCGCCAATTGTCGGGGCGCACCCCGAGTCGCACTGCCTCCTTGAGTGCCGCGATCCTTGCTGCCACAGATTCGCAGGCACAAATCTTGGCAAGCACGTCTCGGCACCAGTCGCGTCCGTTTTCACTCAGCCAGTAGGCACGTGTGGCGGCGGCGATTGCGAGGGGGTGGTCAGCATCGGCAGCGAACGGCGCGAGCTGCGGCAACTCCTCGGGTTGCATCGAGATCGAGGGCAGATTCCTGGCGAGCCCAGCATGCATGCGCGTTCGTTCGACGTGATGATCTGCCGAAGCAGGGCCGTCCATGAGCCAGTTGTCGACGTGAAGGCCAGCGTGCAGGTGACGCAAAAGCTCGAGTGGGTAGCTTGCGTGGCCACACGCGATCGTGCTGTTTGCCACGAGCGGGATTGGCAAGGTCTTGACGAACGGCAGCATGCGCTTTGGTGCCGCGCGCCACGCTGAGGTCAGCATGGCAGTCGCCTCGGCGCGGTTGCCCGCGAGCCAGGCCTTGCGAATGCGTTCCGGTTCGAGACTCACCACGGTAACCAGGAAGCTTGGCTTGATGTCGAGCAATCGCTCGATGCGTTCTGGGCTTAGATGCTCGGCGACGCTCGCAACCCCAAACCAGAACGCGTCGCTCGCTTCGCCTGTGTGCCACTTGTCCAGTAACGGCAGTAGATCGGGATGGACTGTCGCATACAGGCGGAACAGCGTCCGGCGGCCTAGCTCGGTTGGGCGGCTGCGCACGTGCGGCGCCAGCGGCTGAAACATCCTGGCGGCTTGCTCGGGTTTGGTAAGCGGTGCGAGCCAGTAGAGCGATTGCAGCAGGAACGTTGTGTGCGCGTCGCACCGGCCGGGGAACTCACGCAATTGGTCGAGGACCGGCTGGATCAGTTCTCGGTTGCCAAGGCGCGCGCTAGTGAGCACGAGTTGCGTTCCTTGGTCGTCTACCGGCGGCAGGCGCGTGCCACCAGTGCATCCGTAATGTTGCGGGTGGGTCAGTTGCAGAGCTTCGATGTCTCTGCTTATTCGATCGTTGGCTCGTCGATGAATCGCGGCGAGCACAACCGGGTCGCTGCCTTGCTGCAAAACGTGTTCGAGCAGGAGTGCCGCGGTCAGGCTGGCTTCGGCGCACGGCGAGTCGAGCAACGTCAGCGCCAACGCAGCGCATGCATCTGGTAGCGGCTCGAGGCGTAGGCGCACTCTTCTTCGGCACTCGCGTTGTAGTGCGATCAACGCCCTGGTGCGGGTGGTCTTGCATGGCGTGTCGATGACGAGTCCGAGGATGTCCAGGCAGGCTGCCGGGTCGATGTGCATCGCTGTTTGCAGGCATGCGATGACGGTCGTCGATGCACGTTCGAGGGGTGTGTCGCTGCTGTGCTGAATCAGCTGCGCGGCGATGAGTTGTCGCTGGCTGCTCGTCAGTTGGCTTGGATTCGTGCTGAGCACCGGCGAGATCAAGGTATGGGGCGCGAGTTGATCGATTGCCTGCTGCGCCAGGGCCATCGTCAGCAAGCGGCTGCTCGGCCGCGCTGGTGTGACCTCAGGTTGCAGGATCGCGGCCGCGTTCGCAGCCGCCAACGTGCTCTCCGGTAGTGGCAGCGAGAGCTTCTGTCGCAGCAGGATCGCGGCTCGTGCCCGCACGTGAGGCCGTGAGGATCGCAGCAATTGCGCGATGGCAAACGGGTCGCCAACTGTGCGGTGGTCCGGCAGATCTGCCAATCCGGCTTCGGGTTGCCGCGCAAGCTTCGCAAGCAGCAAGTGGTCGGCTAGCACCGTGGCCTTGGCCCCAATGCGCGCCCCGGGTTCCGACTGCGTAGCAATAGGCGCCACCATCGTGGTCAAGACTGCAGCCAGCGTCAGGGATTGGTGGTGGGTGGTGGGCATGGGCTCGCGCGATCTGCGAACGGAGTCCCTATGGCAAGTTTGGTGCCACACGGTCGCCACTGGCAGAAGCCATCAGCCGGACGACCGAAGACCCAAGTGTTCAGTGGGCAGCCACAGGGACTCTGCTACAGCCGAAACTCGTAAGCGTCGGTCAGGTCGAGGGTCAGCGCGCCCGGCAAGCTGCAAACAGCTGCCGCGTGCAGTTGCAGCCCCTGCGCGTAGACCTTGGCTCCAAACAGGCTCGGCGTCAGCGGCAATTCGAACGTTACGTCGATCCCCGCCGCGATCGTCAGTAGCCCCGTTCCGGCGTGACACGAGCAGCCTGGCACTGGCACACTGGGAGGTCCCGAAGTGAACGCGATGCCGGCGAGGCCGGTGCTGTTTTCGAGGTCCGCATGGAAGTAGCCGCCCGGTACCGGCGAACCGGCGACGATCAGCGTTGCCGAGCTGCAGCCGCCGCCGACGTTTTGGATCGCACCCGGCGGCACCGCCGGCGTGCCATAGAACTTGAACGGCAATCCTTGCGGGTGTTGCACGGGGCCGAAGATGGATCCGGACGTCACGGGCGACCACGAGGTGGTCAATTGCAGCGCGTCGCCAGTCGGGCCGACGTTGACCGTGGTCAGCGGGATTGCGAAGAAGCCCCCCGTGCCAATCGCGGTCTTGGCGCGCCAGCCGAGCCAGTAGTCGCCGGTCGTCAAGACCAGTTGGCTCGGGAGGGTGACGCGAATCGATTCGATCGGTCGCATCTGGATGACTGGATTGGCATCGGAGACCCGATAGACGCCAGTTGCCGAGGAGGTCACGGTGAAGCCAGTAGTAGTTGCGAGGTTGACGCCGATGCCTGCGCCGGGAAGCTTCTGGTTCGGCGTGCCGGTGCTCGGGTTGCCGTCCCAGATGCAGAGCTCGAACTCGGAGAGCGGGGTCGGCGGGGTCATCATTGGGGACGCGAAGCCGAAGACTTCGATTTCGTCGATCAGCATCACGTTGGGGACTGCGAAGTTGTCGGCGACGCTCCAGCCGGTTCCCGTGACGCCGATGCCGACCAAGTTCAGCAGCGGACCGGTCAGCAGCTGCAGCTGACTTCTCGGCGCGTTGAATGGGCCGCCGTTCGGGTGGCTTGTGAAGGGGCCGTTGGAGTAGATCTCGGTCTGGGCTGTGACGGCCAAGGTCAACAGAAGCACCGCTGCAATGGATCGACTCATCATGCTGAGTTTGGCGAAGGTTGGGTCAACGGTCCGGTCCGGTCGGTTTGCAGCAGACGATTGGCGGTGACCTTTGTCCTGGGCCAGGACCACTGTGGCGCAGCTCGACTGGTCCGCTCGCCATTGCAACGCGCAATGAAGTTACTCGGTCGAGCGAAGAACTCGGAACGCGCCCTTGCACCGATGCCATCGGACGGTCACACTGTCGACGCGCCGCAACGGGCGGAGCGTAGATCGGTCAACCGATTTCCTGGTCACTGTGGATAACGATGTGGAAAGCCACTCACATCTTCCTCAGAACACCGGGTGATTTGGGATCTGCGCCCTGGCCAGCGGACGCTTCGTTCTCACCAAAGTCTTAACACCGGCCGGTCATCCATGCCCTCGACCCGGCCGATCTGGGAGGGGTACCCTTGGATAGAATCCGAATCCGCGGCGGTCGCGATTTGAGCGGCTCAGTGCGAGTTTCCGGTAGCAAGAACGGCGCCCTGCCGATCTTGGCGGCCTCGCTGATGATCGATGGACCGATGGTGTTGCGCAACATGCCACGCCTGAAGGACGTCGAGAACATGCTGCGCATTCTCGGCAAGCTTGGCGTCGTCCACAGTTGGCGGCCCGATGGCTCGCTCGAGATGGAGGCCAAGGACAAGACGGTCTACGTCGCTCCCTATGATCTGGTCCGCACCATGCGCGCCAGCTTTGTCGTGCTCGGACCGCTTTGGGCTCGCCGCGGCGTGGCCCGCGTCAGCTATCCCGGTGGTTGCGTCTTCGGGCATCGCCCGGTCGACCTGCACCTGAAGGGGCTGAAGGACATTGGCGGCACGATCGAACATTCCGACGGCTACGTGACCCTCAGTGGCCGTCCGACGGGTGGCGTGACCTTCCTCGGTGGCAACATGGGATCGACGGTGCTCGGCACGGCGAACGTGTTGATGGCCGCGACGCTCGGCACCGGCACGACGTATCTCGAATGCGCCGCCATGGAGCCCGAGATGGAGGACCTGTGCAACTTCCTCAACGCGTGTGGCGCGCGCATCAGTGGCATCGGCGGACACCTGCTGACGATCGAAGGCGTCGACACGCTGCACGGTTGTGAGTGGGACATGATCCCCGACCGCATCGAAGCGGGCACGTTCTTGTGCGGTGCCGTGATGCTCAACAGCCCGGTGGTTGTGCAAGACTGCAACCCGATGCACTTGCTCGCGGTCATCGACCGATTGCGGGCGGCGGGCGCGAAGCTCAAGATCGGCAAGAACTCGATCACCGTGCTGCCGACCGCCTCGGGGCAGTTGCGCGCCGTGGACGTCACGACGATGGCCTACCCTGGCTTCCCGACCGATCTGCAGGCGCAATTCATGGCGTTGATGACGCGGGCTGAGGGCGTTTCCGTGATCACCGAGAAGATCTATCCGGAGCGCTTCATTCACGCCTCGGAGTTGCAGCGCCTCGGCGCGCGGATTCGTCGCGAAGGGCCGAGCGCGATCATCGAAGGCACGGACGAGCTGCAGGGAGCGCCAGTGATGGCGAGTGACTTGCGGGCTTCGGCGAGTCTGGTGCTGGCGGGGCTGGTGGCGCGTGGTGCAACGGATGTTCGTCGCGTCTACCACATCGATCGCGGCTACGAGCGCATCGAGAACAAGCTGCAAGGCATCGGCGCCGACATCGAGCGCATCTCGGAAGGCTAGATCGCACCCGCGGTGCGCTGGGTTGCCCGCCACCAGTGCGCCGCTACTCCGCTGGCGTTTTCTCGGCTGGGCTCAAGGCCTGATCGGGTGTCAGTTCGCAGAGAATCGATCGCACACAGCCACAGCTGATGTCGCTCAAATCGAGCAGATCGTCGTCGCAGTCCAGCAGGCCGGGTTTGCCATTCTCATCCAACAATGCGACTTGTGGCTTGAGCTTGTCGTTGGTCTGGGCGCGCACGACGGCGCGCTTGCCGTCGTCCAGTTCGACGAACTGACCGATCGGGTAGACGCCGTTCACTTCGATGAACTTGTTGAGCAGCTTGCGGTCGAGCTTGTCGCCCATGGCCAGCATGACGCGATAGGCGCGGATTGGCGACATCGGTTGCTTGTAGGGTCGCGCCGCGGTCAACGCTTCGAAGATGTCGCAGATCTTGACGATCGACGTCACCATCGAAATCGGATGCTTGTGGGTCGTGCGTGGATAGCCGCTGCCATCTGGCGTGCGGTGGTGGCCAAATGCTGCGGCAATCGCCAGCGGATCCGAGTCGGTGTGGTCCAGCAGGCACTCGGCGCCGAGTTCCGCGTGCTTGTTCATCTGGATCCGTTCCTCATCATCGAGCGCCTTGGTCGAGTGCAAGATCTCGAACGGAATCAGCGACTTGCCGACGTCGTGCAGCAGCGCTGCCGTGCCGATGCGGATCAGCAGTTCGCGATCGTCGGTCAGCGCCTGCGCGAAGTGCATGCTAAGGATGGCAACTCGCAGCGAATGGCCAAAAGTGAACGCGTCATACTGGTCTTGCCGCGCCAGGCCCAATTGCATGTCGCCATGTGATTCGAGCCGTTTCAGCACCTTCTCCGATTGCGTTTGCACCGGACCGAAGTCGATCTGTCCGCCGCGGCACACGGACACGGTAATCGTCTGCAGCAGGTCCATGACGTTCTGGTGGAACGACAACCCCATGCGCACGGTCGCGTCGGAGTTGTCGAAGCCGCCACTGACGCCGTCGGTGTAGGGCTGAAGCAGCCGTACCGTTGTGCATTGGCGCAGACTCAGTTGCTCGTTGCAGGTGTCCACCGAGTTCGCAGGCGTGCGCTTGTCGATCAGCGTGGCGAAGAAGATGCCGAGGTCGGTCGTGCTGACGGTGCCGTCGATTTCGATGCCGCCAGCGCCGAACTCTTCGAGCTTCTCGTTGAGCCGCGCGACGCCGAGGCTGGCTCCGAGCAGTGGCCGCTTCTGGAACACCAACATGCCGTTGTAGGACCCGAGGCGCACGCTGCGTTCGCCGGTGATTTCGACGAGCGTGTGGGTGCGGTCGCGCACTTCGTCCATCGAGTGGATGACGCGTGGATGCGTTAGCGCGTAGATGCGGCTGTTGACCAGGGCTGCGATCACGCTCTCGCTGAGCAGTGTCGCCTCTGTGTCCGCGGCGACCGGTCGGGCTTCCGGTGTCTCTATCATGACCTGACCTTTGTCTTGAGTGTCTTGAGGGTCTGCGCTGCGTGGCGGCGCAGCTCGCGGAGGTCGGAGCTGAAGCTGAAGCGACCGAGGCGAGAGAGTTCTCGCAAGAACTGCTCTGTCTCGGGGCTCGGTACGTGTTTCAAAGCAGCAACGGCTGGGGCGAGCGTAGCTGCTGGCAGCAGTCTCATGTGCGCCTGTAGCCACCTGCGGATCAACTTGCCACTGGCGTTGCGCATGGCGCTGTTGACTTGCTTGCGGGTCGCGGCGCGCAACAGCCGTCGCACGTAGTGATCGGGGATGGCGTTGGTGGCGCAGATATTTACCGCGACCGATTCACACTCAGGCAACTCAAGACGCTTCACGTAATCAAGCAGCACATCCTGCACACCAGGTTCGGCGGATTCACAATCTGCCAACAATTGTGGTGCGATCTTGCCACCGCAGTTGGCGAGCATTTGTACGGTTGCCACGTCGTCCAGCAGGCCGGAGGCCGCCAGCGCTTGGGCGCCACCGTTCTCGATTACTGTGGCCAGGTCATCGAGCGCCTCGCGCATGCGAGCTTGCTCTGCGGGGCTCGTCAGGATGCGCGCTGCGATCGGGAGCACCTCTGGAAAGCCAGCGCGAAGCAGTGCGTCGTCGAGGTAGTTGCGGTCACGGATGATGGCATCGAGCCCCTTGAGTGCAAGGATGCGAAGCACCGTCAGTCGCACGGCGGTGCTGGGTGAGCCGGCCAATAAATAGGTGTCCAGCATTTCGATGCAGTCGTCCGGTCGCTGCTGGACGAGTGCCGCGATGATGCGGATGCGATTGCTGCGAGCATCCTGTCCCTCGTTCGACGCTAGACCATACAAGCAGATGCCGAGCAGTTCCTTGGTGGTGGTTGGTGCGTCTTCGGCTAGTACTGCCGCCGGCGGTAGGCGCAAGTCACTCGCGTCAGGCAGTTCCGCAAGCTCGCGCAAGAACGCCGCGAGGTCAGCTTGGATGACTTCGTCACCTGGCCGCCCGCTCGGCTTCTTCGCAGTCGATTCGCGACCTTTGTTGCTGCGGCCGAAGTAGGTCTTGGCGATGTCGACGGCGCTTCGCAGTAGTTCCGCGGTGCGAGCTTTGTCATCGCTGGGGCCGGCAGTTTGCAGTTGTGCGTGCGTGCTCCGGAGGATGTTTTCGATGGTCTCTTGCAGGCCTTCCGGGTCAGTGGGGCAGTCGACCGGCAGCACCTCCATGATGATCGACAACAAGTCGAAGGTCTCGGTGGCTTGCTCGTCGCTGGCGTCGTTGGTGGTGATCGCGTTGGCCAATTCGCGCACCGATGGCAGCTTGGCGATTGCTTGCAGCTTTTCCTGGAGGCTGGCGTTCGGATCGATGTCCTGGACGGTTGCGGCTGGCTTGCCTTCCTCGTCAGCATTCGTGCCGTCAGCATTCTGGCCGGAGCGGTGTTCTTCGATGACCAGCGCAACGGGCCGGATGCTCGCGGATTCGTCGCGCCAGGCGTCGGGAAGCGACCTGCCCGATCCCGGTCGGCAGTTGATCAGTGCGGAAGCGAAGGCGATGACGTCATCTGGCGCGCAGCCGCGTTCGATTCGGATCGATCCGATGCCGGTCTCGCGGCATCGCCGCCGCAACCAGTCGACGGCCAAGTGGTCGGTCGTGATTGAGACTCCGTCGAGCGCAAGCTCGTCCTGGTGAATGATCAGTTCGTTGACGGGGCCAGTGAGCGCCTTGTTTTCGGCTACGAACGCGGTCGCACGCTCAATCACCCTCGGGTGGTTGGCGGGGTAGATCGTGATGTTCTTGATGGCCGAGGCGAACGCCGTCACGCACACGGTAATGCGCTCCGCATGGGTAGGCTCGACCTTGGGTGCGCAATCAGGCTGATTCACACACCCTCTATCGACGCCTACTACGAACAAGTTTCAGCCGGCATTCGTTTGGTGCTGAAGGCACCATCCCACCGCTGGATACCGGCCGATATTCAGTTTGACATGCCAGTCTCGGGCCGCCCGTCAGCAGCCTAACGAACGGGCGACCGCCGCAATGACATCGTCAACGTCTTGGTCGGTCAGCTTTGCCGACAACGGCAGCGAAAGCGTTTGGTCCCCGATGGCCTTGGCATGGGGGTGGTCTTCGGATCGCCAGCCGAACCGTTCGCGGTAGACCTTGAAGTCGGGGATGGCGCGGTAGTGCACGCCGGTTCCGATGTTCTGTTTGTGCAACGCCAGCAGCATGTCGTCGCGTGTGATGCCAGCGTTGGCAGCGTCGACGAGCACGGGGAACAAGTGCAGCCCGTGCCGTTCATCTTCGGGAATCGGCGCGGGCGTTTGCAGCGGCATGTTCTGGAACGCGTCCAGGTAGCGTTGCCAGATGAGCAATCGTCGTTGCCAATACGCTTCGACTCGTTGGATCTGGTGCATGCCGATGGCCGCTTGCAGATCCATCATGTTGTATTTGAACCCGATCTCTTCGACGTCGTAGTGGCGGTAGCCGTCGTCGCTGAAGCGCTTCCACGCATCGCTCGACATGCCGTGTAGACCCATCATTTTGGTGCGCTGAGCCAGGGCCGCATCGCGAGTCAGCACCATGCCGCCTTCGCCGGTGATGATGTTCTTGGTGGAGTAGAAGCTCAACACGCCGAGGTCGCCGATCGTGCCAGCCTTCTGGCCTCGATATTCCGTTTCGATGGCGTGGGCGCAGTCTTCGATGACCTTCAAGTTGTGCTGACGAGCGATTGCCATCAGCTCATCCATCGCGCACGAACGGCCGCCAAAGTGCACCGGCAAGATCGCCTTGGTGCGCTCCGTGATCGCTTGGCGAACGGACTCTGGATCGATGTTCATCGACACCGGGTCGACGTCGGCGAGCACCGGAGTTGCGCCGGCGTGGATGATCGCATTGATCGTCGCGCAGAACGTCATCGGCGTCGTGATGATCTCATCGCCGGGTTCGAGGCCGAGCACGACGCAAGCCAGGTGCAATCCGGCGGTGCACGAGTTCAAGCCGACGGCGTGCGGCACGCCTTTGTACGAGGCGACCAGGCGTTCGAACTCGGCAGCCTTCGGACCGGTGCCGAGCCAGCCGTCCTTCATGGACCTGACGACCTCATCGATCTCCGCTTGTTCGATGAGGGGCTGTCCAAAGACGAGGTAGGAATCGCGCATGACCGTTCGGGACGTATCTATCGGTTGGCGCGGCGCCAACCTACAAAGGCAATTGCCAGGGCCAACAGCCACGACCCAACGCGGTCGAGGAAGCCGCCCGGAACGTCCGGGAATAGCTGCATCTTGTTGATGTAGAACGCCAAGACCGCGCTGCCTCCGCCGACGACCATCGACGCAAAGCCCCAGTTCGGAGCCACCGGTCCGAGGCACAATCGCACGATCAACAGCGGTCCAAACGCGGACCCGAGGGCAGCCCAGGCGAACATCACGTTGCCGAACACATCCTTGGGCAGCAGCAGCGCGGCGATCAGGGCGCCGACGCCAATTGCCAGCACGGTGCCGCGTGCGATCGGCAACATCTTGTCGGGAAACCGGCGGGCCAGCCCGAGGTCGTGGGTCACGCTGCTGGCGCAGACCAGTAGCTGGCTGTCCACGGTCGACATGATCGCGGCGAGCACGCTCGCAACCACGATGCCGTCGACGACAACCGGCAGCAGGTTCTTGCTCGCTTCGTAGATCGCATCTTCGGCGTGGCCGACTTGCATGTTGGCGCGAACCGCCCAGCCGACGATCAGCATGCCGCTATAGAGCAGCACCGCCCAGCTGAGGCCGACCGTGCGCGCGACGTTCATCGAAGCGTCGGGGGACATGCCCATGAACTTGTTGACGGCGTGCGGTTGGCCGGGATAGCCGAGGCCGATACCAATCAATCCGAACGCGAACGCCGCCGCGGACGCACCATCAAATTTGCTCCCCAAGCTGTGCCAGTTCGCCGCGTCGACCGCCGCGATCTGTTCGTAGAACTCGCCGATGCCGCCGGCGTGCCAGATTGCCGCCGCTGGCACCAGCACGGCGACTCCGACCATCAACAAGCCTTGTAGAGTATCGGTGACACTCGCTGCCAGGTAGCCGCCCATCAACGTGTAGGCGACGGTGACCAGGGCGCCAATGATGATGCCCATGCTCGCGTCGGTGCCAAACTGTTGCGGGAACGCATGCGAGAACGCGGCGCCGGCGGCCTGCATCTGGGCCGCGACATACGTCAGCAGCGACGCCAGCGTCAAGAAAGCCGCAAACACCGCGATGCGATTGCGCCCAGGCGCGCCGATCGGTCCGGCCAGGAAGTCGGTCAGCGTGATGGACTCACCAGTTTGGGCGCGCAGGCGCGGCGCGATCACAAACCAATTGAGCACGAAGCCGCCGATGCAGCCGGGGATCAGCCACAGTGCGGCCATGCCGAAGTTGTAGGCGAAGCCACCGACGCCAACGATGCTCCACGCCGACGACGAACTGGCGTTCGCGGCAAGTGCCGCCACCCATGGCCCGAGGGTACGGCCACCCAGGTAGAACCCGTCGGAGTTCGAGGTCTTCTTGCTGGCGCGCAAGCCCACCAGTAACAGCCCGACCAAAAACGCCACCAACGCGATCAAGATCGCCGTTTCGCGGCTGACGGTCGTTTCGTTGAGGATGGCCGTTTCGCCTTGCATGCGCGCAGACTACCATCGGGGTGAGTCTCAGTCGCAATGGATACCGCCAACCGCTTCGCTCGTTATCTCCGTTTCCGAAGTGTGCTCGACGACCCGTTCGTCGAGCTCGACCTCAGTCATTCGGCACTCGCAGAGAGTGACGTCGCGGCGCTGACGCCGCAGTTGACGGCCGCTCTGCAGGCGATGAAGGACCTGGAGGGCGGCAGCGTTGCCAATCAGGATGAAGGTCGGCAGGTCGGCCACTTCTGGTTGCGCGCGCCGGGTCTGGCTCCGAGCGAAGAGCTCGAGCAGACGATTCGCGGCAGCATCGATGACATTGCGGAGTTCGTGCAAGCAGTGCATTCCGGTCGCGTGCTACCGCCCGAGGGCGGCACGTTCCGCAAGGTAGTGTTGTGCGGCATCGGTGGTTCGGCGCTCGGCCCGATGTTGCTTGCCGATGTCTTCGGTGGTGGGGTCTTCGGTGGTGGCGGCTCAGCTGGTGGGGCTCATCCGATGGAGCTGTGTGTGCTCGACAACACGGATCCCGAAGGCATCGATCGCGCGCTGGCAGAGATCGGTAGCTTGCAGGATGCCTTGGTCATCGTCATCAGCAAGAGTGGCGGCACGCCGGAGACGCGCAACTGCATGCTCGAAGTGCGGCGCGCAGTAGAAGGCCAAGGGCTCGCGTTTGGCGCGCGCGCGATTGCGGTGACCATGGATGGCAGCAAGCTGCACCAGCTGGCGACCAGCGAGCAATGGCTGCAGACGTTCCCCATGTGGGACTGGGTGGGCGGCCGCACCTCGATCACCTCGGCGGTCGGCTTGTTGCCGGGCGCGTTGGTCGGCATGGATGTGCGCGCGTTCCTGGCGGGTGCCGCGGCGATGGACGACGCGACGCGCAACCCCGATGTCTGGCAGAACCCGGCAGCGATGCTCGCGGCGTTCTGGCATCACGAAGGCGGCGGCAAAGGCGAGCGTGCCATGGTCGTGTTGCCTTACAAGGATCGCATGCTGCTGTTGTCGCGCTACATGCAGCAACTTGTCATGGAGTCCTTGGGCAAGGAGCTCGATCGCCAAGGCAACGTCGTCAACCAGGGCCTCGCCGTCTACGGCAACAAGGGCTCGACCGATCAACACGCCTACGTGCAGCAGTTGCGCGATGGCCGTCACGACTTCTTCGCGACGTTTGTTCGGGTGTTGCAGGATCGCAGCAGCGACGAGCACTTCGAGGTCGACCCCGGCGTGACCGCTGGCGATTACCTCGATGGCTTCTGGCAGGGCACGCGCAAGGCGCTGCATGAGAAGGGCCGGCGTTCGGCAACGATCGCCGTCGATCGGGTCGATGAGCGGGTGCTCGGTGCGTTGGTCGGGCTGTTCGAGCGAACGGTGTCGATCTACGCCGAACTGATTGATACCAACGCCTACCACCAACCCGGAGTCGAAGCGGGCAAGAAGGCCGCGGGGATCGTGCTCGACCTCCAGGGCAAGCTGCTCGCCGCGGTCTCGGCCGCCGGCCAAACCACAGCGGCGCTCGCCGAGCAGGTTGCTGCCGATCCGGCCGATTGCTGGCCGATCCTGCAGCACCTCGCCGCCAACCGAGCGGACATCCACGTCGTGCGCGGCCACGAGCCGGCCGAGGCGACGTTCTTGCGGCGATGACCTTCTTGCGATGATGAATGGTAGCCGGCCCGCGCCGTCGCCGGCGTTACTGGTGGTTCTGTTGCTCTCCCTGCTGCAGGCCAGTTGCGTCATCTCCGAGAACCGTGGCGAGAATCGCGGTGCTCAGAACCGTGCCGCCCAGAACCGTACCGCCCAGAACCGTACCGCAGAGTCGCCTGGGTCGACGGCTTCTACAGGGACCGAACCGGCCGTCGCCCAGCAACAACTCTTCCCGGTGACGATCGTCTTCGAGCCGGCATTGTCGGTGACGGGCACCTTGTCCGTTCGCCACGAATCGGGCTGGGCTGTCGAAGTTGCCGCACCACCGTCTGGCGTCGACCTTGCGGTGCCCGAGGGGCCGGCAAGTTTGCTGCTGGTCGTGGGGGCGCGTCAGTTCGAGCGCACCCTCAAGGTCGCGCCCCGTAGTGACGGCAACGCTTCGAGTTGTGTGTGGCGAATGCCGCAGTAGCAGGTCGGTTGCCGTGTCCACGGGTGGTAAGTCCGCGCGTCGGGACGCCCAACAAGTAGTGCTTTCCTGACTGAACTCCAGAACTGTGCATGGCGTTCGCCGCGCCGAGTCGCTACAGTCTTCACGCTTTCCCTACCATCCAGGAGAAAGCAATTTGGCAGAGTTTCTCGGCGAAGGCCTCACCTACGACGACGTCTTGTTGGTGCCTCAAATGGCATCTGCGCTGCCGCGCGACGTCGCGACGACGACCCGGTTCTGCCGTGGCGTTACGGTTCACGCGCCAATTGCATCCGCAGCCATGGACACGGTCACCGAGTCCCGCATGGCGGTCGGACTCGCCCAGCAAGGTGGCATCGGCATCGTGCACAAGAACCTGTCGATCGAAGGCCAGTGCCACGAAGTCGACAAGGTCAAGCGATCGGCCAACGGCATCATCCTCGATCCTGTGGCGCTGTCGCCCGACGACTCGGTTGGCCAGGCGAAGGACCTGATGCGGTCGCACAAGATCAGTGGACTGCCCGTCGTCGATGACAAGCGCGGCGTCGTTGGCATCCTGACCAATCGTGACTTGCGCTTCGTCGATGATCGTGACGCCTTGGTAGGGGCCGTCATGACCAAGCAGAACCTGGTCAAGGCGAAGCCCGGCACCACACTGGATCAGGCTCGCCAGATCCTGCGCACCAACAAGGTCGAGAAGCTGATCCTGGTCAAGGACGACGGCACCTTGGCTGGCTTGATCACGATGCGTGACATCCGCGGCACCGAGGAATACCCGATGGCCGCCCGCGACGAACGCGGCCGACTGTTGGTCGGCGCCGCTGTTGGTGTGCACGATCTCGAGCGCGTGCAAAAGCTGGTCGAAGCCGGTGTTGACGTCGTAGTCGTCGACACGGCGCACGGCCACAGCAAGAACGTCATCGACACCGTCATGGCGATCAAGAAACAGATGTCGATCCCGGTGGTTGCCGGCAACGTCGGCAGTTACGACGGCGCCAAGGCATTGGTTGACGCCGGCGTCGATGGTGTCAAGGTTGGCATCGGCCCCGGTTCGATCTGCACGACCCGCGTAGTTACCGGCTGTGGTGTGCCACAGTTGACTGCTGTTCTCGACGCCGTTCGCGCCTGTGACCCGGCCGGTGTGCCAGTGATCGCCGACGGCGGTATTCGCCAATCGGGTGACATCGTCAAGGCGCTCGCTGCCGGCGCGTCGACGGTCATGCTTGGCTCGCTGCTCGCCGGACTCGATGAGTCTCCGGGCGAAACGATTCTCTACCGCGGTCGTCAGTTCAAGACCGTGCGCGGCATGGGCTCACTCGGCGCGATGGAGAAGGGCTCGGCGGATCGTTACGCCCAAGGCGACGTGCAGGACAAGATGAAGTTCGTGCCCGAGGGAGTTGAGGGCATGGTGCCCTACAAGGGCTCGGTCGCGAACTACGTCTACCAGCTGGTTGGCGGCATTCGTTCCGGGATGGGATACTGCGGTTCGCGCACGCTCAAGG
>CAXBFC010000063.1:0-24123 GCA_963974725.1 uncultured bacterium | reverse complement strand
CTTGCTTGGCTTGGTCGCTGTCAAGCCAGTTGACGAACGTTCGCACGCGCGGTTCGACGTTCTTGCGGGTGACGACGTACCACGAGTCGATCAACGGATAGCTGCCGTCCTTGATTGCGGTTTCGGTCGGCGCCACGACCGCGTTGCCGACCCGCACCGGCACGATACGGATCTCTTCACCGAGCTCGCGCGCGGTATCCAGTGGCAAGCAGGCGATTGCGTTGCGATGGGTGCGAACGAACTCCGCGAGCTCGGCCGGCTGTTGCTTGATCGTATGCCCCGTCGCGGTGCTGCGGTTGTTGAGCACGGCTTTGCGAAACGGCGTGTAGCTCGGACTGCCCGGCAGCAGCATCGCCGTGGCGATGTCATCACTTGCCGTGGGCATGGTGACTCCATGGTTGGACCACTGCTTGTCGACCTTGTCCGTGAACAGACGTTGCAGCTGCACGGTGCTGATGGCCGGCAGCGTATTGTCCGGGTGCACGCAGATCGCGACGACGTCGCGAACGATGCACTGGATGTCGAGCTGCAATCCAGCGGCTTTGGCCAGCGCATGTTCGGTCGCCGTCACCGGGCGGCTGGTCAACGCGACGTGCGCGCTGCCATCCGTCAGTGCCTTCATGCCCGCCGCGCTGCCACCGCTGCGCAGCAACAACCGATGTTCGGTGTTGTTGCCAGTCCAGGCATCTCGCCAAGCACTGGCCGCTGCCAGCGCCAAGTCGGAGCCGCGCACAACGATTTCGATGCTGGGCAGCGTTGGCACCGCGGTTACCGGGCGCGTCTTGTCGGCCAAATCCACGAGCAACAGTTCTGGTGAGGCTCGGAAGTCACGCATGATGACGACTGCGGCGGTCTTGTTGTTCGGTGAGATCGACAAGCCGTAGGGCGATCGCACGGCCGAGTTGTCGTCGGATGCAAAGAGCTGGGTCTCGCGTGTGGCGCTGCCGCTGAACGTGGATTCGAACAGCAGTCGCTGCATTGGCTGTCCTCGGGTGCGACGCTGCAAATACGCGAACACCGTGGCGCCATGGTGCGACCATGCGAGGTCCTTCGGGGAGACTTCGCCGGCCTTCCCCAGAGGCAGGCTGCTGATGATCTGGCCGCCGTCGAGCACGAGGATCGAGTAGTCCTCGGTGGCACGGTCCATGGCCGATACGGCGATGCGGTCGAGCTTGGGCGAGAACGCGGGGGTCGTGTCGATTGCGAGTTTGGGGAAGTCGGTGTGTTGGTAGAGAGGCGTGCGCACGAGGGTTCGCGTGTCGATCGTCCCGATCTGCCATTGGGTCGGCGCTGTCTGTTCCTTGACGGCGATGTAGCCGACGGTGTAGCCAGCGGAAGCGAGCGGGATCACCGTTTCGCCGTCCGCTTCCGGCACGCGCCGGATCGTGCCATCTTGGCGGCTCCACTCGATCGCGCCACTGGCCTCGAACCACAGGGTCGAACCCGTGGGCTGACCGGAATCACGGAACAGTAACGCGCCGTGCTTGCCGTAGCCGCCTTCGAGCAAGCGCTCGAAACGCTGTGGTTGGCCACGCCTTGGAAACGGCAAGATGTGCACCGTCGTGCGCACGGGATGCGTGTTGTCGTAGCTGACGGTGGCGAACTCCGAGCCATCAGGGGACCACGCCACCGCCCTCAGTTCGTTGCGTCCAGGTCCGGTGAGGATCCGGCTGGCTTTGCCGGTAGCCACCTCGTAGCTGGCAACGAAGTAGTTGTAGTTCACCCGGGAGATGTAGAGCAGGTGTTGGCCATCCGGGCTCCACGCGCAGCGAGGGCCGCGTTGTGCCGTCACGGGCATTGCCGCGACTGCCAACAGCGTGGCGAGCAGCAGGGGCGTGACCAGCGCCATGGCCCGCGTGCACGTTCTTGTCGGTGCCGAGTGGCGATGCTGAGTGGGAGCTTGTTCGTGTGGCATGCGAATCACGTTGCTCTAGTTCCCATGCTCCAGAAGCTATCCGGGCCTCGCAGTTCGACAAACCCCTTGCCCCGACTCGCTAGATGGCCGAGCCTGCTGCGCGCATGCCCACCGAATCGACGCCAACTCCGAGCCTTTCCTGGCTGGCGCGCATTCGCAGCATCGCGCGCGGCTTGGGGCCTGCGGGGCCATGGTTCGTGGTTGCGGCCGGCGGGCCGGTGGTGGGATTGTTGGTCTTGACCGCGACCTCGACCACCTGGTTGCCGTGGTTTGGCGAAGGGCTGGACTCGGTCCTGGTGTTTTGGGGGCTCGGGGCGATCATGGCAGGCTTGTGTCTGGTGCCGACCCAGGTGGCCTCGCTGGTTGCTGGCTATCTGTTTGGAGCATGGCTCGGCACAGTGCTCGGTCTGCTGGTGGTGCTGGTTGCGGCGATCATTGGCTTCCAGCTCTGGTCCCGGGTCGTTGGTTCGCGCGTTCTCGATGCGATCGGCAACCAGCCAAAGGCTGCGCGCGTGCACCGTGCGTTGCTCGGTCGAAGCACTGGCCGCACGATTTGGTTGATTGCTCTGCTGCGGTTGTCGCCGGTTCTGCCATTTGCTGCGACCAACCTACTGATGGCGGCGTTTGGCGTGCGCGGCTCCGTGTTCTTGGTTGCGACGGCGATTGGCGCTGGCCCACGCTTGATCGCGGTGTCGCTGGTCGGGGCGGAGTTGTCCGAATTGGACTGGCAAGCCGCCGGTAGCTGGTGGGCGACTATGGTAGCGATCGTGGCCACGCTGCTATTCCTTGTCGTTACTTCGCGAATCGCCAGGAACGCGCTTCGGCGCGAAACGGCCGAGTTTGAGCGGGGCAACGCGTGAACTGGCTCGCGCATCTGCGGCTCTCTCCGGACCAACCGTTGTTGCGTATCGGCAACCTTGCCGGTGATTTTGTGCGCGGTGTCGACGTGTCGTCGTTGCACCCCGAGATCCAGCGTGGCGTGGCTCTGCATCGTGCCATCGACAACTTCGTCGATGCCCACGCAGTGTTTCGTCGCGCCCGCACACGGTTTGCGCAACCGTTTCAGCGCTATGGCGGAGTCGCGCTCGATGTGTTCTTTGATCACTACCTCGCTCGCGACTGGCGGCGGCACGGTGATGGTCGCGAGTTGCAGCAGTTCGTTGCAGGTGTGCACGCGGCGATGCAAGAACATCGCGAGCTGTTGCCGCCCGACTTGCAGCGATTGCACGACCGCATGGCGGAGAACAGTTGGCTGACCATGTACGGCACGGTCGACGGCATCGAACGCGTGTTGCGGGCGATGGCGAGGCGCGGGCGGCGTCCGTCTCCGTTGGCGACGATTACCGCAGAGCTGCGTCGCAACTACGTCGCGTTCGAGTCGGACTTCGAAGAACTGTGGCCAGAATTAGTCGACTTCGCCGGTCGAATCGCAAGGTAGCCGCCAAGCAGCAGCGTGGTCGCGATGAGCGGAACGGCTTGCACCGCGGGCAACCAAAACGTCAATACCAGGCTCGCGATCGGCATCGTGATCCCGACGAATCGCTCCATGGCTTTGCTGCCCAAGTGCGGCAGCCAGATGCCGACGCGGTCGCGATAGTCGACAAACTGTTGGCCAAAGCGCGCCTCCAGGTCTCGTTCCTCCGGTGGGCGAGCGAGGTTGTGCCACAGCAATCCGCCGCACAGCGCGTAGAGAATCACCAGCGAACTATCGCGCCAGATTCCGGCTGCGATTCCCTGGGTGATTCCGGCCAGCGCCATCGGATTGCGGACCCACTTGTAGGTTCCAGATACGACGAACCTGCGAGCGGTTTGTAGCGGCAGCGGCGTGCCTCGGCCACGCACTGCCATGACTATGGCGGACAGCAGGCCAACACAACTGGCAAGTCCGAACAGGATGCCACCGATCAGGTGCGGTGAACGCAGTGCCATGGCCGGCAACTCGAGGGCGTGTTCCGCTGCTTCTACCGCCGCTGGTAGCACAAACAGGAAGAACGACCAAAACACCACGATCTGGGTGCAGGTCAATGCGATGTGTTGTGCGGTTGGCGCTTCGCTCGCGACGCGGAAGCCTTTCATGGCGTTGGCTCTTGGCGGTTGCACCAGGCGATGCCGGCCGACCCGGTCATGCACAGCAGCATCATGGTCGTGCCGAGCCACATCGAGTTGCTCAGCACGCTCGCGGCGAGGCAGAACAGCGCGGCATAGCTTGCGGCGCCGGCGACCAGCCACATTGCCAGCGGGGCCCAAGCGCGACCTTGGCCGACGCCTCGTGAGGCGAGGGCCGAGCCGAATACCAGCAACACCAGGTCGGGTGCGGCAAATGCGAGCAGGGTTTCTTCGGGCCAGCCAGCGACCGTGAACCGTTCCCGCGCTGCCGACGAACTGCACAACCACAGCCACCATGCAGCGATCGCCATCGCCTGCAGCAACAGATAGCCCTGCCCGATTCGCCGGCGAGTGGTCATGGCTGCCGAAGGTAGCGCCAATGCTTGTTGTTCGGGCAAGCCGGGCCGGGTATTCCGGCACGCGATGAGTGATTCGACCGTGACGATTTCGAGCGATGGCGCCTGCCTCGGCAATCCGGGCCCTGGCGGCTATGGCACGGTCATTCTGTTTGGCGAGCACCAGAAGGAGCTGTCCCAGGGCTACCGCAATACCACCAACAACCGCATGGAGTTGCTCGGCGCGATCGTCGGCCTCGAGGCGTTGAGCCGGCCGTGCACCATCGACTTGTGGTCCGATTCCACCTACGTCGTGCACGCCATGAGCAAGGGTTGGATCGAAGGTTGGCAGAAGCGGGGTTGGAAGACTTCGTCGAAGCAGCCGGTCAAGAACAAGGACCTGTGGCTGCGCATGCTCAAGGCCGTGGCGGGCCATGAGATTCGCTGGAACTGGGTCCGGGGCCACACTGGCGACCCCCTGAATGAACGCTGCGATGCCTTGGCGGTCGCGGCGGCGAACAGCCCCGACCTGCTGGTCGACGAGGGCTTCGGGAACGAATCCGAAGGCTAGACATCATGGTTGCGGCCCGTCACGCGTTTGTCGCGAAGCGGCCCGTGAAACCCTGATGTCTGGTTCTGCCAAAAAACTTGGCGGGCCCCGTCCCGGTTGCACGCCATGGCGAGCGTGGTTGTAGAGGTGCCCAAGTCATGTTCGTCCCCGATGCGTCCCCGCGTGACGGCTGGCCGGCACAAGTGCGTCGCGTCGCGGGTTGGCACGGGAGCTGTTCGCGAGCCCGCGCCGGACTGTTCGGGTAGCAAGAGCCAGTTCATGGCAGACGCTGCCCGAGATCCCGCTGCGACGACGAGGTTGTTGGACCAAGTCGGTGGTGGCGACCGCGACGCGGCGGAGCAGTTGTTGCCACTGGTCTATGACGAATTGCGCCGGCTGGCCGGCAGGTTGATGGGGCAGGAACGCAGCAGCCACACCTTGCAGCCGACGGCACTGCTCAATGAGGCCTACCTGCGCTTGATCGGTCCGGGCTCGCGCTACGACGATCGCGGCCATTTCCTACGCGTGGCGGTGCGCGCCATGCGGCACGTGCTGGTTGATCACGCCCGGGCCCGTTCCGCACAAAAGCGCCACGGTGGTCAGCGCGTCGAGCTCGATGCCGAGTTGCGTGCTGCTCGCGACGACGCCGGCAGCTTGCTCGCCGTCGACGAGATCTTGCAACGGCTGCAGGACCTCGATCCACAATTGGCCGAGTTGGTCGAGTTGCGGTTCTTTGGCGGACTCGACAACCAGACGACCGCCGAAGCACTCGGCACATCGCTGCGCTCAGTCGAACGAGGATGGCGTACGGCGCGCGCGTTCTTGGTGCGCGAATTGGGCACGGATGGAGTGGCGGGCGATGCGAGTTGACGATGAATCGTCCGACAGCTTTCAGCGGGTGCGGCAGCTGTTCGAGGCGGCGTTGGACTTGCCGGCCGAAGAGCGCGCGATGTTTCTCGATCGCGAATGCGGTGCGGACGGCGAGGTGCGTCGAGAGATCGACGAGTTGTTCGCCTGTGATGCCGATGGCAGTGACCTGGGGTCGTTGCTGGATCGTGGCGTCGAGTTGATCACGAACTGCGGACGCTCGCTTGGTCACGGTGGCTTGCGCAGCGATGGGCTGGCCAGTGGGGGGCTGGCTAGTGGCAGCCTCGCCACTGGCGGGCGAGTCGGTCCGTTCGCATTGCGTTCGGTGCTCGGTAGCGGCGGCATGGGCACGGTCTACGAGGCTGAGCAAGATGAACCGCGCCGCCGGGTTGCGTTGAAGGTTTTGTCACTCGGGCTTGCCAGCGAACAAGCCGTGCGTCGGTTCAAGTGGGAGGCCGAAGTGTTGGCCAATCTGCGACACCCGGGGATTGCCCAAGTGCACGAAGTCGGTGTGCACAAGGCGGGCGACATCGAATTGCCGTGGTTCGCGATGGAGCTTGTCCCTGGCGCTCGCGACTTGATCAGCTACGCCCAGGCCAACGAACTCGGTACCCGGGAACGGCTCGAACTGATCCTGCAGGTCTGTGACGCAGTGCACCATGGGCATCTGCAAGGTGTCGTGCATCGCGATCTCAAGCCGCAAAACATCCTGGTTGACGAGAATGGTCGCGCCAAGGTGATCGATTTTGGCATCGCGCGCAGCATGTCGCGTGATGCGCAGCTGACCGAAGGCGATGTCGTGATGGGCACGCTGCACTACATGAGTCCCGAGCAGTTGCGCGGCCGCGACGTCGACCTGCGCAGCGACATCTACGCGCTGGGAGTGGTCGTGTTCGAACTGATTGCTGGCCGTCGCCCGTTCCTGTTCGAGGAGACGACGCCGCTGATTGTCGCCGAGACAGTTGCGAACCAAGATGCGCCGAGGCTGTCGACGGTCGTGCGAGGCATCGACCGCGATCTCGAAGTGGTCGTGCAAAAGGCGCTGCGTCGCGATGCTGCGGATCGTTATTCGTCGGTGGTCGAGTTCGCCGACGACCTGCGTGCGTTCCTCGAAGCGCGCCCGGTGCGAGCACGGGCTCCGAGCACCTTCTATCAGGTGCGCATGTTCGCCCGACGCCGTGCGGGTTTGGTGCTGTCGTTGGCGGTCATTGCGTTGCTCGTGGTGGTGGCGCTGGTGGTGGTGCTGGCGCAAAACTCCGAACTCAACCGGCGCGGTGCGGAATTGACGCGCAAGAACGGGGTGTTGGCGACGAGCAAGGACCAACTGCAAGCACAGAACGCAGAGCTCGAACGCCAGCGTTTGCAGTTGAAGAGTCGCAATTCTGCGTTGGCGTTGCGCGAAGCTCAGCTAGAGCAGCAGAACCTTGAGTTGGCCCGCCGCGAGCGCGTTTCGAAGCGGGTCGCACAGTTCGCCGGCGACTTCTTGCACAACTCTTCCCTGATGGCGGCGCGCGGCGCGAACTACACGGTGCGAGAAGCGCTGGATGAGGCCGCGAAGAGCATCGTGGGCGAGACGTTCGAAGATGCCGAAACCGAAGCGCAGCTGCGCGAGTTGATTGGCGACACCTATCGCGGACTGTCGATGCCTGGCGTGGCGGTGCCGCATCTCGAGCGTGCCTTGCACTTGTGGCGCGAGGTCGAAGGCCCAGGCTCCCCTCGCACAGTATTGATGGCGATTGGCCTGGTGGTCGCCTTGCGTGAGAATGGACGGCAGGCGGACGCCGAACAGCTGGTCGAATCGTTGCATGATCAGTTCTCGAATGAGGATCGCGAAGACAGCGAGCTCTTTTGGACGATCCAACACAACCGCGCCTACATCATGCGGCACGCCGGCAAGCTGCGCGACGCGGAGGCGTTGTTTCGCAAGACCCTTGCTGCGCGCGAGCGGTTGTTGGGGGGCGATGCGCACGGGACCCTGGTGACGATGCACAATCTTGGCACGCTGATGCTTGGGCTGCGCGATCCTGAAGCTGCTCGCGACGTGTTGGCGGAAGCCGTGAAGCGCGCCAAGCGCAGTGACCACCCGGTGGCGTCGACCCTACAAATTGTCGACAACCTCGCGGAGGCGTGGCGTGATCTTGGCGAGCTGGACAAGGCTGCCAAGTGCCATCGCGAAACCATGGCTGGCTTTGAGGAACTGGTTGGCCCCGATGACCAGTTGACGATCGGTTGTGGCTACCACCTGTTGAAGGTGCTGCACCGGCAAGGCAAGCGCGACGAACTGGAGACCTTGGCCACCGAGTTGCTCGAGCGCTGTGAGCGCACCTTCGGCGAGGATGACTACCGTACGTTGGATGTCGTGCAAGCGTTGGCGGTTGCGATCAAAGAGCGCGGCGACGTGCAGCAGGCCGCTGCGTTGATGGCGCGCGCATTTGTAGGAGTGGTGAAGGATCGCGGCGAAGTGCATCCGGCGACGTTCCACGCTGGCCACAACTTGACCATGGCTCGCATTGCGGCCAGCGATCGTCAGGGCGCGCTCTCGATCAGCAAGCACTTGATCGATCTACTTGCGCGGGACTCCGATCCTGCCAGGCAGTTGCCGCCGCAATTTCCCGGCCTGACGTGGTTGCTGCGGGCGCGCGCGTTGTTCGCCGCGGAGCAGCCAGAGCTGGCAGTGGCTGCGGCGGCCAAATCCGTCGCGTTGTTGACCGCGGCGGTCTCGGCGGACGATCCGTTGCTCGTGCAAGCGAAGCAGTTGGCCGAACGCAACGAGTAGGGGCAAGGCGCGGTGCAGCCGCTGCTTGGCGGCCGCTCAGCGCACCCGCACCAGGCGGTGCCGGGGCAGCGCGAGTGCTGCGATCTGGGGTTCCACGTCAGTCAAGAACCGGTGGCCATCGACGTAGTAGCCGGCCGTTGGTTTTAGATCAGGCACGCGCGCCTGGAACCATCGGTTGATGCACTCGACCATCAACTCGCGCAGGTATTTTGCGCAGCAGCTGGCCAGCGCCGTTGGAAACGCGCGGTCTTCGGCGCGCTCGGCAAACGTCACCGTCACATCGCCATCCTGTTGCTGCAGGTTGTAGGAAGACACGCCCTTGATCTCCTTGAGCATGCGCACCTTGGAATCGGGGCAGAGCCGTTCGAGGTCTGACTTGTAGTGGCTGCGGCCACCGCAACGGTCGGCGACGAGGTGGCACGAGTCGTCCTTCTGGACGCGGGGAAACAGGCCGCGTAGCAACAGTCCGAGTACTTCGGCATACGCGTGGAAGTGGGCCTTGCTCTTGTTGTCGGTGTCGGCGATCAACACGTTCCACTCCTCGACGTCGACTGCACGCACGGCAATGTCGAGCAATTCGCACTCGCCACGGCGCAGCGCCCGAGCGACCAACTCGCCGGTCAGGCTGATCCAGTCGCGATCGGCGTGCAGCGGCAGGGCAAGGCTCAGGTCTTCATACCAAGGGCAACGCTGCAGTGGCTCCCGAGGTCGTGGCCTAGCTTGACCAGCCACTCCTGCAAGCTACTCGGCGGCTCGCCATGTAGCGCCGTCCAAAACACCAGCGCCGTCTCTTCGAGGCGCAGCAGGCCGTGGTTGCCTTGGTTGACCTTTTTGCTGTCGGCGACCCGAACCTTGCCCTTGACGTATTTGAGCTTGCTGACGTGGCGCTGCAGCAAGCGCCACGGTGCGGTGCCTTCCGGGCCTGCCATGGTGACCCCGCCGACGACAAGCGGCCCAAGGATTGGCCCAAGCCCAGCTTCGTCGACGCCAGCGAGGTAGTTCACGTGGCAGTAGGACACCGCCTGGGCAGTCGGTCGTCAAGCTGCGTTGTTATCGCGAGATCCGAACCGGGACTCCGGGGATTGCCGCAATATGCCGATATGGGAGTCATGGAAGTGCTGCTTGTCGAGAAGGACCCGTTGATCCGGGACATGGTTAAGGTCGGATTGCAGCAGTTTGACGAGTTCCACGTCACCGTGGGCACTGGTCATGCTGGCGTCAGTGAGGCGCGCGGCAAGGTGTTTGACTGCGTGTTCCTGGGCGTGGACCCACGCGAAAAGGACACCATGAAGCTGCTGCAGCACCTGAGGTCGTTCGATACGACGATTGAGCTGTTTGTGCTGACGGCCCCGCGCAACATCAAGGACATGGCGAAGGAGAAGTCGAAGTACGACATCCACTCGTTCGTCCAGACGCCGATCGCCGTGAAGGAGTTCTTCGGGCTTCTGGGCCGCTTCCTCGAGCGCCGAACCGACCGCAAGAACTCGGCTTTGCGCAAGCAAGAGCGCTCCGGCGCCCCAGCCGGACACCAGTAGTTTCTTGCTCAGGCAGGCCTTCTGGGGTCTGCTCTCGCCGCATGTCCCAATCGGCCAAGGACGCGGCGACCGCGCGTCGCCCCAAGAGCACGCTCTACCTGGAGTCTCGCTACCGCAAACTGCGGCGCGGGCTGCCACAGACGATCTTCTACTGCCCCAAGTGCAAAGGCGACCGCCGCCGGCGGGTTGGCTGCAAGCACTGTGAGGGCTTCGGCAAGCTGACCAAGGAGTCGGTACAGGAGTTGATCTCGCGCCGCCTGGTGCCGGCGATGCAGGGCAAGTTGGGCAAGTTTCACGGCGCTGGTCGAGAAGACATCGATGTCTTGATGCTCGGCAAGGGGCGACCGTTCGTGTTCGAAGTGGTCGGCGCGCGCAACCCCAACATCGACCTCGAAGCAATCCGTTTGGAGATCCAAGAACGTGCCGATGGCGCGATTGAACTGGCGCCGTTCGAACGTGTCGAACGTCGCCGCGTGGTCTATTGGAAAGAAACGCACTTCGACAAGACCTACCGCGCGGAAGTGGCCCTGAACGATACTCCCGATCCAGAGCGCCTCGCCGCGGTGCGCGCATTCGCGGGTGGCATCATCCAGCGTACGCCGCAGCGCGTCGCGCACCGTCGCGCCGACCTCGAGCGGGAGCGCAAGCTGAAGGTCCTGGACCTGCAGCCGCGTGACGATGGGGCCCTCGACCTCAAGGTGCTGTGCCAGCACGGGACCTACGTCAAGGAGTGGATCTCGGGCGATGAAGAACGCACGACGCCATCGCTGGCTAAGTTGCTCGGCGTTGGCTGCACGTGTCGCGTGCTCGACGTCGAGGAGATCTTGACGCCGGAGATTGAGGGTGGCCCACCGGCCGACTGGCGCGACAACTGTTAGAGCACTGGTGAGCGGTCAGTTGCTGCTGGGGCTACTGGCTGCTAGAGGCTTGACGGCGCTCGGTGTTTTGCCGCTTGCGGAACTTCCAGATCGCAATCAGGTAGCCGCAGACATCGTGGAAGACGCGCACCGTGGACGCCTTGTCGGCACGCCGTTCGAAGCGGCATGGCACTTCGACCAGCTTCAAGCCGGCCTGGTGTGACAGGATCATGATCTCCGAGTCCCAGAACCAGCCCACGTCTTTGGTGCGCTTGGCGACCTCGAGGACCTTCTCGCGCACGAAGAACTTGAAGCCGGTCTCCGGGTCGCGGAACGGCATGTCGAAAATCTTGTTGAACAACCACCGGTAGCCACTGCTGAGCACATGCCGCACCATCGCCGTGGGGCGCCAACCGACCGCGTAGTGGCGAAAGGCCGTCGCACCATCGGCGCCGGCTTCGATGGCGTCGAGAACCGACGGCAAGAACCGACAGTGTACTTCCAGGTCGATATCCAAGAACCCGACGATGCGGCCCTTGGCCAGCAGGAAGCCCTCGGTGACGGTGCCGCCGCGGCCGACGTTCTTTTCGTGATAGACCGCGCGGCGGTGCGGGTGGCCGTC
Organism: uncultured bacterium; assembly: GCA_963974725.1. Lineage (GTDB taxonomy): Bacteria > Planctomycetota > UBA1135 > UBA1135 > UBA2386. The sequence goes on along the minus strand of CAXBFC010000063.1, from coordinate 12,560 downwards.
GACCAGTCGTTTGATGACGTCGGCCGTCTTGTCGGTGCTCTTGTCCTCGATAAACACCAGTTCGTAGCTACGCCCGATCTCCTCAAGTGTCGCAGTCAACTGCGCGATCGAGTCTTCCAAGTGCCCTTCTTCCATGTAGCACGCGATCACGACCGAGATGTCGGGCGCGGGCGTGGGCGCGGGCGCTGGCGCTGGCGCGGGCGCTGGCGCGGGAGCGGGCGTCGCGCTGGGGTCGGTCTCGGCCGTCACTTGAAGCGAACCTTGTAGACGGTCACGCCGGTGCAGCGTTCGGTGTGCAGGACCTCGGTGCGTGGGTGGGCTAGCAGTGCTTCCACCGAACCATCCACCGAGCGGTGCGGGTGCCATTTGTTCCGCACCAGATAGCAGGTGGCATCGGTGCGGCTGGCCATCCTTGGCAGCTCTGCGGGGGTTGATTTGCAGCGGTACACGAGCAGTTCGGCGCCAGCATACATCGCTTGGTTGTAGGCCGCGAATTCTGAGAACGATGACTCTGCGAAGTCGCCGAGCCAATCGCCAAGGCGCTTCCGGACCTTGTTGCCGATGTCGGCAGGCGACAGTTCGACCTTGAGATTCTTCGCGTCTTGGATGCGCACGTCATAGTAGGACAGCGAACGCGGGTTCGGCATCGACGTGAACACGGGCGTGCCACTGGCGCCAGTTTCGATTTCGTTGCTCAGATACCGCGCGGCGCTGCGCCAGTCCGGGTGCGGCATGTAGATCGTCCACTTGGTGTCGTAGGACGCATACAGGTTGATCAGGGCGGTGGCTGCCAGCGTCAGGACGGTGCCGCCAGCCACGATCCGGAGTTTGCCAGGAAACACTTGCAAGCCGGCAGCAGCCAGCAAGAACAAGAACGGCAGCGCTGGGATCAGCGAGCGTTCGAGATAGGTGTTGTTGTAGCCAGCGTAGACGCACGCAAACAGGAAGCACGGCAGCACCGCGACGCCCGTAGGGACCAGCAGTGCGCGCGGCTTGCGGCGCGCGTGGACGACCAGGCGGATCACGCCCAGCACAGTCAGGCCGACGCCAAACCATACGAAGCCAGTTGCCAGCCCGCGCATCAAGCTGGCGTCAGATGCCTGCATGGTGTTGCCCGACCAACTCCACTCAAACAAGAAGCGGAACAGTTCGCGCCCGTTCAAGGTGCGCAGGTAGTCCTGGCTGGTTTCGAACTCGCCGAGTTGCAACTTGGCCATGACGTAACCGGCGAGGCCCAAGATGCCGATGCCGTGCCACATCACCAGGCTGCGCGCGCGTTCGGTCATGCCGCGCATCAAGATCGGCGCCAGTCCAGCGAGCGCGACCACGATGACTGCGAGGTAGTAGTGCAGGGACAGCATGACCACGAGGTTGAGCAAGTGGCTCCAGAACAGCCATGGGCGCGGTCCTCGCTGCTGGTCCGTGAGTCGGTCGATGCAGCCGAATGCGAACAGGGTCGTCAGGATCATCGGCGCGTAGAGTCGCGCTTCCGTGGAATACCAGACGTGCACAGGGGACAGGGTTAGCAGTGCGGCCGCCATCAGCGCGGGCGCGCGGCCGATCAGCCGGTAGCCAACCCAGTAGGTCAATGGGATGCACAGGATGCCACTGATCATCGCCGGCAGCCGCATGACGACTTCGCCGTCGCCAAACAGCAGATACCACAGGTGCATGAACACGGCGAACAGCGGCGGCTGGATGTCGGTGTAGAGCGTTGCCAGCAGTTGCGGCGTCGAGCCGATGCGCTGGCTAGACATGCACGCTTCGTCATACCAGATCGATCGATCGAGCAGCGGCAGGCGCAGCAGGGTCGCAACCACGACCAGGACGAGCAGCAGCCATGCGCTGTTCTTGACGAAGAAGTTCTCAGTGCCGTGGTTCGGCGTCGGCTTGCTGTCGGGGGGTCCCATCGTTTAGGCGAAGCACACTAGTGCCGTCTGGATTCATTTTCGGCACGAACTGCCCGCGGACTTTGCGCGTATTGGCCTGGGTGCCGTTGTTATCGGCCCTGCACGGTCCGAACCCATTCCGGGTACTTACGATCGAACCGGAATCGCACCAGCCGGCGGGCGCGGTGGGTTGGGGTGAAGGTGTTCTTTGCGAAGTCGAATGTGCCAGCTTCGACCAGTGTTGGAAAGTCCGGCACCAGGTCGATCGTGGTCGGTACTGGCAGTGCGTCGCCGAGGAAGATGTCGCCCAAGGCGATGCGGGCGATGTCGAACTCGCGGTCGTGGTTCCTGGCCAGCATGCGCACGCCATCTAGGCGCCCGTGGGCTGCCTGCGGCTGACTGTGATTCTGGCAGATGCAGCACAGATAGCCGTTCGCCGTGAACACGGTCACGCGGAAGAACGGTCCCTTCACGCCGGGGAAGTTCAGGCCGAACGTGTCGCGTCCGGTCGCCTTGATTTCGGCGTATTGCTCCGTCAGCGCAGTCAGTCGCTCGAAGCCGAAGTCGACGATGCCGTCGTCGTCGCCGGTCATGACCAGTTCGGGCAGTGGTGTCTGTGCAGTTGCTCTTGCCAGCGAACCGACGTCGTCGAACCACCACGTCGATCCTTCGGGTAGCGCGAACGGGGTAGCGCCCGGTGGTTGTAGCCGGAAGGTTCGAGGCGCCGTCGCCAGCGGCCGCAACGCATACAAGGGCACCGTCGCGTTCGTGAACGGTGGCCGCAACATGCGGTCGACACCGAAGTGCAATTGGATCGCGGTCTTGGCCTGGTTCATGTGCGGCAGGCCCGCAACGAACATCGGGCCTGCGGGCACGGAGTCGGCTTGCTTCAGCATCGCCGCGTGCATCGCAGCAGATTCTTGGTCGGCTGCATGCTGCGTAGCGCGCACGGTCACGAACGGACTGAGCCACGCCAACACGATGACCACAACGAACCACCGTCCGGCGCTGGCCAGCAAGCCCACCAGGGCGATCGCCGGCAGGTAGTAGTAGCGCAAGTTGTGGGGGCTGTCCGCGTTCCAAAAGGCGACCATCGGCGCCATCGCCAGCAGGAACGCCAGCAGCGTCATGATGGTCAGGCGCGGGCGTCGCACCAGCGTCAAGAGCAGAGCTGCCGCGATCGGAGTTCCCGCAGCGAACAAGAACAACCACGCGGGCAAGGCCGAGTCGCTGCTCGGTGTGCCGATCCAGCGCAGCGGCAACAACACGTCGAGCAGGATGCGGCCCAGTCCTTCGACCTTGAGCAGCGCGTCGGTGACGAAGGCACCGAGCCCGTAGTCCGCAGGCAGTCCACTGGCGTCATAGCCACCGAATTCGCCGAGCACCAACAGGCGGAACGGCAGGTATGCCGCGAACAATGACCACACCGGCCAGGTCGCTTGCCACGCGGTGCGCAACCGTTGTCCCAGCGGGTTGGTTGCGCCGGCCCCGCACGACAGCTGCATCAGCGTCAGCAGACTGCACAAGGGCGGCACGATGAACGCCAGTTCTTTGCTCATCAACGCCAGCGCCGTGGCGACCACCATGGGCCAGCGCGCGGCTTGGTTGTCCGCCGCCCGTTGTTCGTTGGCGCGCAGGCACAGCCACAGCGCAAGCAAACACCACACCGTGGTATGGCTGTCGACGCGGCCAACTCCCCAGGCGATCGAGCCGATGTGGCCAGGCATCATGGTCCACAGCACCGCCGCCCCGAAGGCCGCGCCGTTGCCAAGGAATCGGCGCCACAGCAAGGCCACGAGCAGGGTGCTGATGGCGTGCGCGACGACGTTGCTGCAGTGCCCGAACGGTGGGAACGGACCGCCGATGGTCTGGTCAAACCAGAAGCTCAGCGTGATCAGGGGGCGGTAGAACGCCCAGATGTCGGTCGCGCCGTACTGCGGCCCAACCAAGTCCGACGCGGCGTCGCCGAAGTTCTGCGAGTAGGCAACGGCGAGGAAGTCATCGCTCGCCCAGTAGGCGTCGATCGGCCACCAGATGGCCATCGCCATCACGGGCAGAAGCCAGAACCACCGGGGCATAGCTGTCAGTTCGCGCACTGCTGCAAGCCTACCTCGGACGGGGCTGCGGTCATGGTCGGAGTTCCGAGGGGCCAGGTTCCGAGCGTCGTTGCCATTGGCCACGTGGCCGCTCGGCCTGTTCTCAGGCCCGCCTGGTTTTTGCGTTGTTGTCACCGAGTAGGCGGCAAATGCCAGAGTTCGAGCCGGACTTGGTGCAGGTGGTCAGGTAACTTGCTCGTCGCTATGGGCAAACCGATTGTCGATCTCGCAACTCTGGACCTGAGCCAGGATGTCGTCCCGGACGAAGTGCTTCGTCGCTGCCTGCCGCAAGCCGACAAGTTCCAATTGCTCGATGGCATCTGCCATCTGGACGTCGCGAACAATGTCGCTGTTGGCTACAAGGATTGGGGTGAGGACCCCTGGTGGGCGAAGGGTCACATCCCCGGCCGACCGTTGATGCCTGGCGTCTTGATGATTGAAGGTGGCGCGCAGATCGCGACGTTCTTGGTCAAGCAACAGGCCGCGTGGGCGACCGACCAGATGATCGGTCTCGCCGGCATCGACGATGTGCGCGTGCGTGGCCAGATCGTGCCGCCGGGTCGCGTCTACTTCGTCAGCAGCATCCAGAAGATCAGCGGCCGTCGTCTCGCCCGCATGAACGCGCAGGTGTTCAGCGAAGGCGCGATGAAGATGGAGATGGTCGTGATGGGCGCGATGCTCTAGCGAGCAGTCGCGGCCGCGACGCGAACTGGGCCCCGAAGCCAACTGGGCCCCGAAGCCAACTGGGTCCCGAAGCCAACTGGGCCCCGAAGCCACCTGGGTCGCGCAGCGCACTCGCGCAGCTTGTTGCTAACGCAGCCGCACGATGCGGATGTCCTTCTCCAGTGGCTCCTGATTCTTGCGCAGCGTGATCTGCTGATCGACCCGCTGGAAGCCCTTGTATTGCACCGTGAACTGCCAGGTGCCGGGGCGCAGGTTGTTGAACCGCAGTCGGCCAATGCTGTCAGTTTGTCCTTCGACTGGATTGGATGTGCGGCGGTCTGTGGCGACGGCGGTCACGGTCGCACCTTCCATACCGTAGCCGTTGCGATCATGAACACGAACGTCGACGCGCACGCCACGCGGGATGACCATGGTATGGCCCTGGCCTCGGATCTTGCGGCCGTAGTTGTGGGCGCCAGGCTGCACGGTGACGATCTGCGGATCGCCAAACGGTTTGTTTTCGAGCGTTGGGATCAGCTCATAGCTGCCAGCGAGCACGCTGTCGAAAATCACGCTGCCGAAGTTGTCACTCTTGCCGGTCAGTCGCGGCCGGCCGTTGGGCAGGCCGACGGGACGCATCAGTAGATCGACGTCGGTATGGAAGCCCGAGTCCTGGTCGCGCAGCAAGATGGAGAACGGTGCGCCGGGCGTGATCGCCAGCACGATGTCGTGCAGTGGCTCTTCCTTGGTCACCGACAGTGTTTGCTGGCTGCCGTTCAGGCCGGCTGCGTGCAGCGTGACGCGATAGGGGTATTCCGAGAACGGCACGCCGGTGACCTTGAACGTCGGGGTGCCTTCGCCGCGATCGACCTGCGCATACAGGCTCTTCGGGGCCTTTTGTTCGCTAGTGCGGAAGGAACCGCGCAACTCCTCGACGACCACGGTGATCGAGCCGATCTTGTCGAGCACCGAGACGGCCAGCTTCACATCGCCGCGGATGATGCCCTCTGTCCAGCCCCCGGTGTCTTCTTGCTTACGATCAGCGGTCGCGGCGCCGATGCCGGTGCCGCTGCTCTTCTGCCAGCTACCAGGGGCCGCGACTGGTACGATCTGGTCGTCGGTGGCGGTGGCCGGTGTCGGGGTGGCGTCGGTGTCGCTCGAATAATCGCCAGGAGGAATCTCGACGGCTTGCACCCCTTGGCTGAAGAACGCGATGCCAGCGGCCGCGCCGAGACAAAGCGTTCCGATCAGGACTGACATCTTGCGGGTGTTCATATGCTCATGAGCCGAGAAGCGAGGTTTCCTCCGAGCGATCTCGACACGATGAATAGTAACCCAATCTGGTTGGGCAACAGGTTGGGGAACCTGTTCTGAGGGCGGTTCGGTCTCAGATGGGGAGGCAGAGAGGGGGGGGATCGACGGGATTCCTGGTCGCCAGCCTCGGTGCCGTGGGGGATTCCGACAACCGGCTGGCGGGCTCTGCAACGGATCACTTGGCTGTTGGGAGCGCTCGCCACCATGCATTTGGCCCGACAACGGCACCGAAGCGCGTTCTGCTTGGTCCGAGCCCGTCCGTTGCTGCTCCGGCCTGGCTACCAACCATCGGGTTGTCCAGTTGAGCGGATTCCTGCCCCCAGGTTGCCGCCGGCGTCAACTCAGTGGCCGCGGTCGCCGCCGTGCTCGGGCGGGGGTGTTTTCAGCGGGGGTGTTTTCGATGGGGGTGCTTTGGGAGGAGGTGTATTCCGAGGCGACGGGTTGGCAGGTGGCGCTGGCTTTTCCTTGTCGTCATCCAGCACCTTCAGGGCGCGGTCGACCTCGCCGAGGAAGCTGTCGAGCCCGCCGAAGTCAACCGTCGGAGCGGCCACCGCTGCCGGCTTGGCACCGTTGGGCTGCATGCTTTGGGCGAGGCGATGCTCTCGCCGGCTCTCTTCCTGCAGGTTGTTGCGCGCGAACATCTTGGCCGCCTGCAGATGCACGTAGATGTTGCTCGGGTGCTTTTCGACGGCGGCGTTCATCGCCAACAACGCCTCGGCGACTGCGCCGTCGGTTTCGAGCATGCGGGCACGCGCTACTGCCGCGCGCGGATAGTCGTCGCCGACACCGGTCAAGATGTCCTTGATGCGTTCGACGGCTGCTTCTTGCTCCAGTTGGCCGGCGTGCTCGGCGACATCGAGCAGGTGTTCGGCGATGAGCGTTCGGGTCTGGTCGCTCTGGTCCAGCTCGAGCAAGCTCATCAGGTCGATCTGGACGCGTTCGATCGAGGCCCGATCGTTGAGTTGCCGCAGGGCGTCGATGCGGAAGTGCAGGATTTCGGCCGATGGCACGCCGCGCAATCGCTCGGCCATGTCGAGATCCCAGATGGCATCGCGGTAGCGGCCCAGCCGGTGGTAGGCGCGCGCGCGCACGAACCAGGCGATTGCGAGGCTTTCGTCTCGGGCGATCGTCTTGGTGGCGGCGGTGACGGCGCGCGACAGCAGGTCTTGCCGGTCGCTGCCAGAGCGCGCTCGGCCACTCTCATCGTCGGTGGTTGCGGCGAGCGCCAAGAATCGCTCCGCATCCGCGATTTGACGTTGGATCTCGTTGTGGTTGCGTTCGTGGACCAGCATCGCGGCACCGGTGCCGAGCATCAGCACCGCCGAAGCGAGCACTGTGATCAACGGTCGGCGCGCGCACCATCGTGCTCCGCGGCGCAGAATGGATGGGCGCCGTGCTAGAACGCGTTCGCCGGCCAGGAACCGCTCGAGGTCCTCGCTCAGTTCCAGCGCCGAGCCGTAGCGATGCGCGGGATCGCGCGACATGGCCTTCTCGATGATCGCTTCGACTTCCAACGGCAGGTCGCGGCGCAAGCGACGAGCCGGCAGGGGATCCTGTTCGGTGACGGCTTTCAGTACGCCTTGCGCGGTTGGTCCGTCGAACGGTGGCTTGCCCGTCACCAGCGCATACAGCGTCGCGCCGAGCGCGTAGACGTCCGCGAGGGTGTTCGCGGCTTGGGTGCCGCCGAGCACGATTTCGGGAGCCATGTACATCGGCGTACCGACGATGGCGCCGCTCTCGGTCATCGAGCCGGTACCGGTTTCGCGCGCCAGACCGAAGTCGGTGATCGCGATCTGATTGCCCTCTGGACGTCTCTGCGGGGCAGCAGGATCAGCGGCATCATCAGCGACTGGACCAGCGACCGGCTCGACCGGGTCACGCAGCATGATGTTGCCGGGCTTGATGTCGCGGTGCACGACGCCGCGTTCGTGGGCGAACTGCAGCGCGCGGCCGACTTTCGCCTCGATGACGCACGCCTGGTACACCGGCACTGGTCCGACCTGCAGCCGTTGCTCGAGCGTCGCGCCGGCGACGAACTCCATCGCAAACCAGTGCAGACGCCCTTGCCGTCCTTGGTCGATGAACCCGACGATGTCAGGGTGCTTGACCCGCGACATGATGCGACCTTCGCGCATGAATCGAGCGAGCGCGCGCTCGGTCAAGGTCAAGCTCGGCGGTAGCACCTTGAGCGCCACGATCTGGCCATTGTCCTTCTGTTTCGCCTCAAAGACGATGCCCATCGAGCCCTTGCCAACTTCACGGATCAGTTCGAACGCGGGCAGCTCGGCCGCCAGCGTTTCGGGCGCGAACGTGTAGAAGTCACGCGCCTTGCCGAAGTCGGGGCTCTCGCCACTCACGAGCTGCGCACGGCCTCCTGGACGCGTTGCAACTGTGCGAGCACGCCGGGTAGCTGCTCGAGGCGCAGCATGTTCGGGCCGTCGCTCGGCGCGTTGTCGGGGTCTTCGTGCACTTCCATGAATAGTCCATCTACGCCGCAAGCAACCGCGGCGCGTGCCAAGAACGGCACCTTGGTGCGATCCCCACCGGTCGATGTGCCGGCGCCACCGGGGCGTTGCACGGAATGGGTGGCGTCAAAGATCAGCGGTTGGCCGAAGCTACGCATGGTCGGGAACCCGGCAAAATCGACGACCAGGGTGCGGTAGCCGAACGAGGTGCCGCGCTCGGTGAGCATGACGTTCGGGTTGCCGGCTTCTTGGACCTTGGTGATGATGTTCTTGGTGTCTTCGGGTGCGAGGAATTGGCCCTTCTTGACGTTGACGACGCGGCCGGTTGCGGCGGCCGCAACCAACAGGTCGGTCTGACGGCACAAGAACGCCGGGATCTGCAGGCAGTCAACGACTTCGCCAACGGCAGCGCACTGGCTGGCGTCGTGAACGTCCGTCAACACCGGCACATCGAACGTCTTCTTGACCTCGGCGAGAATCGCCAGACCTTCGTCCATGCCCGGGCCGCGGAAGGCTGCGCCCGACGTACGGTTGGCCTTGTCGAAGCTGCTCTTGAAGATCACGGGCACGTTGGCTTCGCGGGCCATCTTGGTGACCGCTTCGGCGTGGCGAAGGATGTGGTCACGGCTTTCGATGACGCACGGCCCGGCGATCAGCCCGAAGCCATTCGCGCCGCCGAAACCTACAGTGCCTACACGTACTTCACGGACAGGGGAGTCGCTCATTGGCCGCATCGTAGCGACGACCGGTGGTGGGAATCCCGTCGATTCGGGGTGGGGCGCAAACGGCTTGGGTTGGCACGGCGAAAAGACCGGTCCGAGCTGATCCGATCGCCGTGCCTGCGGCTGGTAGACTGCGCAGCCTATGTTCGCCACATTCGGGGCCCGTACGCTGCTGATTCGCTCCGTCCAGTCGATGGTCGTGCTCACCTTGGCCCTGCCCGAAGTATTCGCCCAGGGCCCCGCCTGTTTCGCGGTGACCGGGAATCCCGAACCGCTGATCGCCGATGCCCCGAGTTACTCGGCAAACGACGAAGGCAAGACGGCCGAGTTGCCGCTCGGATTCACGTTCCCGATGGCGGGGGTCGGCTATGCGATCACGCACTGCGTCGTCGATTCCAACGGCGAGGTCTACCTGACCAACGGCAACGGGGTCGTCAACCCGTCGAACTTCGGCACGTCCGCGCTGGCGACGTTGCGCGGCGGCATCGGTGGCTCGGCGCGCGTGATGGCGATGGGCGGCGACAACGCGGGCGAGCGGGCGACGTCGCAAATCCTGATCGACACGTCGGTCCCGGCGCAGTTCAAAGTCACGTGGTTCGATTGGAGTCGCTTCAACGCCAACCAGGATTGGGATTGCAGCGTGACGCTGTTCGCCAACGGCGAGGTTCGCTTCGACTACTCGCAGGGCTTCACCGGGTTCAATCTGTGGGACTACGTCGGAATCTCGATCGGCAACGACGTTGGTGCGCCGTTCGAGGCGCCGAGCAACCTGGCCGTCGGTGGCGATTCGGGCACCTTGGGGCTCGTCTATGAGAACACCTGGCCGCCGTTTGATTTGCAGAACAGTTCGGTGACGTTCACGGCCAACGGAGTCGGTGGCTTCAGCTTCGCGCAAACCTGTGCGGCGGTGCCGGCTTACCATCAAGCCTACGGCACGGGGTGCTACGACATCGCGCGACAGTGCGTCTACGAACAGTTTGCGACGCCGTCGAGTATGGCCGCTGCCTTGCAAGGCACGGCGTTGCTGTTCACGCCATCGGCGACCGGCGATGGCTACGTGGTCAGCAACAGCAGTGTTGCCTACGTCGTGCCGACGGCGACTGCGAACGACCTGTTGTTGGGTGATGAAGCGGAGGCCAGCTTGACGCCGTCGCAGCCGTTCCCGCACATGGGGGGCACGATCGCCACGATGTCGGTGTGTTCCAACGGGTTTGTCAGCTTCGGCCCGGTCGGCAGCAACGTGGTTGGAGCCTTTGGGTCGGTGTTCGATATGGTGCGCTCCCCGGTCGCGTCGTTTCGCAGCAATGCCGATCTTGATCCGGGTGCTGGCGGCGCAGTGCTCGTCGAGGAGATCGGTAGCGTGCTGTATGTCAGCTGGCATGACGTCGTGCGATTTGGCAGCGCCATCCCCGAACGCATGCAGATGCAGTTCGACCTGACCAGCGGCGAAGTCGCGATCGTCTGGGACCAGCTGGCAACCGGCCCTGGCGGTCCGAGCGTGGTGGGCTACGCACCGGGCGTGTCCCTCGATCCGGGGCCAGTAGACTTGTCCGCCGTGATGCCGTTGGTGACAGCGCCCGATGTATTCGCGTTGTCGATGACGGCGTCGCCGCCACCCGTTTCGACGTCGCAAACGGGCAGCCAGGTTGTCTACCAGATCGACAACATCCCGGACGCGGACATCAACTCAGGCATCTACTTCGGGATCACGATGCTGTCGTTGTCGCCGATGCTGCCGGGTGCCGACCTGACCTCGTTGGGCATGCCCGGGTGCCGGTTGCACGTGGCCATGATCGACCTTGCGCTGGCCTTCGTCGGCACCCAATCGACCCAGAATACGACCCTGCCGTTGCCGCCTGGCATTCCGGCCGGCGTGCTGCTGTTCGCCCAATCGGTGGCGCTGGTGGTCCCCAACAGCTTGCCGAACGGGCACAACAGCTTCGGTGCGGTGACCAGCAACGGCATCCGCAGCTTGATCAGCACGTTCTAGACGGGATCAGTAATCCGTGCCGTGGCTCTGTGATGCGGAGCGGCGAGCGGCGCGGGAAGCGGTCTCTGCAAGCGGTTTCCGGCTTGGTTGCTGTGCGCCAAGTCTTTTGTTCTGCCACCGAACGTGCAACCATACGCACCGGCATGGCCGCACTCCGCATTCTGGTTACTGGTTCTGAAGGCTTCCTCGGTCGCTACGTCGTCGAGGCAGCACGCGCGGCCGGCCACACGCCGTTGACGACGTCGCGTCGCGGTGGCGATGCACAGGTGGATTTGCTGGCGCCGGGCATGGTCGCTGCGGTGATCGAAGGTCTGCAACCGGATGTGGTCGTGCACCTCGCGGCGATGTCACGGTACGGTGCCTGCCAGGCGGAGCCCGCGCTCGCAGCTCAGGTCAACACCGTGCTGCCCGAAGAGTGGGCCAAGCGCTTCGGTGCGCGGCTGCTGTTCTCATCCACCGACCTGGTCTTCGATGGCCACAGTGCGCCATACGATGAAGGCGATTCGCCGAGTCCGCTGTCGGTCTACGGTGCCAGCAAGGCGCAAGGCGAGGAGTGCGTGCGCGATCATGGTGGGCGGGTTGTGCGCTTGCCGTTGTTGTTCGGCACCGACTCCGAGGGGCGTGGTGCCACGGCGTCGCTGCGTCAGGCGATCGCCGCAGGAACGCGTTCGCCGTTGTTTACCAACGAGTACCGTACGCCGCTTCATGCCGCGGATGCAGCACGCGCGCTGGTGGCATTCGTCGTCGATCCCGACGGCCCGAACATGTTTCATCTGCCGGGCCCAGAACGCGTTTCGCGGTGGCAGTTGGCGCAGCGGTTCTGTGCCGCACAAGGCCTCGCGACCGACACGCTGGACGCGGTGGAGTGTCAGGATCCATTGCGGCCGCGCGACGTGTCGCTACTGAGTGCATGGCGCGCCGAGCGTTCGCTCGACGACATGCTGCTCGATGGCTAGGAATGGCTAGGAGGCGACGCCGCGCGAAGGCCTGGCCCACATCCTCCAGCAACTTGGCAAGCACGCCCGAGTGGCCCGCGGCCGTCGTCAGACGGCAGGCGTTGCCTGCCGCCCGCTTTGCGGGCTCCGTCGGTCTGCTCGACGTTCTTGCGCTGCGCGACGGATCTGCGCTGCGCGACGGATCTGCGCTGCGCGACGGATCTACAGCTAGCGGCCTCGGCCGCGCGACCTCTGCTCATACTCCGGCAGCACGAAGGCTTCCGGCGGCAGTTTCTTTAGCGCTTCGGCCAATCGTTCGAGCAGGTCTTGATTCTGTTCGTCGATCGCGCGGCCACGCAGCATCTCGGCCGTTTGCATCGCGGTGATACTGAGGCCATCGGTGGCCGCCGCCGCCGTCGGGCAGATTTCGAACACGCGCTGTAGTTCCGAGAAGGTCAGGTCGAGGTCGCCCGTTTGCAGCGCCAG
>CAXBFC010000062.1:0-24218 GCA_963974725.1 uncultured bacterium | reverse complement strand
CATGCGAATAGATCCCGAGATACTTGCCGTTGACGGTGATGCGAGCGAACGACACCCGCGGCGCCGGCACCCCAATCGCGTTCGCCAACCTGTAGGTCAAGAACTGGCTCGCCAGGCTCTCGTCCTGCTGATTGTTGTTGAACGTCAGCTTGGTCCAACCCGCAACCGCGCCGGACTTGTCGGTGTGGTCGAGCTTGATCTTCAGCGATGGCCGGGTGTTGCTCAGCGAACCGACGAAGCCCTTCTTGCGGATGCCGACTTTCGCAAACGTCGCGCCATCGATGCTGAGGTCGCCAGTGATGTAGTGAAAGGGCTTGTCGAACTCGCCATTCTTGCGCGCCGCGCCAAGAGCCACTCGCAAGGTCCGCGACTCGCGGCACAAGGCCTTCCAATCCTGCTTGGCGACGGTGATGTTCACGTCGAGCACACGGTCGCTCGGAAACAGATCGTCAGGCCGCCAATCGGCAGCAGCCTTTGGCGCTTGGCCGGGTAGCCCGCCAAGAACCGCCAACGCGGCAAGCAACAGCCATCCTCGCATCATGGCGATAGACTATGCGACTACGGCCAAGCCGTCGCGTCTCTCCCCATGCGGTCAGGTCACAATCCGGTCTGGAGGTGTGGCCGGTAGTCAGCGTGTCTCGCGTGTGGCTGGAATCGCCGTGCGTGGTGGTGCGCGAGAACGCAGGCGAATTGCTAGACTCGGCGAGGCTCGCGTGGGCCGCCAAGTGCGGCGAGACCGCCGCAGGCGTTGTGCGCCGAGGTTCGGCCGGGCCGCTAGTGCCGGTTCTGCATGCCGTAGTCGAGCACCTGCCCGAGGCAATCGACGTAGGCACTGGAGTTGTTGCCGCGGAATATCACGTCTCCGGTCACGGTCAGGCCAACCACCGAGCACTGGCTACCGACAATCAAGTTGCCGTCGATAATGGTCATGCCGGCGCCAGCGCCCGTCACCTTCAACCGCGTTTGGTCCAGCTCCAGGTTGCCAACGAATCGACCTTCGCCAACCTTCGTCGCGCGACCGACAACCACCGACGAGACATCGAACGTCTCCAGGTGGGCAAACTGCGAGGGCACGGCCGGCGTCGCGGGAGCAGTCTCACCAGCCGGAGCTGGCGCCGCAGTCCTCGCCGCATCGACATCCGAAGTCGTCACCGACTCGTCGCCAGCCGGCTCATCGGGCGTGCTGATAACCACCGATGGGCTGTTGTGATCGTGCGAATCAGAGACCGTCCCGCAGCTGGCACTCATGCCTGCCAACGCGACCGCGAACAGTTGGGTTTGAATCTTCATTTCCTTCCTCCGAGCAATGTCTTGCCACTGCTCTGTCGGAAGAGCTGGGCCACTTCCGAACGCCTAGTTTCGGTCGCGACCAGGCCGCAACTATTGCGATCGGCGAAGTCCCTGTGGCAAGGAGGTTTGCGAGGCCGGGGTCGAACCACCCATCGTCTCGAAGCGGGAGAACCTGTGGCCGGGGCCTGTTCAAGAACGTCACAGCGGTGCAACTGCCGCATTCCAGGACCGGTGCCCACGCAGTTCGTAGACGTCGGAGCCCGGGGCCCGTGCAAGCACGCGGACGCCGGCGTATCGTCCCATTCCGCGCACCCATCAGGTGCCAGCGACGCCCCTCGAACAACCAGCAACGTGAACTACATCTTCTCACTCCGCACTGCGACAGTGCTTCTCGCCACGAGCTCCGTGACCTTCGCCCAGTGGCATCAAGCAGCGCCGGTGACCTCGCCCAGCGCGCGAGTGGCACCGGCGATGGACTTCGTGCCCCAGAACGGGGGACTGGTGTTGTTCGGCGGTAGCGCACCATTCGTCAACGGCGAAACCTGGCTCTACGACGGCAGCAACTGGTCCCAGCTGTCACCGGCGAACTCGCCCGGCGGCCGCTTCGGCGCGGAGTTCGTCTACGACTCGGCACGCGCCGTTGGCGTGCTCTATGGCGGGCTCGCCTCAAACATCAGCATTCCACCGCCGACGAATGAGACCTGGGAATGGGACGGCGCCAACTGGACGCAGGCAACCCCAACGAACAACGCCGGCCCCCGCTACCGCTACGGCGCCTGCTTCGACTTCGTGCGCAGTCGACTGGTCATGTTCGGCGGCACCAACACGCAATTGCTCAGTCCGCCCATCAACCAGACCTGGGAATACGACGGCACGACGTGGTCGCAAATCACAACTGCCGGCACCCCAGGCGGACGCGATCGTCCGGCAATGTGCTTCTACCCGGGCCTTGTCAGCAGCGTCATGTTTGGCGGCTACAACGGCAGCTCGCTGACGGATGAGACGTGGCTCTACGACGGCATCGCATGGACCCAGGTGGCGATCACCGGCAGCAAGCCATCGCCGCGCAACGCCGCGAAGATGATCTACGATCCGGTCCGCGGCCACTGCGTGCTGACCGGTGGCCAAGACGTATCCGGCCAACTCTCCGACACGTGGATCTTTGATGGAGCGACCTGGACCGAGCAACCCGGGACCACGCAGACGATTCGCGATCATGCCTTCGCGTTCCTGCCGACGACCGCGCAAGCGATCAAGTTCGGCGGCTTCGAATCGGCACCCAACAACCTGTCCAACCAGACGTGGGAGCTCGGCACCGGCATCTATGGCAGCGGCTGCGCTGGCAGCAATGGTGTGCCGACGCTGACCGCGACGAGCGCCATGCAACTCGGCCAAAACTGGACGGTCGACATCGACAACCTCAACCCGACGTTCAATCTGGCCTACGTCGTGCTGGGACTGACGAAGTCGCAAGCGGTCGATTTATCCGTGATCAACATGCCCGGCTGTTTTGCGTTCACGACGCCGGACCTGTTGCTCAGTGTGACTGGCACTGCCGGGCAGGCGAGTTGGACCTGGCCTGCCGTCGCCGGCCCGATCGGCGCTGCGCTCTACGCGCAAGCGTTATGCCTGGACCCGACCGTGAACACCTTTGGGTTCACGACGTCGAACGCGGTCTTCACGACCATCACGAACTGATCTCGGCGCCCCCGAGCGTGTTCGCCTCGGACAATCAAGGCGACCACCGCTTCGCCTTCTGACCGCAGTGCAGCGAGCTTTGCGCACAATCGCTACTCGTGGAGCCACTCGCCCGGCATGCTGTGCGCCATGTCCCGGCCCCTGCCCAACCTGACCCGCATCGCGCGGTTGCGTGAGATGTTTCTCGAAGAGCGTCGCGGCAAGCGCGCCCTTGATGACTACTGGCGCGACCCGAAGGACGTCGAAGCCTACGACGCCGTGCTGGCCGAACGCATCGGCTGGAAGTGGAACGCGGCCCTCGCCGAGTGTCACGACCGCGGCTTCGCTCGGGCCGATGGGCAAGTCGTGCTCGACTACGGATGTGGCTCAGGCATCGCAGCGCGGCGGTTCCTCGAGCAGTTTGGTGCCGGCGAAGTGCTACTGCACGACCGTTCGCTACACGCCATGACGTTTGCGCAGAAGAGCCTCAAGTTGGCTTCGCCTGAGACCAAGGCGAGAGTGCTGCCGAGCATCGTGAACGCCTCGCCGGATGTATTGCTGGTCAGCCACGTGCTCGGCGAACTCGACGACGCTGGCAACGATGATCTGCTGGCCTTGATCCACCGCAGCAAGCGAGTCTTGATCGTCGAGCCGGGCAATCGCCGGGTATCACGACGCTTGTCCAAACTGCGCGACGAACTACTCGACGCCTTCCATGTGCAGGCGCCGTGCCCGCATCAAGCCGCGTGCCCGTCGCTGATCGAACACAACGACTGGTGCCACTTCTTTGCGACCCCACCGCCGGAGGTGTTCACCGAGGGCTATTGGGCGCGAGTTGCACGCGAACTGAACATCGACCTGCGCTCGCTGCCGTATGCGTTCCTCGCGTTGGTCAACAAGACGGCAGGCATGGCCGTCACCCCGCCGGAAGAAGACGAACGGCTGCTCGGGCGTGCCGACATCCAAAAGCACTTCGCGCAAATGCGTTCGTGCACTGAGGAGGGTCTCACGATGGTCCAGATCACCAAGCGCCACCATGCCAAGCTGTGGCGGGCGCTGAAGAAGCGGCCCGAACAGATCCGCTTTGCCCTGCGCGACCGCGATGCGCCGCCGGTCGAGGATGCGCCGCCAGAAGACGAGTAGGTTACTTCTGTGCCTGGCACGGTACGGTCGATCGGCTGCGAATTGCTGGCGGCAACTGTGCTGTCAGGCCCGAACCTACCACCTTGTGCGGCGGGCTACGCCGTGGTCGAGTGCCGCGCAACAGCGACTCTTCGCCCAATGAGCGCGGTGTCGATGTCGGGGCACGCAGCGTCCTACTCGTATCTGCACCTGGTCGGTTCGCGCCGAGCGGGTTGCCGTCGGCGTGGATGCCCGTGACCTGAGTGGCATCGATCTGCTCGATCAGGCGGCCTCGGTGGAACAAGCGCACGACCGGCGAACTCTCCGAGACGACGACGGCGATCGCCTTGGTCAGACGGGTAATGGAAGCGGCAGCCAGGTGCCGGCTGCCGAGCCCAAGCGGCACATCGATACCATTCGTGGTGATATCGAGGCAGCGCGCAGCTGACAACACGGTGCCAGTGGACGACACGAGGAACGCACCGTCGAGTACCGCGAGTTCGAGCAACGTGCCGCGAACAGTTGGCGATATCACGTTGCGCGTAACCGGCGCGTGGCCGGCCATGGGATCGAGAATCAGCACGTCCGAGTGCCGCAGCACTTCGCGTTCGTCTCCCACCACGAAGATCGTTCCGACCGGCTTGCCTTCGCGACCGTTCTGGGCGAGTTGCACCGCCAGGTCCACGACCGACTGCAGCACGTGCGGGTCGACCGGGTTGATCAGGCTCATCGTGTGCGGACTGGGGAATGCGTGCTTGGAATCGGTCATGCTTGGTTGCGGGTCCTTGGAGTTGGTCTCAAGCGGCTTTCAGACCGCGCTCGGTCGGCGTTCGGGGATGTCCACGCGACTCGATTCGACCGGAATCGGGCGGGCTTCGGCCGCGAGGTCGCGGACGGGGGCTGCACGCTCCTCGACACTGGCGTTCGCTCGCTCGCGAAAGCGCGCAATCGCGATCGTCGCGGTGCGTGCGTCGTCGGGCTGCAGGCCCGCAGTGAGCAGGCCACTGCCAGCGGCCTCCGCCGTCTCGGTGATGCCGACGATGCGGCCGATTTCGTCCGTGTCGAGGTGCTGGGCCAGCGACGACGAACAGACCAGCACGCTGTCGCCAGCCTGAAGGGTCTGGGTCGTCAATTGGGCGACGCGCGCGCTCGGACCGCCGAGCGGGCTGCGCATCGCCGATGATGGGTTGGCGTCATCTCGCGTAACCTGCAAGGCCTTGCCGTCGCGCACCAGGTAGGCGCGGTTGCGACCGGCATGCACAACGAACAACGTCGGCCAGCGCACGAACGCCATCGTCAGTGATGCTTCGCAACCGGCTGCGCGCAGCGCGTCGCTGCCGTGCACGAATGCTTGCTGGAGGCGATGGCAAAGGTTCGCCTCCGCAGCAACATCGAGCTTGGGCGTCCAAGGCACGGCGTTGAGAATGTCATTCATCACTTCGTCAATCACGAGCTGGCCAGCGGGATTGCGCGGCGAGTCGTGCGAGGCGTCTGCAACCATCATGACCTGCGCCTGTTCATTGCCGTATCGACGGTCAACCGCTTGCTCGCGGCTGCTGTGGCTGACTCGCGCCGCGCGCTTCAGTTCGGCGACGACGAAGGAATCGCCGCGATCCTGCACACCGGCAGTGCGCGAGGAAGCAAACGTGTCGACGAAATCAGGGTCAGGTTGAACATTGGTCATATCACTCCAGGAGGAGCAAGGACCGTGCCAACGACCGCCTCCCCGGGGGCAGCGGCGTTTCCGCCCCAAACCGGTCGTCGCACTACCGGTTGCAAAGACCTCTGGAATGCCGAACTGCCGAACCTGACGCGTCAGGAGCTGCGGAAGTCTTCTTTGCGCAGCTCGTAGCGCTTCATCTTCTGGTAGAGAGCGCGCGCACTCAAGCCGACGAGCTTCGCCGTTTCGCCGAGATGACCACCGGTCTCTTCGAGGACCGTCTGCAGGTAGGCTTTCTCCGCTTGCGCGGTCACCAGGTCACGAACTTCACGCAGCGTGCGCCCGCGCCACGCTGCGGGCACGCCGTGCGATTCCTCGGCTGCACCAACTGCAGCCGCGCCACCTGCAGATGCGCCACCTGAAGGCACCATGCCTGGCGCCTGCCCTGCCAAGCCCCTGACGACGTCGGGCAAGGCCTCGACGTCGATGTTGTTTGTCGCGCTGAGCAACATGCCGCGTTCGACGACGTTGATCAGTTCGCGCACGTTGCCTGGCCAAGAATACGAGCAGAGGGCAGCAATCGCGCGATCACTGATGCCTTCGACTGCCGCTCCAGTCATCACGGAACGAAAGTGCTGGATGAACTTGCCAGCGAGCTCCGGAATGTCTTCGGGCCGTTCGCGCAGCGGCGGGATACTCAGGGGCACCACATTCAAACGGAAGTAGAGATCCTCGCGGAACTCGCCGTCGGCAACCCGCTGTTGCAAATCACGATTCGTCGCCACCATCACGCGAACATCGATGCGCTCCGGTTGCTCGGCACCGACCGGCGTGACTTCGTGGCGCTGCAGCACGGTCAGCAACTTGGCCTGCAGATGCTGCGGCATGTCACCGATCTCGTCGAGGAAGATCGAGCCACCGTTGGCCAACACGAAGTGGCCCTTGCGCGAACTGTCGGCGCCGGTGAACGCACCCTTGGTGTGACCAAACAACTCAGCTTCGAGCAGATTCTCGGGCAGCGCCGCGCAGTTGACCGCGACGAACGGGCCCTCATGACGTGGGCTCTCGGCGTGGATGGCACGGGCGAGGTGCTCCTTGCCGACTCCGGTTGCTCCCAGGATCAACAGCGTGGTGTCGGCCTTGATGACCTTCTGCACCAGCGAGACGAACTCGTGCATCAACGGGCTGCGCGTCAAGAAGTCCGCGATGCGCGGCTGCGTGGCCGAGCCACCGACTTCCGGGCCGCGCGGACCGCCGGCGGCCTCCGCCTCGGCCAGCGCCTCAACCGATGCGGCCAGCTGGTCACCACCCTGACCTTCGCTTAGCACGCCTGAGAAACCTGCCGCCAACAGGCGTGCACGGTTGCCTGGATCGTCCTCACCAATGATCGCGATTCCCGGTTCGTCGTCGTCGCGCGCGACTTCGCCGAGCGCCGCGAGATCGGCGGTGGTCTTGATCTGCGAGGGATCGACCAGAATCACGTCCGATTCTGCGGCTTGCACGCCTTGCACCAGGTCCTTGCCATCGAGGACCTTGACCTGAACATCCGCTTCACGCAGCAACGCCAGCAGACGTTTCCGCAGATCGCCACCAGGCATCGCGAGAGTGACGTGGGGCGCGCGGCGGTCGTCGGGCTGGGAATCGGAAGTCATGCTGCCGGAGTTATCGACACAACGTTACCGAGTGTCGGCCGCATTCCATGCGACCTGGTTCACAAAACTCCTTGAGCGCGCTGGCCCAACCGTCAACAACCGCGCCCGCACTAGAAGCGCTTGAACTCGCCGCCGTTGTCGCTGGCCAGTTGCCGCAAGAACGCCTCGTTGATGCCCCTGCCGATCGCGATGGCGTGGACCGTGATGCGCTGCAGTGGGTTCCACGTCTTCACGGCGAGCAGGATCTTGTCGGTCGAATCGAGGCCGCCGCCGGGCTTGGTCGGCGAACCGTCCGTCAGTAGGAAGATCGTGTCCAGCTCGACGCCGTAGTATTTGTCGTGGGCCCCGCGGCCGACCAGCGTGAAGCCCAGCTCGAGCGAGTCATGGATGTTGGTGCTCGACGCGTGCTTGAGACCGCGCACAAACTCCTGCGCCTTCTTGACCGTGTCCTTGCCCGCGAGCTGCATCTTCGGCTGCCACCAATGCGGCAGGTCGTTGTACCAGATGATCGCGAACTTCTGCTTCGGGTTGAGCTGGCCGAGCGCGCGAATCAATTCGGTCTTGCACGCTTCGAGTCGCGTGGTCTCGGCAGGTTCGCCGCCGGCCGTCGTTTGGCCAGTCTTCAAGCGAACGGGTGCGCGCATCGAACCAGAACAATCGAGCACGTAGAGGATCGCATCGCTCTGACTCTGTGGGATCCCGAAGTAGTAGTTCTCGTTGGTCTTCTTGCGATTGCTCGGCGTGCCCTTGCCAAACGTGCGACCACCGCTCGCAACCGCAGCTCCTTCGTTCTGCCACCACGCTTGCCAGGCGCCGATGTTGTCACCGAACTCTTCGCCGGTCAGCACTTCGAGGGCGGCGACGACGCGTTGCTTCATCTGGCCCGTGCTGCGCGCCAACAGACCAATCATCGGCTGGATCGCGTTGGGGATCGCCATCTTCGCGAGCGCCAACGCAGCTCGTTCGGCGACGGCGGGTTCGCTGCTTGCCAACAGCTTGATGACGGGAGTCGCGTAGGCGTTCGCCTTCTCGCCTGCTAACGCCATCGCGTCGAGCAAGACAATCTGCTCGGGCACTTGGCGCGCGCGAGTCAACGCGGTGGCGAGTTCTTCGACGATTTCCGACGACGACGCGCCAATCGCTTGGGCCGCGGCCAGCTTCAACGGCAGTTCGGCCTTGTTGTGACCACACACCTTCTTCAACAACCACATGACGCTGTCGCGACGCCGCAGCTCGCCGATGCGTTTGTTGAGTGCGAGCTGCAGCTCACGCATCTCATCACCTTGCTCACGTAGCTTGCCAACCAGCGGCTTGAGTTCGTTGAGGCGGATGAACTTGTTCTGCGGCAGGGTGCGGTTGCCAACCGCTTCCTGGCCCTTGATCAATTCCGCCATCTCGAGGCGATACGTGTTGCGCAGCGCATCGAGTTCCGTCAGCTCGCTGTGCAAGTTCTTCCAACCGGCAACCAACGTCGAGGCGACCTTGCTCGAATCCAACCCGCTGGTCGCGCGCAAGGCACGGCGCTTGTCGTCGACGCTCGCGCCGGGCTTTTTGCCCTTGGCAACGGCAAACGCCTTCTTGAACGCGCTGAGAGACTTGGACTCATCTTGTGCCGGCAAGGCGGCAACGACGAGTGCGAGCAAGGGGAGAAGAAGCGTGCGCAGCATGCAGACGTCCCAGATGGATGGGATCCCCGACAAAGGGGGTTCCAGATTGACAAGACCTCGAACAAACGGGATCTCGGTAGAGAGGGGCAATCGCAGTGTCGCGCCCCGGCGCCGGCTTGCAAGCCCCGCAAGCGACCTCGGCGTCACGAAACGTAGAACCACGCGACTCCGCCGATCACCGAGAACAGGCCCAGCAAACGCCAGTTCTTGCGCCTGGCGCGGTCCTGGTCATGGCCCTTGTCACGGCTCTCGTAGTACCATGCCGTCGCCGACTCAGGGTCCTGCAACGCTTCGTGCATGTCCTGCGCGATATCGTCGAACGGCACGTCGCCTTCCTCCCCGAGTTCCGTGTTCAGGAGCTCCAACGCGAGGTCCAAATCCGACGCGAACACCATGACAAACGTTCGGTAGTCCTGGCGCAAGTTGCCACGCGCCCCGGGCGTCTTCGGATAAGGCTCGGCATTGGCGAGCGCGATGATGCCGGCTCGGCGAAGCTTTGCAGCCAGCGCACTGGCTTCGGACGCGAACTCGGTCTCCAACAGCTCAACGAAGTGCTGCTTGATGTCTTCGGCCCCGTAGTCGGCGGCGTCGCTGGACGAATACTGGTCGGAGTCGCTCACGGATCTGGGTCGCTCACGGATCTGGATCACTCTGCCTGAGAGTGTACCGCATGACACCCCCAAGGATCGAAGACGGGCCGGGCGCATTGACGGAGTCACACCACAACTTGGCACCGGTCAGGCGAAATGCGGGCACAGGCCATGAACTGGTCCCACGAGCATCCTAGAACGGAACTGGAGGTATCCCATGACCCGATGCTTGCAGCCCCTGGTGGCCATCACGGCCTTCGCCTTGCCCGCCCTCGCGCAGACCGACTGGCAACGCGTTCCCCTGCTCGAACACATCAGTGCTCCGGCGTTTGCGTTCGACACCCTGCGGCACGTCGCCGTTGCCTTCGGCGGCGAAACCAGAAGCGCAACCATCGACACCACTTGGATCTGGGATCGTGTCTCGTGGACGCGCGCAAACCCGGCACACACGCCACCGGCTCGCCGACATGCGCACATGGTGTTCGATCCGGTACGCTGCGTGATGGTGCTGTTCGGCGGCCGCGACAGCAACAATACCTACCTCGGCGACACCTGGCTGTTCGATGGCGTCGACTGGACCCAAGCGACACCGGCGCAATCCCCAGCAGCACGCATTCGACACGCAATGACGTTCGATCACAGCAACGCAACGGTGCTGCTTTTTGGCGGGTCATCCACAGGCGCCCCAGAGATGCAGGACACGTGGGAATGGAACGGCAGCAATTGGCAGCAACGAACGCCCGCGCACCAGCCGCCAAGCCGTGCCGGTGCCCGACTGGCATACGACACCGCGCGCCAACGCGCGGTTCTGTTTGGCGGCAGCTGCTTCCAACTGGGGCCGTGTTGGCGTAGCGACACCTGGGAATGGGACGGCACCGACTGGACCGATCACACCCCAACCTATCCAACACCCAAGCCACCCGGGCGCTGGCTGCACGGCATGGCCTTCGACGAAGCGCGCCAACGCACCGTCGTGTTTGCTGGCTCCGATGAACCCAACCACTACAAGGATGACCTGTGGGAGTGGGACGGCAGCAACTGGGTCGAACGAATCCTCGTGCCCAGGCCCCCCGCGCGCCTCGACTTCGGGTTTACCTACGATCCGGGCACGCAACGCACGCTTGCATTCGGTGGCGAAACCTGGCCCGGCCGTGTATCGGACCTTTGGTCGTTCGACGGCACTGCCTGGCACCAAGACGCAACGGCCATGCAACCACCGTTGATCGTCATCCCCGAATACGAAGACTCGACGTTTGATGGCGATCGTTCGGTGGTCGTCTGGTTCGGATACACCATTGCCAACCCATCGATGCAAACGTGGGAATGGAATGGCGTGCAGTGGTCGCAACGAACCTTCGCCGTGCAACCCAGCCATTCCGGCCACCATCGCCTGCAGTGGCTGCCGCGCCAACATCGCGTCGCACTGTACCAACCGCTCCGCAATCAACTGCCCGACCAGACTTGGCACTACGACGGAACCAACTGGACGCTCTTGGCTCCCATGCATAGCCCTGCGGTGAGAGAAGGATTCGATACCGCGCTCGATGTCGACTTCACGCGCCTGTTGCTGTTCGGCGGCCGCGATCTGCAGGGCCTGCGCAACAGCACCTGGGCGTTCGCCAACGGCGACTGGCAACAACTCACCACGACGGGTCCCAGCGCCCGCGCAGGCCACTGCATGGCGCTCGACGCGCATCGCGGTCGGGTCGTGTTGTTTGGTGGTCACGATGGCAGCAACCTGCTCGCGGACACCTTCGAATGGGATGGTCAGAGTTGGACCCAGATGCAGCCGGCAACAACACCCGATGCTCGCAGCCATCACCGGATGAGCTACGACGTCGGTCGCCGACGCGTCGTCATGCATGGCGGCTTCTCCGCAGCCGGCTACGGGGAAGAGACGTGGGAATGGGACGGCAACGATTGGCAACAGCGCACGACGGCCACGACGCATCAAGCCCACGACCACACCCTCGCCCACGACTTTCGACATGGACAGACGATCGCCTTCAGCGGCTATGGCGATGGCACCTGGCGTTACGCCCCAACTCATCCAGCCACCTTCAACACGTTCGGCACTGGCTGCGCCGGCAGCCTCGGGCCGCTCAGCATCTGGACGCCACTCGGCGAGTTGCCCTACACCGGCGGTTCGTTCACCGTCGCGTTCGGCAACCTGACCGGAACGCTCGCGTTCGCCGCAGCTGGCTACTCCGCGACGTCGTGGAACGGCGTGCCATTGCCGATCAGCATGCAACCGCTCGGCGCCCCTGGCTGTGACTTGCTGGTCTCCGCCGAATCCCTGGTGGCGCTACCCGTGGTTGCCGGCATCGCAACTTGGACTCTGCACCTGCCAGCATCGCCGGCGCTGATCGGCACATCGCTGTTCCAGCAAGCCCTGGCATTGGATCCCACTGGCCCGCATGGAATTGCCATGACACCAGGCAGTGAGTCGGTGGTCGGCGGTCGCTGAACGCAACGGCTGGTGGTCGAACTGCGCGCGAGCTGCCAACATTCCCGCCGACCCGAGAATCCAATTTGCTAGCTGACGCACGGCCATCGGCGGAGGTCCTGACCGTGCTGCAGTCGGCGCGCCAGAGCCGCATCGCAGCGAGCCTCCGCGGCCCAAAGGAGTCCGATGCACTGCAGACACATGATGACGTTGGCGATCGCCACGGTCCCTGCGACTTGGATCGCCGCACAACAGGTCCCGGCGCCTGCGGCAGAGCAAGTGCCGGCACGCGAAGCAGAACGAATCGCAAAAGCACTCGCGCAAGAGCAGGCCGCCGCGACGAAGGCGATCCGCACCTGGGTCGCCGAATACTCGGCCGGCAAGTTCCGAGCCAGGGATGGCCTGGTCACCGCGGTGCACGATCGCCCCGATTACATGTGCGACGCGCGCTGGGCTGGCCTGCTCACCGACGATGACATTGCGCGACTCACCCACCTCGACCTCCTGCAACGCTTGCTGTTCTTTGCCGAGAAGCATGCCAGCACGGAACTGGCCGACGCGATCCTCGGCGTTGCCGGCGTCGGTTTGCAGGGCACGCTGCACGACCGCACGGCGATGGAGATTCGCGACAGCGGCCACTGGGCGTTGATGCGCACCAAGCATCAAGGCGCGTGGTATCTGATCCTGCGTGCGGCCGCCGGCGAACGCGTTCCGATCCTCGACGAACTGCGGCCAGTCGACACTTCCAAAATGCCCGTCTCCATCGGTCCGGCGCGGCGCGTCGCAGCATTGCGACTGATCGGCCAACGCGGCCTGCCGGTGTTCCGCAGCACGCTCGAAGCCGCATTGCTCGATCGCGATCCACGCGTGCGCCTCGCCGCCGTCGAAGCAATCGTTCCTGACTACCGCGTGCCCACGATCGAACGCATCGCGACGCGGATCGCCAGCGAACGGCATCCGGTGGTCTCGCAAGCACTGGTGCAGCTACTGATGAAGATGCTGAAGCGACCGCCGCGCACGTTGCGGGCGGCAGCCAAGCAACGCGTCGTCGAACGCGCCGTCGCGCAACTCGGCCGCGTCAGCTGGCGCACCGACTTGGACCTCTTGGATCTGGTCGAAGAGTTCCCCTACAAGTCCGCCATCCCCCACCTGATCGACACGCTCGACGCGAAGCGCAGGCCAATCGACAAGTTGGTCAAGGCCGTCAACAAGCGAGCGCCAGAGCGCCTGCGTCACCACGCGGGAGAACTGCTGCAGGCAATGACCGGAGCGTTGATCCAGTCCGATGACCCCGACGCATGGCGCGCGTTTTGGGCGAAACAACAAGACCACATCGTCATCCCACAACACCTCAGCAAGCCCAAGCCCAATGGCACGCAGGCGAGCTTCTTCAACATCCCCATTACCGGCACCTCGATCGCGTTCTTGACCGACACGAGTGGCAGCATGATCGAGCCGCCCACCGGCAAAGGCCCCACAACCGGCAGGGATCGCACACGCCAAGCGCGGACCCGATTGCGCGCAGCCAAGGAGCAACTGGCGCTCGCAACCCAGGCGATGCCGTCGCAGTCGCACTACTACGTCATGACGTTCGCCGACAAGGCCACCACCTGGACACCCAAACCGCTGCGGCCCAACCGCCACACCTCGCGCTCGCTGACTGGCTTGATGAGCAAACTGCACGCCACCGGCGGCACCAACCTGTTCGCCGGTTTGGTGTTCGCGCTCGAGATGGACAACCGCAGCTACAGTCAGGACACGGAGATTGCCATCGACGAACTGTTTGTGCTCAGCGACGGCGAGCCAACCGTCGGGGACATCCAGGATCCGACCGTGTTGCTGCGCATGGTTCGCGAGGCGAACAAGTATGCCAAGGTTCGCATCAACTGCGTGTTCACCGGCAGTGGCAAGGGAGCCGAGCTGCTGCGTCTGCTGGCGGAACAGAACGGCGGCGTGTTCGTACAACGATAGAACTGCTTGCCGGTTGGCCGAACAACGCCTCGCCTGTGCGAGGGCCGCATCCGTTCAAACCGTCAACGCGCACGCCATGAGAGTGCAGTCGACACGGATAGGTCACACCTCGGAACGTGAGGACACGACACCGCTTGGCTTGGCACGCAGCCAGTACATACTTCGGGGCCTCGCCAAACGACGAAGCCCCGAGGTGTGCCGGATGCCGCAGGCGCGGGATCCGGCGCTAGAGTCCGACTGGACTATTGCGTGCCGAGCGTCATGCAGACGCCGTTGGAGACCGTGATGCCCAATGCGTTCGGCGGCAGCACAGCGTGCAACGGAGCACCTTGCGCGTAGATGTCGAAGCCGGCCCAGGCCGGACCAGGCATCGTGAACGGCAAGCGAATCTCGTCCGGCGTGGCGGCGCTCTCGAAGCCGGTCAGCAGGATGCTCGCGTTCTGGTAGAGCAAGCAGCCAGGCATGCCAATGACGCCGAGGTCAAGACCGCCCGGAATGCCCACCGTGCTCAGCACGAAGATGCCGATGCGCGGGACACCCGGAGCTGCCGGGGCCGGCAGGTTGCCGAGGACCAAATCGATGGTCGTGCTGGCAACCGGACGAGCACTGAGCTCAAGCGTCGGAGAGGACGAACCGTCGCCGGACACTTGGGCACCCGGAGCAGCCGGGATGCTGGACCAGTCGATCGGGGTCGCGACAGGCTCACCGTTGCCGGCGCTGAAGCCGACGAGGGCGTCGCCACTACCGTTGGCCACGAGCGTGCCGTAGGCGATGTTGCAGACCGAGCCATCCGGGGTGAACTCGATCGACATGCTGTTGGTTGCACCCGCAACGGCCGGCCAGTTCGGAACGTTGTCATACCAGACCATCAGGCCGCCCAAGTTCGGGCTCGGCTCCATCACGTAGATGTCGCCACCCGCCATCGGGTCGAAGTCGGTGTTGAACAGCGCCCATTGGGCGGCGAAGTCGCGGAATGGCGCGATGCTGCCGTAGTTCGCGCCGTTGTAGGCGAACGTCGTGTCGGTCGGAGCAACGGTGTCGAAGTAGAGCTTGCCGTTGGAGTTGATGCCGATCTCGGTCGCCATCAAACCACCACCGGGACTCGGGATCGGCAGCGGCACGGCCATCGTGTAGCCGAACGTGCAATCGTCAAGGTTACCCGACGAGTTCGCAACCGGAGCAGCGGCGGTGCCGCCCATCGTCAGGTTGGTCGCGCCCGCTGGCGGCGCGATGTACGGGATGCCACCGTTAGTGATCGTGTAGAAGCCACCGTTCGCCGACGGGGTCAGGATCGCCGTGTAGGTCTGGTTG
Source organism: uncultured bacterium (assembly GCA_963974725.1). Taxonomy (GTDB): domain Bacteria; phylum Planctomycetota; class UBA1135; order UBA1135; family UBA2386. The sequence goes on along the minus strand of CAXBFC010000062.1, from coordinate 8,832 downwards.
TTCAGGTCGATCGGGGTCGTGTTTTCCGCGATCTGCTCGTAGATCATGAACGGCAGGTTGTAGCAACCATCGCCGACCGACTCGGAGCGACCCGAGGTCGGATCCGGCGTGTAGTCGAACGCGAGGTTCGGCACGTCGGTGAACGGGTTGTTGGGCGTGGCGAACGGACCGAGGACGCCTGCAGCGTCGACGACCTGCCAGCCTTGGGTCTGGATGCCACCAGCGCTCAGCTCGATGAACTGGTCCTTTTGCAGGACGACCGGCCAGTTGGCAACCGGATCGAAGCCGATGACCGACAGCGAGCCCGGGTTGAGCAACGGGACGTTGGTCTGCGGCAGAGCAGCGGTTCCGGCCCAGGAGGTCGGGATGTACTCAACGCACAGGCCGTAGCTACCGGCTGGCAGCGTGAACGGCGCCGGAGCACTGGTGACCGGGTCCTTGAAGTTCTGGATCACGCAATCGCCATTCCAAGCAACGATGGTCATCTCGGCGGTGGCGACGTGCGTCCACGATGCGGGCGTCGTCTCGTTGCCCTGGTGGCTACCCGCGATCGTGTAGATGCGGACTTCGGCAACATTGCCAACTTGGTCTGGGGGCGTCGTGCCGGTTGGCGGCGTGCCAGTCCAACCAGCGGCCTGGTCATAGCTGGTCGAGAACATCTGGTTGACCGTGACCGGCGCCTCGACAGTCATGTCGACGTACTGGTTCAGGGTCTCGCCGTTCGCGGCGGCGTAGTAGAAGCTGACCGCCCATGGGTCAAACGTGCGGATTTCGGCGCCTTGCGTGTTGCACTGCGCGGAAAGCGAAGCTGCACCGAGCAGAACGGCTGTGACAAACTTGAGTTGCATATGATGCCTCGTGAGAGGATGGGGAGTTGAAACGAGTTGACGCCAACCTTGGGCGTCAGGCCCGGGCAATGGTAGATGCTTCCGGGCAACACGCAAGCCGCCGCACGCAATGGCCACGGCGTTACTCCTCACCGTCACGGCTCGGCAGCACATGCAATGCGCAAGAACGGAAGCGCGTTCGACCCCTCCTAACTACGTCCCAACCGGCGCGAACAAGCTGAGCACCTCACGTGCATCAAGCCCCTCGAGTTGACCACGCGGCGACGTATCCAGCCCCGAGCAATCAAAGGCGCCGCAAGCAACTGTTCACACCGCAACACCCGGTAACGGCGGCATCTTCGACACGCGAAAGCAACCCAAAGCAACGCAACATCACACCTTGCTGGTCGCAAACTCGGCCTGACTTCTCGAAGTTCCAGCGTGGCGCGCAACGCCATCATGACACCGACATAGTCACCATCATCGACAACGTGTTCCGGGAAAACCTCACGGGCATCCGACCTGGATTACGCCGCAGGAGCTATTACGAATCAGACTTGCCCGACGAGAATATTACTCACGAGGCACGCCCCATCGCGACACAGCTCACGCCATTGCCTTTGTTCGGAGCTTCACCCCGGCATCGCGACACGAAGACGATAAACAACGTCGGCCGTCTCTTGTTCGGCAATCGAGCGGACGCGATGCCCCACTGGGCGATCGATCCGATAGCCACTCGCTCCATCGCCTAAAACCCTTGATGCCAAGGCGCGATGCATGCAACGCCTGCCACAGGCTCAGCATGTTGCAGCCGCACTGATCACTGCCAGCGTCACTGCCAGCGTGTTGCCCGCGCAGAACTGCGGTCCCCTCAACATCTCGACCCCCGGCTGCACACTCCACACTGAGTTGGTCGCGTTCTCGCCGAAGGCTGCTGCGAGCTCAAGCAACCTGGTTTAGGCGCGCAATCTGACCGCGCCTGACAACGCGGCGCGGCTTGACACGATCGTGCACTCGCAGTGGGTCAGCTGCCAAATACAGCGAGCGAGTTACTCACCACGATCGAGATCGCGGTTTCGTGATGACGCCCGCAGACGCCGGCAAGACAGGATCGCTAGCGAGAACGGCGAGCCTCTGCCGTTGATTCGCGCCGACGAGTCGCACCGTGGCCCAGCACCTGGGTCAACACGCTCGTCGCCGGCCAGCAACTCGCAGAAGCGAATACAGTTGCGGCTCACCTGTAACGGAACAACTTCTGCAGAAACTGCCGGGGCCACGCGGATTCAGCTATCGTGAATGCACTGCGCCAAGAGGCGCAACTGCCCCACTATCCCAGGTTTGATTTATGCGACTCCTGCTTCCCACCACTCTTCTCCCCCTTCTTTGCGCCACCGCCATCGCGCAAGCCCCTGGTCCCAACTGGTTGCAGTTCCCGACCGGTGGCACGGAGCCGCCCCTTCGCCGCGAGAACCCCGGCGCAGCAGACAACAACTACATGTATGTGTTCGGCGGCACGACCGGCAACTCAGGTGGCTCGCGCGTGAATGACCTCTGGCAATTCGACGGTGCCACGTGGACGCAGATGACTGCCGACGGCGCCGTGGGTTCGCCCGCCGCGCGCCATCAAGCCGGCGTCACCTGGGACTTCGCTCGCAACAAGCTGGTCGTATTTGGCGGGCAAGACGCGGGCGGCACCGTGCTGGCCGATACCTGGGAATGGGATCCGGGCACCAACGCCTGGACCGACATCACGCCGCTTAGCGGGCCAACGGCACGTCGCTTCACGGCGATGAGCTACGACCCAACGACCACTGGACTGGTGATGTTCGGCGGCCTCGACAGCTCCGGCGCCCACCTCAACGACACGTGGCTGTTCCTCGGTGGCACGACTTGGGTTCCCATGTCGACAGCGGTCGTGCCGTCGACGCGTCGCCAGCACCACCTCGTGACGCGGCCCGACGTCGGCGACGTACTGCTGTTCGGCGGCCAAGAGGCATCGCTGCCCGCGCCGACCAAGTGGCGCACGGACACGTTCACTTGGGACGGCTCGGATTGGACGCAGATCGTCACCGCGACACTTCCGCAAGGCGTGGTCGCCAACGACGCAACCTACGACCAACTGCGCCAACGCATCGTGCTGCCGGCAGGCAACGGCACAACGGGCCAATTCAATGGCGTTGCCGAGTTCGACAGCCTGACCAACGACTGGGTGATGCGAACAGGGCTCGGCTACTACAGCCGCTTCTTCCTGGCGTACGTGCCGGCACTCGGCAAGACCTTCAAGGTCAGTGGTCAAGGCAACGGCACGCCCCTGCTGACCTATGAGTACCAGTCCGACGTGATCGCCACCTCGACCCCCACCGGTGCGGGCTGCGCCGGCATGGCGCTCACCGCGGACTCCGATCCGTGGACCGGTCGCGATTGGAACGTCACCGGCACGGGTTTCGGAACCGGCTCGCTCGGCCTCACCGTGCTCGGCCTTGGCACGCTGTCGCTGCCGATCAGCAACATCCTGCCGGCCGGCGGCCCCGGTTGTGACTTGCTCGTGACCACCGACGCACTTCAGCTCATCGTGCCGGCGGCTGGTCAGGCCAGCTACACGTTCTCGATCCCGGCCAACCCGATCTTTGCCAACTTCGCCCTCAACCTGCAGATGGTCTCGTTGGACTTCACCGGTTCGGCGATCACGACGATCAACAGCACGAACGCGATCAACGGCGTCGTCGGCGCGCTCTGATCGGCGCGGACACCTGAGAAGCCCTTTCGCAGCCACGCCCTTCGCGCGCCATCTAGCGCCCGAAAGGGCGCGCGAAGGGGCCACTCAGCGTGGTCTCACGGTCCGCTGCGTGCCATCGCGCAATCGCAGTTTGAATTGCCTACGCCAGCAGCCCGCCGGGTACTAACATGTAGCCGTGAATTGGCTGCAAGACATCCTCGACCAACACGGCGGCACAGTTCTCAGCGTGCTGATCGGAATGCTCCTGGTGGTCTTGATCGTCGCCACGATGGACGCAAGCAAAGGGCATGCAAGCGAAGAGGACGCAGGCAACGTGAACCAAGGCGGCAAGACGGGCAGCGGCAAAGCGGGCAGCGGCAAGGCGGGCGTGCGCAAGGACACGACTCACCGCGGCGATTGACGGAGCGCATGGCGTTGCGCCATGAACTGCGGCGGCCGGCGCGCCGATCGCTGCAACCGAACGTCTGCCAAGTTGGCCAATTGCCACGCGCGGGCCGACCGGCCCGAGCGAGAAGCGGATGCTGGCCGAGAAAGAACGCTAACCGCAAAGCTGATTGCGAGGTGCCCCGCCGCCTCGCCCTCGGACCACCTCACCCAGCCACCCGGCGATCGGCGCGAACCGGCCACAACCGGCCCGCATAGCCAGCTAGCCGGGAATCTGGCGCCCTTGTCTATTCGGCAAGCTCACGCACAATGCGGCGCAGCAATCGGCGCTGGCACGGGCAACTGAGGTCCAGATCCGACCCCCGCAGGACCGATCCTTACCCCGATATCCTTGACAGTTGTTCCCTGCCGGCCCTAACAAGGCCCCTCGGTCCCACCGCAAGCGCATGGCCAAAAAGCAAGAAGGAACCCCCGTTGTGATTGTCGAGTCGCCCGCCAAGGCGCGCACGATCGGCAAGTATCTCGGCTCTAACTACCGCATTGAAGCGAGCATAGGTCACATCCGTGACCTTCCAAGCACGGCCAGTGAGGTTCCCGCCAAGCTCAAGGGCGAGAAATGGGCCAAGCTCGGCATCAACGTCGAAGAGGACTTCAAAGCCCTCTACGTCGTGCCTGCGGAGAAGAAGGAGCACCTCAAGAAGCTCCGGGCGATGGTCAAGGACGCGTCCTGCCTGTACCTCGCGACCGATGAAGACCGTGAAGGAGAGTCCATTTCCTGGCATCTGCTCGAAGAGCTGAAGCCGAAGTGCCCGACCAAGCGCCTGGTCTTCCACGAGATCACCAAGACCGCGATCTTGCATGCGCTCGAGTCGCCGCGCGAGATCGACATGGACCTGGTCGAAGCGCAGGAGACGCGCCGCCTGGTCGACCGCCTTTACGGCTACACGGTGTCGCCGCTTCTCTGGAAGAAGGTCAAGCCGAAGCTCAGCGCCGGCCGCGTGCAGAGTGTCGCGGTGCGCGTCATCGTCGAGCGCGAACGCGAACGCATGCGCTTCGTGCCGGCCGACTACTGGAGCCTGGAGGCCACGTTCGCCGGCGGCAAGGAAGTCATTCCATTCCCGGCCAACCTGCACACCGTCGACGGCAAGCGCGTCGCGTCTGGTCGCGACTTCGACCAAGAAACGGGCCAACTGAAGGACGGCGGCAAGCTGCCCGGCGGTGGCGAAGTCGCCGCGCTGGATGAAGCGACCACGACGGCGTTGGCTGCAGAGCTCAAGGGCCAAGCCGCCAACGTCACCAAGGTCGACCAGAAGCCGTACACCGAACGGCCACAACCACCGTTCACGACGTCGACGCTGCAGCAAGAGGCCGCGCGCAAACTGCGCTTTGCCGCGCAGCGCACGATGCGCGCCGCCCAGCGCCTCTACGAAAACGGTTTCATCACCTACATGAGAACGGACTCAACGACGTTGAGTTCGCAAGCAGTCGAGGCCGCACGTTCGCTGATCGGCAAGGAGTTCGGCCCCGAATACATGCCGGCTGAGCCGCGCACCTACGCGACCAAGGTCAAGAACGCACAGGAAGCACACGAAGCGATTCGACCCGCGGGCGAAGCGTTCACGCATCCCAACGACTTGTCGGCCGACATGGGCGTGGATGAGCGCAAGCTCTACGAGCTGATCTGGCGCCGCACGGTTGCGAGCCAGATGAAGGATGCCACCGGCCAGCGCACCACCATGACGTTGATCATGGCGACCAAGAACCACGGCGACGCGCGCTTCACGGCGACCGGCCGCACGGTCGACTTCGCTGGTTACCGCTTGGCCTACGTCGAAGACCTCGACGACACCGACGCCGAAGCGGCCAAGGCCGATGCGGAACGCGTGCTGCCCAACCTGAAGGAAGGTGAAACCGCCGACGCCCAAGAACTGCAGGCCTCGGGCCACACGACCCAACCACCGGGGCGGATCACCGAAGCTGGCTTGATCAAGGAACTCGAAGCGCGCGGCATCGGCCGTCCGTCGACCTACGCGTCAATCATCGAGACGATCGTGCGCCGCAACTACTGCTGGAAGAAGGGCTCGGCCTTGGTGCCGACCTTCACCGCATTCGCCGTCGTCGATCTGCTCGCGCAGTATCTCGGTTGGCTCGTCGACTACACGTTCACCGCGCAGATGGAGAACGACCTCGATGAAATCAGTAACGGTCGCGCCAAGCGCACCGACTACCTGAAGCAGTTCTTCCTCGGCAATGGTTCGCCCGGCCTGCAGGACCAGATCACCAACGTTCAGGACGACATCGACCCGCGCAAGATCTGCTCGATCCCGCTCGGCAACAACGATGCCGGCGAACTCGTCGAAGTGCGCGTCGGCCGCTACGGTCCGTTCTTGTCGTGCGGTGAGCACACGGCGCCGGTGCCGGACGAAACCCCTCCCGACGAGATGACGCTCGCCGTCGCGCTCGAGCTGATCGCCAAGGGTGCCGAGGGTCCGAAAGTTCTCGGCGAAGACCCGGAAACGGGCATGAAGGTCTACCTCAAGGTCGGCCGCTTCGGCCCCTACATCCAACTCGGCGAGACGCCCGAGCAGGTCAAGGGCAAGAAGACCAAGAAAGAGGACATGCCCAAAATGGCCTCGTTGCTGGCCGGCATGGAAGTCGAAACGGTAACCCTCGCCGACGGCCTCGCGGTGCTGTCGCTGCCGCGCACCGTCGGTGTCGGCAAGCCACCGCTCGCCGAAGAGCCGGACGAACTACCACTGCTGGCAGCCAACGGTCGCTACGGCCCCTACCTCAAGTGGGGCAAGGACACGCGCAGCATCCCCGATGGCGGCTCGCCCCTGACGTTCACGATGGAAGAGGCGCTGAAGCTCTACGCGCTACCCAAGCAGCGCGGCCGCTCGGCCCCGAAGATCCTCAAGGAGCTCGGCGAGCACCCGGACTCGAAGGAGCCCATCAAGCTCCACGAAGGCCGCTTTGGCCCGTACGTCACCGACGGCACGATCAACGCGTCGGTACCCAAGGGCGAAGACGCCAACGAACTGTCGCTGGCCCGCGCCCTCGAGTTGATCGAAGCCCGCGCCGCCAAGGGCCCGGCCAAGAAGAAGAAAAAGAAGAAGAAGGCCGCCAAGAAGAAGACCGCCAAAAAAGCTGCCAAGAAGGCCCCCGCAAAGAAGGCCAGCAAGAAGGCTGCCAAGAAAGTCGCCAAGAAGGTCGCGGCCAAGAAGAGCGACGAGTAGCGGCCTACGACCGGAAGGTGGCGGGGAACTGGTCCCTTGAGTGTTGGCGCGCTTCAGGCCCGAGGCACCAACAGCCAAGGGATCAGCCCAAGCTTGGCTAGCGAGTGAAGATCGAGAACTCGCAGGTCCGGCCCAGCAGATAGCCCGCGCTATTTGTCACGTACCAACGCATCTTCTGCTCGGTCAGAGCTCCACTCAATTTGATCAGCACGGTCCGCGATTGCTTGTCGACTCCGTTCTGATTGTTGCGGGTCACGGTCGCAATCGGCTTGTTGGTGGGCCACTGGCTACTCAGCACCGCCGTCACATCGTTGTTGCCGACATGCCCCTGCAGAGTGGCCCGGTAGTAGGCACACGCCGAATTGGCGGGCATGCGCAGCTGATGGAATGAGAAGACCAGCTCCGGGTTGGCGCTGCTTTCATCCGTGACCAATGCGGTCCGTTGCCAACGCAGGCTTTGGTGCCACGAAGAACCACCGTCATCGCCCGGGTCTTCGTCACACGTCGCCACGATGCGTTGTTGCGGGCCATTGATGCCGAGCTTCGTGTCCGCGAAGTAGCCACCGTTGCCGTCAAATAGTGGACTGCAGGCTCTTACCACTGGGCCCGAGGGTCCCGAAGTCGTGTCAATCCACTGGCCCATGACCATGATCTTCTCGGGCACGGTGGGTCCATCGGTGCAGTAGAGAAGCTCGATTCCATTCGCTTGGTCGGCGCCCTGGAACTGTGGATCCATCACCGACAACGCGGTGATCTCACGCCACTCGCCGATATCCAACTCGTCTGCATACCAGGCCACCGACGGATTGTCGGACCACTCACCGGTGGCGACGTCATAGCTGACCACAAAGACCGTTGAAGGCCTCTTCTGCTCCTCCCTGCCGCCGACCCACAGGTTCGGAATCTGGCTGTAGCCGGACTGGCTACCCGTGCGAACCGTGAAGTAGAAGCGCGGGACACCCGATTCGCCCAGCTCTGCATCCGCCTCGTCCGTGTAGTCCTCACCGCCCGCGTAGCCCGAGATGTAGCTATCGAGGCCACTCAACTTGGACACGCCGATGCTGCCGCCATCGCGCACCTTGTGCACGGGACCAATTTGATCATCGGGGAAGAACACCAAACTGCCCTGATCGATGACGCTAAAGATGTCGCCATCCAAACTGCTCTCGGCGGCGTATGGCGAGCTGGGATCCCAGCCCGATCCAGACACCGAGAACAGCATGAACGACCAGCCTTCGCCCGGCACCGCCGGAGAAACGTCGCCGTTCTCCAACACGCTGAAGAGCGCGCCCGTGCCACGAGAGAAGCTGTTGATGGTGAATCCGGGCGGCAACGTGACGATGTCGGCAATGCTGAATCGATCGTCGAACGCAGACACCGGGCCAGCGGGCTGATCCGCTTCCGAGTACATCAATTCGGCGCCAACCTGGCCACTGATGACGGTGATCGGCAGGTCCATCAGGGCACTGGTGGTCGGCGGCGGGAGTTGAGGTGCCGGGAGCGCTGCGGCAAACATGATAGCGAGCATGAGATTCCTATTTAGGAGTAGAGATGGATTCGCGTTTGGACTTGATGGCGAGGGAGCTGAAGAACGCCACGAGGTGCTTGTGCACCTGCTCAAGCTTGCTCAGCTCCGAGTGCTCGAGAG
>CAXBFC010000061.1:0-24339 GCA_963974725.1 uncultured bacterium | reverse complement strand
CGAGGATGTCGGACAGGATCGTGTAGTCCTTGCCTTCCATGACAAGGCCCATCGCGATACCGGCGACCGGCTGCTTGATCGGGACACCGGCGTCCATCATCGCGAGCGTGCCCGCACATGCGGTCGCCATCGACGAAGAGCCGTTCGACTCCATGATCTCACTGTTGATGCGGATCGTGTACGGGAAGTCCGCAACGTCCGGCAGCAGCGACTCGAGACCACGCTCGGCCAACGCGCCGTGACCAATCTCGCGGCGACCGGGCGCGAGCATGCGCTTGGTCTCACCGACGGAGAACGGAGGGAACGCGTAGTGCAGCAGGAAGCGCTTGCGCGGCTCCGGCATCAGGCCATCGATGATCTGTTGGTCATCGGTGCTACCGAGGGTGACCACACCGAGCGCCTGCGTCTCACCGCGAGTGAACAGCACCGAGCCGTGCACGCGTGGTAGCACGCCAACTTCGATCGTGATCGGGCGAATCGTTTCCGAATCGCGGCCATCGGCGCGCACGCCGTTGAGGATCGACTCGCGCTCGCCAAGCTTGACGATGTCGCCGATGATCTCGCCGACCTTCTTGTCCCAAGCCTTGGCCTCGACTTCGTCGGCACCCTTCGGCGCTGGGAACTCGGCTTTGGCGGCCTTCTTGGCGGCCTTGATGGCGGCACCGCGCACGGCCTTCGGGCCGAGTGTCGTCGGCGCCTTGCGCAGGTCCTTGCCGCACGCCTTTTCGATCTTGGCGATCAGCTTCTCGTCGCGAACCGGAGCTTCGAACTCCATCTTCGGCTTGCCGGCCAACGCGGTCAGTTCTTCGATCATCTCGACGATGACCTTGATGACCTTGTGCGCTTCGCCAAGGGCCTTGAGGACGACCTCTTCCTTCACTTCCTTCGCGCCGGCTTCCACCATCACGACGGCGTCGGAGTGGCCACAGACGGTCAGGTTGAGCTTGTTCTCTTCGCTTTGCAGCTCGGACCAAACCGGGTTGATCACGATCTTGTCGTTGATGTAGCCCATGCGCACGCAACCGAGTGAACGGCCGTGTGGCAGCGAACTGACTGCCAGTGCCGCAAAGCTCGCGATCGCCGCGATGACGTCGCCGTCATTCTCGCGGTCGGATGCGATGACTTGCGACAGCACTTGCACGTCGCGACGGAAGCCATCCGGGAACATCGGCCGGATCGAGCGGTCGATGATGCGGCAGGTCAGGATCTCCTTCGTCGAAGGACGACCTTCACGCTTGAAGAAGCCGCCCGGGATGACACCCATGGCGGACGTCTTCTCGCGGTAGTCGACCGTCAAGGGGAAGAAGTCCATGTAGTCCGGCGCGGTGGTGCTGTTGGCCGCAGCGAACACAACCGTGTCGCCGTAGCGCGCCAGCACGGCGCCGTCGGACAGCTTGGCCATCCGGCCGGTTTCGAGAGTCAGCGTGCGACCGCCGATCTTGCGCTCGACGATGAACGGGCCCGCCGTTTCGATTGCACCGGTGCCGCCCTTCTTGGCAGCTGCCTTCTTCGGCGCAGCCTTGCTGGCTGCCTTCTTGGCCGGAGCCTTCTTGGCCTTCTTCTTTGCGGGTGCCTTTGCGGCAGAACTGCGCGCCTTCTTGGGGGCGCTGGCGCCATCGGCGCTCTTCTTGGTTGCCATAGAGTTGTTTCTCTTCTCTGACTGGTATCTGTCTGTCTGCGCCAACGTTTGCCGGAATGCCCCTACTTGGGGAACTCGCTTCCAGCTCTGGTCCTTCTGACCGATCGTCGGCGCGATAAAGGGCAGCTCGGACTACGTCGTCCAAATTGCCGCGCTGCGCTGCGAGGGAACTTCCGCTCGCGAGCGCGTGAGCAAGCTGCGCTGGTTGTATTTGCGCGTCAGCTTGGTGAGTTCGACACAGCTACCGCGCCATACTTCGAGGGGTTCTGACCCAGACTCGATGACAGGGCGCGATCGCCTACGGACGTTCTTCATCCGTTGTCGCAAGGCCGCACGGAGCGAATGTGCTTCGTGCGCCTCAGGGGTATTCGTGGCAGGTGCTCCTTGTTTCGGCGGCTCCCGCGACTCGTCTGCTTATCGACGCAGGCCGAGCTTGGCGAGGACTTCCGCGTGCTTCTTGATGTCGGTGCGACGCAGATACGTGCTGAGCTTGTTACGCCGGTTGACCTTGGCCAGCAGTCCATGACGGCTGTGGTAGTCCTTCGGGTGGCGTTGCATGTGCTCGGTCAGTTCTTTGATCTGAGCCGTGAGCACGGCCATTTGCACTTCAGCCGAGCCGCTGTCCGTTTCGTGGCGGCGGCTATCGGTGATAATCTGCTTCTTTAGGTCGCTCTTGATAGTCATCCCTGTGTCCTCAGTAAGGTTTCCAGAACCAACGCACCAGAAACAGGGCTTCCAGTTGCGTGGTCGGCCAAGCCGGCGGACCCGGCAAGGCAAAATCAACGGACCTCAGTGGTCCATTTGGGCCGACAGGATAGCGAGGCCCCTACCCCGACCGCAAGCGCGGTGGGCGATTCCCACGAGGTCCTGGGGAATCTTTATCCGGTATGCTCGGATTCACGAGCCGATGAGGGCGGTCGCAAGGGGCCTATCGGCAGGATCCGCGCCAATCCGGATGAAATCTGTGGCCCGCCGACGCGACGAAGCCAGGGTCGCGGCGACCCCGATCAGCGGCGACTTTCGAACGTCAGCTCCATGGGCGCGATCCGAATCCGGCCATCGCCGGCCGCGATCGTGCCTTCAATGAACTCGTAGCACGCCAACTGTGCGTCGCAGGCTCGTCGAAAGCGGCCGTGAACCTGGGTCTCCAAGGCGTTCATTACCTGCCCGTTGGTTACCAAACCCGAACGCACGACCAACTCTCCGATCTGCAGGTTGTTCATCGTCTCGCCCTGCGTCAGCAACGCCCTCAATTCCCGGGCATCCTCGACGTCTGCAAGCAGGTCGCCGAGACGATCGCCCTTGCCCTGGTTGCTCGTTCGACAGGCGAGCACCAAACCAGCCTCAAACTCGAAGGTCAAAACCTCATCGTCAAGATCGACGCGCATGACCCCGCTCTTGCGCACGCGTTCGATGAACTGGAACACCGAGCGCAGCGGAATCGTGGCGCTGGTGCCCTTCAGGCTTGGGTTCACCCGAGTTCCGGTGGCAACCTCCTCGCCCGAGGCTTCTTCCCCCTTCCCAAGTGGCTTCTTCGCGACCGACGTGGCTTCCAGCGGCGACAACGAGTTCAGCGCTCGCGCCAACCCCGCGGAGGGCCGCTTGTCAAAATGCACCGGAGCATTGGGGTCGACCGGCTCTTCTTCCTCTGGCTGGGAATCCCTCGGCGGGCCCGACAGCCCCGGATCGGACAGAAAGGAGTAGGCCTCGAGGAACTCCGCGTCGACGTCATCGAACTCGGATTCGGGTTCCGCGAACTTGGATTCCGTGAACTCGGACTCAGAGAACTCAGACTCGGAAAACTCAGACCCAGTAAACTTCGGCTCCGCAGAGTTCGACCCAACGGACTTCAGCTCGGGGAACTCTTCGGACATGGACTCGGGGAAGTCGAGATCACCGGGCACGTCTTCCGCCATGGGTTTAGGCGCGCTGGCCGGAGTCTCCCAGGCGATCTCATTGCCAGTTCGAGCAACAGACCCGAAAGGCTCAGGCTCATCAGCTTTCGCGGGTTTCGCTGCAGCAGTCGGCTCCCCTTGCTGCACCTCGTTGATGATTGCGGTGAGGCTCGCCATGCCTTCCAGAGCGCTGCCCAGCCCTGCCTGACTAGCAGCAATGTTGATGCTGCGAGAGCGGACCTGCGTCAGAGTCTCGGCCAACGAAGTGGCCAACATGAGCAACTCATCGCAGTAACCCTGGACGAGCGAATCGGCAGCAGAGGCGGGAAATTGACCAACGGACATATCCCAGTATCGACAACCTGCCCCGCCCGCCCAAGGACATGTCTCCATATGGACCGGTGCCCAGGCCGCTGGAGCCATCGTGCGATGGCATGGGCTAGTCGAACCGCTCATCGCCCGCTCGCCTCGGCTCAGGCCGGCACCGCACGCCGCGGCGAGCGCGGGACCTCGACTACTGGACGATCCGGTTCGGCAGGCGAAGCAGCAGTTCTTGGACCGCCAGCTCCGCGCAACTGCGGGCCGAAGCGTCGCGCCCCAGCGGCGATGCCCCGACTCCGCCAGCCTTGACGCTGCCCTGAATCGAGCCACTCCACAACTGGGTGCCATCGCTGGCAACCATCGCGGCGCCGATCTGGAAGCGAACCCGACGGGTCGCCATCAGCGCCCCTTCGTCCCACTTCTCGATGCGGATCGCCAGCACGCCATCGTCACGGCCCATCTTCGCGAACGTCGCCAGACGAGCCGGAGTCAAGATCGACTCGCCAGCCGGCGCGGCACCGATTTGCGATGCATCCACCCAGTTCTCGGTCGTCGACGAGTAGCCGCGATCGATCAGCCGGCGATTGACCTCCTGACGAAAGAACGTCAGGTGGCGGCCCGCAGAACCGGATTCGGTGCCATCCTCGACGGGAAGCACACCGAGAACCGTCGGGCAATTGACGGCAAACTCGGGCGTAGCCACGAAGCTTGCATCGACTTGCACGGGATTCACTGTCCGGCAACCAGACAGCAACAGAAGACCGAGCGTCACAGCACAACCGACCAAGGAGCGCGGCGACGTAATAAGGGACCAATTGACCATTTGACCGTTCCTCAAGAGACGTTCGACGAGACCATAGCAGCGGTGCACGACTTGTTGAAGCACTGCCCTGCTGCATTCGTGGATCACTTGTGATCTGTCGGCGCGGCAGATCGCGGCAATGGGGAGAACCGCACCGGATTGGGGAGAACGCTGCCGTCGGAGCGAATCTCGATGGGCACGGGTTTGCACAACTCCTCACCGGTCAAACCGATCCTGAAGTTGTCGTAGAGAACTTCGTCGGCCGCCTCGGCCGGAGGCCCACCGAACGCGGTAATCAGGTACTTGCCGGGGATAACCTTGCAGATCGCATGTCCCGCCACCGCGGAGCCACGACCAGCGGGGTCAGCATCTGCGGAGCCACTGGCTGTAGAGCCACTGGCTGCAGAATCACTAACCGCAGCGAACGTGCCCGCCCAGATCGGAGCTGCGGCCTGTGGATCCCGCAACCACACGCCGCGCACCCTGCCAGGATTGCTTTCCGCAAAGCTCCACTTCACGTCTGCTGCGACCGGCGCGATCACCGGCAGGTCGCCGACATCGACCACGTCGTTGTGCACGTCGAGCAGCTTTTGCCACAACAGCACATCGCCACTGTGGTACGCGCGGGCCAACCACTGGCCCGGCCGCAGGTAGCCAAACCGGAAGCTGCCATCGGGCGACTTCTCGACCTTCGGACAACCCCATGCCAACGAGCCGCCGTGATGCGAGTGGAAGAACGGATCGTGCAACGTCTTGTTGGCTGGAAACAGCGTCACCGTGAACGTCTTGCGCTGCTGCTTATCGAGGGACTCGAAGTCATAGCGGCCGCGGATCTCGCCAGCGGGGAGTTCGAAGTCACGAACGACATCGCGGCCCGGCGCTGGCAAGTTGACGACGAACGGACTCGAGGTAACCAAGCCATCGACGTGTCTCACGCGCACTTCGACCGGCCCGGCATCGCGATACAAGAACTCGAACGCGCCATCCTTGCCGCTGCGTTGCCCAGCGACATCGCCGAGCACCAGCTCGTTATCCCAATCGTCGCGACTCAAGAAGCTCCCGAAGCGCACCTGCTCAGGCGCAGTCTCTTCTTTCTCCGCCGCCCGCGTCGCCACAATCATCGCCCCCGCAACCGGACTACCGCGCAACAACACGCGCCCGATCAGTCGCCCCAACAGAGGCTCCGTCAGTTCGAGGTTCGTTTCGTGGCCAGCCTGCACAACAAAGTCGGTGGTCGCGCGAGCATCGTGCCCCTCATCGATCAACGAAATCCCCGTCGATTCCAGAGCAACCGACTTGGTGTTGCCGCGCGCGACCTGCGCGCGATAGCTACCAGGTGCAATCTTTCCGATGGCGAACCCGCCATCTCGCTGGACCGACGCCCACGCAACCTCACTGCGAACCGATCCACTGCCGTCGGGCTTCGCTCTGACGATCTCTTCGCCGTGCGCATCCAATGCGGTAATCGAGACGCGCGCACCATACGCTTGGCGCATACCGCCATGCACAATACCGCGCACGCTGCCAGCGCGCGCCATCACGACATCCATGCGCTCGGGCAGCGCAGCCGCTGACGCCGCAGCTGCCGCGCGTAGATATCCCGGCGCCTCGACATAGAACGCGACACCCTCCCCTACCGGCACGCCCAATTCGATCGTGCCACTCGCAACGGGCACGGGCTTGCGCTTGTTGTAGCTGCCGCGGCAAAGCTGCACGAGTGCTTTGCCAGTCACGCCATAGCGCTGTGGGTAACTGACGATGCCGTCATCGCGAACCAACTCGGCATCAACAATCGGCTCGCCGTCGGCATTGCGAAGCGACACCACCACGTCGCGTTGCGGCACGATCACAAACTCGAACTTGCGGTCGCCGCGAAGTTCGACACGCATCGGCCCGCAGACCCCAACTCCAGGAATGCGCACGGTCACGTCGAAGTCGGCCAACGCAAAGCCGGGCAACACAAAGCGGCCGTCGCGCACGATGTCGTGCGTTTCGTAGGTCACTTCGTAGCACACCGAACGGCTAGCGCCCGGTCGCTGGGTATCCGCAGGTTCGACGTAGACCGTTCCCGGCTGACCGTTCGCTCCACTCACTACGCCGCGCAGCGTCGCGGCACGCTCCAACTTCACCCGCTGCAGCTCACGCGTGTTGAAGAGCCACTCGATCTGGTGCGGCAGGTGACCTTCGGCGCGAATATCGATCTGGGCATAGCGGCGAAAATCTTCGATCGTGAACTGCCCGAGCGCGTCGGTCACAGTCTCCTGCGCGTCTTCGGTAGTGACCGTCGCTCCCTGCAATGGGTGGCCAACGTGATCCATGACCAAGCCGCGCAAGGTCATGCCGGCTCGCAGCACGATCTCGGTTACCACGTCTTCGCCGACATCGATTTCGACTTCATGATCGGGCTCCAGTTGATAGCCCGTCGCCTGACAACGCAGCTGACCTTGGCCCTTGGCAACGCGCTCGAAGCGAAACTGGCCGCGTTCGTCGCTGGTCGTCGTCAACTGCACCGGCGACCCAAGGCTCACTTGCCCAAAACTCACTCGCTGATAGCTCGAAATCACCCGCGTCAACTTCGCGCCAGCAATCGGGCTTCCGGCCTCGTCGCGAACGACTCCGGCAATCGAGCCCGGAGCGACCACCGAGATATCGCCAACGTCGTCAGCCGGCTCGATCCATTGCGAATGCCAATGATGCGGCACACGTTCGCCATCGGCCGCCAACCAGAAACGGCGCCCAACATTGCGAACGTGGAACACGCCATGGGCATCGGTCACGGCACGGTGCAGTTCTTCGGCCTTGCTGACACTGCCCTGGCACGCGATCACCGTCACCCCAGCGAGCGCTTCGCCACCTTGTAGCAAGCGACCTGCCAGGCCATCTTTCGCCGGCACGTGATCGCGCTGCACATCCCCGGCTGTTGCCGAGGGCGGGGCCGCCGCATCGCCGCGGGCACCGGCGCCAGCAACACGCGACGCGTCGTCGGAGTTGGCGCCAACATCGGTCGGCGCCGGTAGCGGATCGTCACCCTGCAACCACAGGTAGGCGCCCCCACTGAGAAGCGCGAGCACAGCCAACAACATCAACATACGCACAGCTTGGTCCTACCTTCTCTTGATGACGGAAAACACCGTACGGCCGGAACAGCCTCTGCAACAACACCGCAAACAGTCGCATCCCCCATGGAGACACTGTTGCTTCTCGGCACGCGGCGTTGGCTAGCAGCCAAATAGGCCGCGCGGCTCGTGGTTGGCATCGACAGCCATGCTACCGTATTCGCGCCGCGAAGTGCGACGCGAGCGATGGCGCTCACGCCGCACACCGGAGCTTGGAGAGCACCTACAATGTCGAAGTATTGGTTACTGCTTGTCTTGATCACGAACGGCCTGCTTACCGAACGCGGGTTCGCGCAAGAGCCCAAGCCGGTGCAACTACCGGACGACCTGTACGCAACGATTGCGGCGATGCCGATCGCGGCAGCCGTCAAGGACGGCAATCTCATCAAGGTTATCGATGGCGTGAGCAGACTGCCGGTCGCGAACGCGGATGTGCTGGTGATCACGAATGTGCGGGACGAAGCCTTCCAAAAGCGGGCCCAAGAGCTGCAAACCGCGATGATCGCGAAAGAGATCGAACAGAAGCAGAGCCGCTTGTTGATGGCAGCGATGATGGGCACGCGCTACCAAACCGATGCCGACGGCAACGCCAGTATTCCTGCCGGGGACGACACGTTCGCAATCGTGATCTCGGGAAAGATGGAGGCGCAATGGAACGCGCGCATGAAGGGCCCACTCGAGTTGTTTGCCCCTCGGTTCGTCACGGTGCAAGTTCGCACTGCGGACGGCAAACCAGCGCGCGGAGTCGAGCTCGGGCTAGGCATGCAGGGCCGGCATTTTCACGCTCAGATCAAGGGCAAGACGGACGCCTCAGGCAGCTGCACGCTGGAGGTCTCGGATCGCCTCGGCGGCAACGACCTGATCGTGGCAGCGCTGATCGCATCCGACGACCGTATCGAAGTGGCGTTTCAAGCCGACGCCATTCCGGACACACCACTGCAACTGCAGCTGCCGCCATGTGGCCAGGTTCGCTTCATTTTCTACGGCGAGGACGAGCGCCCATCCGAGGTACTGAAGCGCGCGCTGCTCAACTGGGAGCTCACGCCCACAGCGATTGCAAACACGAGAGTCGTTCGGCGCATGACCACCATGTGGCCTAGCCAACTCGACCCGGATGGCGCCATGTTTACGTATGTCGCGCTCGGTCTCGACATCGAAATCTCGGCCTACATCGAGGGCATTTCCGAGGCACTCAAGTTTGAAGCCAAAGGCCCGACACGAGAACACGAACTCATCATCGTCGAGGGTCGCAGCCACACCGGCCCACCAATCGTCAGCATTCGCGTCACCGATCAACAGGGACAGCCAGTCGCCAACGAAGAACTTGGCGTGGTGCTCTACTCAGCAGATCGCCACACACATTCCAACTACAAGACCGACGCCGATGGCCAACTCGTCATTCTCTTGCAGGAGCTGCGGCCGGAGAGCATCTACGTGGTGCGGCGCAGTCAAAGTGAGGGCACCGACTCCCGGGGGGCCGCACGCATCCCCGTCGGTGAGTTGCAGCCAGGCAAGCAGCAACTCGCCGACGTGCAACTGCAAGACGAGCCGGTGATCGCATCGGGCCACGTCGTCGACGCAGAAGGCAAACCGGTCGCCGACCTGTGGCTGCGAGGTAAGACAACGATCATCTCTGGCAACGGTGGCGGCCGCAATTTGACCGGGTGGTGGTGGTTCGAACACCGGGTGCGCACCGACGAGCAAGGCCACTTCGAGATCCGCGAGGTATCGCCTGTCGACAAGGCCATGAAACTCCGGATCGAGAGCGACGCATGGGCCCTGCTAGGCGATGCGCTGACTCTCAAGGCAGGCAGCACCAAGGAGATTATTCGTGTTGGCACAGCATCCCAACTGGAAGGCGAATTCCTCGGAGACCTCCAAGACACCCGCTTGGACTTTACCGTCACCAACCGCGACACCGGCAAGCAGACGTCGGGCCGCATGCGTCACGGCAAGTACGTGGTCAGCGGTATCCCCGCTGGCAACTACGACATCGCGTTTGGCAGAAACGCGGACTTCAAGATCGAGAACGTGAAGTCCGCCATCAAAGGCGACACCCAAGATCCGCGCTTGCGAACCGCCGAGTGGCAGAAGCACTTCCAACTACTGGAAACGACAGTTACCGACGAGAACAACAAACCGCTCGAGGGCCTCACGGTGTGGTACCACGTCAAGCACAAGAATGGGCGTGGCAGCAGCGGCAGCGGTGCGAACACCAACAAGGACGGCAAGGCACGCAGTCTCTCGCCACTCAAGAACGCATCGATCGAGGTCCGCGAGGCAGGCTACGAACCACAACGGTTCGAGAAGAACCTGCAAAACCTGAAGGTGCAGTTGCTACCCGTCGCTGCCATCGAAGTGCAGATCGTCGGCATGCCCAAGCTTCCGGATGGGGTGTATGCCCAGGCGACCGTAACGCAAGAAGCTCAGTTG
The DNA here is from genome assembly GCA_963974725.1 of uncultured bacterium. Lineage (GTDB taxonomy): Bacteria > Planctomycetota > UBA1135 > UBA1135 > UBA2386. Next base: position 14,133 of record CAXBFC010000061.1, on the reverse strand, counting down.
ATACGAATGCACGCAAGCTCCGTAAGGCTTGTGAAGGGGCGCGCCACGGTGCAACCTCAAGCAATTGGCAAGTGCTCCCTGCAGATCCTGCTCGGAGCTGATTACCAGCGGGAGCAAACGAATCAAGTGCGACAAGCGCTGCGGCGCGCACTCAACCTCAAGGCGCTCACGTTCGAGCTCGTCGGCACGAGGAAACCAACCGAGCCAAAGGTGTTCACACTCGACCAAGACACCATCGACGACATCAACGCCTGCCTCGATGACGCCCGAGAAGTGCTGAAGCAGAAGGACAAGTAGCTAGCGCTGGGCCCCTATGCCGCCAGCGAATACATCGATGCGACGAAGAAAGCTCTCGTCGCGCGGTGGAGTCGCTACCCTCTCGGCATGATCAAAACCACCATCGCCGTGATGGCCAGCCTGATGCTGGTCGCGTGCGGCAAAAGCGACCAACCTGAGGGCGGCACGCCTGCGGGCCAAAACGTCGAGAATGCAGACGCCAGCAAGGTCGATGCCAGCAAGGCACCGGACGTCATCGCCAAGGCACCCGAAGTCATCGCCAAGGCACCCGAAGTTGCCGCCAACGACCTGACCCTGACCTACTTCAGCCTCGACGGCTGACCCCTTTGCAGCAAAGTCGTTCCCATCGTGCATGGGTTCGCAAAGGACTACGAAGGCAAGATGCAGTTCGCGGTTGAGGACGGCAAGTCCGACGCCGGCAAGGGCCGCATCGAAAAGTATGGCCTCGACATCCACGGCATGGTGATCACCGACAAGGACGACAAGGTCCTATGGAAAGAGTCGGGTCACCTGCAAACGAAGAGCGGCATCAAGACCGCGATCGACAAGGTCCTGAGCGGCGAGTAGGTCGAACTCGAAGTGCGTGGCGGCAACCAACGCGTTGCCGCCCCCTTCTGCGCTACGGCATCACCCAAGTGGTTGGGTTGCTCGTCGCCGTGATGTTCTGGCCTGCGCCATCGAGCACTAATGCGACACTCTGGAACGGAATGCCGCTCAGGATCTGCGCAACGGAAGCTGGCACGGTCAAGGTGCTCTGCCCACGACCAACAGCATCGAGCACCCCGGATGTGTTTGGCGCAAGCGGACCGCCAGACAAGCTCTGGGCGACCGTCGTCACGCCGTCAATGTTCAGCGGCACCAACGGCCAAGGGCTCGGACCGAGCAAGCCTGGTTCGGTTCCCGAGATCGAGAACAACTGCCAATAGGATTGCCCGGCGCGACCAGCACCGAAGTCGATGTCCGCAGAGGCCAGTACATCGCCCGCGCCGTTCTGCGTGACGGTCACTTCCATGCCGGTGCCAAACAACCACGTCTCGGCGATCCCGCACTGACCAGACGCGAAGCTGACGAGCAGTTCACCGCGACCGTCACCGGTCGTATCACCAATCGAATGCAGATCCGGACCGTCTGCGCAACCTGACGACAACTGCGCCTGCAGCGTGCCGTCCTGGCGAACGATCTCGATGATCGATGGCATCAGGCTGCCGTCGGCTCGGGCCGCCACAATCTCGTCTTCGCCGTTCCCGTCGAGGTCTTGGCCACGCGCGACCTCAAACCCGAACCCGGCAATTGGCATGACACCGGGGCGCGCAAACAGCTCAAGGCCATTCAACTCGTGCAGCCACAGCACCCCCGAATTGTTGCCGGTGATGTCCGCTGACGACAACCCGATCGCGATGCGGTGGCCACCAGCCACTTTCGGAATCAACGCAAGCTGGACTGGGACATGACCACCAGGTGGCTTGTCGCGAAACAACACCGGCGTCGAGACTCCCACAATCGGCGCCGGCAGTTCGTAGGTTCGACCAGCGCCATCGCCGACAAACACAGCCATTTGGCTCACGGTGCCGGCCATGGTCTTGCCAAACGACGCGAAGACCAGCGGCCCAATCGCTTCGCCAAACTCACCGCCAGTCGCGCCATTGAGAAATACGGCGCGACCACGCCCCGCGCCGCCGATGTCCGATCCCGGCTCGCCAGTCACAAGATCTGGAATGCCATCACCGGTGAGGTCCGGCGTCGCGGCGAGGCACGAACCTCGTTCGCGGCCAATGGCTTCACCGTCCGAAGTCCACAACACCGAACCATCGCTGCCCGAATACATCGTGACCCGTCCACCATTGCCGAAGGCCAGGTCGTGGCTTGGCGAGCCAACTGCCAGGTCCGGGATGCCATCGCCACTGACGTCGCCGACCGACAACATGGCATTGCCCATCATCGCACCGGGTTGGTCACCGATCATGGTTAGGATCAGTTCGCCGCGCCGCCCGCTTTGCACGTAGATGACGCCGTTGTTTGGGAACGTGCCGACAGGCACCCCCGCCCCGGGAGCCACCACGGCGTAGTCCTCAAAGCCATCGCCATCGACATCTCCCATGCCAGTGGCGTTCGCGCCGTAGCCACCCGAGGCGAAGGCGGCATTCGGAGAGTTCGTCGTCATGAAGTTGTAGGGACGACCTTGAGCGGACGAGAACGCGGCCAACAGGCCAGCACAGAACAGGATGCGAGTCATTGCGGGATTCCTTGGTTTGTCTGCCCGTGGAATCGGTGGTCACGACGGATGCAGACACGAAATCTCTGCGGGCGGTATCTTCCTGGTAGCCCGCATGAGTTCGCCATCCACAAGCCCAACGCCATCACCGGATAGCGAAGACCTGTTCGACCGGTGGCTCGACGCCGCCTTGGCGGGCGAGGTCGAGGATCCAGCGGCGTTCTGCGAACGCTTCGATGCCGCGCCAACGGTGCTGGTAGCGATCCAACGCATTGCACAGCAACTAAGGGGTATGCAGCAACCGGGCGGCACCGAACCACAAAGTGGCCAAGCAACTCCAGCGACCGATGCGCCCGGCACCCCGCATCGCAGCGACCAGGACCTTCCCTACCAGACACTCGGCGAGTTCCGTTTGCTGCGAAGGCTGGGTGAAGGCGGCATGGGCACCGTGTTCCTCGCCGAACAGCCGTCGCTGGATAGGCTGGTCGCGCTCAAGGTCATGCGCGCAGAAATGCTGGCCTCCAAGACGGCGCAGCAACGTTTCGATCTCGAGGCCCGCGCCGTGGCGCGCTTGCGGCACCCCAACGTCGTCACGATGTTCGGCAGCGGCGAAGACCACGGTGTGCGCTACCTCGTCATGGAGTTGGTTCCTGGCCAAAGCCTCGACGAAGTGTTCGCCAGCAACCCACCGCGTGCAGAACAACTGGTGCGCTGGTGCCGTGAAGTGGCAACGGCACTCGCAACCGCCCACGCCGAAGGCATCCTGCATCGTGACGTCAAGCCATCGAACATCCGCATCGATCCAAGCCAGCGCGCGGTGCTGCTCGACTTCGGTCTGGCGCGCGACTTGCTCGAGGTTGGCGCGGCACAAACGCTCGCGTTCGCCGGCAGCCCACACTACGCATCGCCAGAACAACGGCGCGGCGATCGCGACGCCATCGATCACCGCTCCGACATCTATTCGCTCGGCGTCGTTCTCTACGAAGGGCTTTGCGGCAGCCTGCCGTACGTGGGCACGACGCTCGAAGCGATCGCGCAAGAAGCGGCCACTTCCGAACCGATGCCAGTGCGGCGCCGCAACCCGGCAATCGCGCAAGACCTAGCTGTCGTCGTGGGCAAGGCCATGGAAGCATCTCCGGGCCAGCGCTACGCGACGATGCAGGAATTCGCGGCGGATCTCACCGCAGTCCTGGAACTGCGGCCCGTCGCGGCAATGGCGCCGTCGCGGCACACGCGCCTGTTGCGTTGGTGCCGACGGCATCGCTCCGTCGTGGCAACGGCATCCGTGATGGCGGCCGCTCTGCTGTTGGTGCTTGGCCTATGGTTGCGCCAGTGGTTCGCCGAAGCCCAAGAACGCCGCGACGAGTCGGCGCGCCTGGTGCAAGAAGCCGCCGCGGACATTGATGACTACCGCGCCCGACGCGACCAGTTCGCCATCGCCGCGCAAACGTCCTACAACCTGATCATCGCCCGACGCGAACGCTACCTGACCCCAGACGAAGATGCGTTCTTGCAGCTGCATAGTGTGCACCGCGAAATCCACTGGGGCTCGACCGACGCTCTGTTCGCATCGATCGGCGAGAAGCTGCGCACCGCCGAGAGCCTGACGCCCGGCGCGACGGCCGTCGACGAAGTGTGGGCAAAGTTCTGGTTCGAGCGCTGGGCCGACCACCGCACCTCCGATGGCTGGCGCGCCTTGGTTGGCTTTGCGCGCAAGCAAGTCGAGCGCTTGGACCACGACGGCGATGAGCAACCGCGCTTGTTGGGCGCTTCCAGCATCGCGATTGTCAGCGACCCGCCCGGTGCCGAGGTGCACCTGTTTCGTTCGATCGAGGCTGCTGACGTTGGCCGTGAGCAACCGCTAGAACCACCGGAACGCTTGCCGGGAGAACGCCGCATGACCCGCCAACCGGCTCGCCGCGCTGGCAGCCTATTGGGCACGGCGCCCATTCGTGCCCAGCCAATCGAGCGAGGCGAATATGTGATCGAACTGCGGATGCCGGGACATGAGGCGCTGATCCTTCCGATCGTCGTTCCGTACCGCGCCCCCGAGGAGCCGCTGCGCCGCACCTACCAGGGCCGCTTGCTGCCGAATGGTACGACGCCACCAGGCTTCGTACGCGTATCCGATGCACGCGGTCGCTGGCCAGGCGTGTTCGTGCAGACGCGGGAAGTCACGTGTAGCGACTACCTGCAGTTCCTCAACAGCAGCAGCCAGCACACCAGGCACGCATCGCCGCCGCGCCCGCTCGGTCGCCAACCTTGGCCTCAATTGACGGCTGGAAAGTTCGCGTTGCCCGACGAGCAGATGGCCGAGCATCCCGTCGTCGGAGTGTCATTCGGCGATGCGACTGCCTACGCAGCTTGGTGGAACGAACAACACGAACTGTCGATCGATGGCACCACCTACGAAGCGCGCCTACCGACCCGCAAGCAATGGCGCCGTGCTGGTGGCGCGGTGAACCAAGCGTCGTTCCGCCAGTATGTATTCGGCAACTACTTCAGCCCACACTGGTGCAAGAGTCGCTTCGCGAAGCCCAGCCCGGCACTTGAGCCGGTGCAGTCCTATGCCAGCGACGTCTCGATGTATGGCGTCTATGACCTTGCTGGCAGTGCCGCGGAGTGGTGCGCCGACTTCCTCGACGTTGGCAAGACTCTTCGCCCCCTGTGCGGTGGCTCGTGGCAAGACAGCCATGAAGAAGTATTCCGCATCGATTCGGTGCGCGGCCTCGATGCCGGCGCCGCAGGGTTGCACACTGGCTTCCGACTAGTGTGGGCACCGCGCTAACAACCAGGAACTGGCAACGATGCGACTCGAAGACCTGCTAGTGCAGCACGCGCCGCGAGTACTCTCGTTTGTGCGCAACCATGCCACCACCCTGCAGGCCTATGAGGCGATTGAAGATCTGGTGCAAGGTGCGCATGTGCGCGTCATCCAGCAGCAGCAGAACTTCGAATACCGCAGCGAGCCCGAGTTTCTGGCGTGGATGTTTGCGATCGTGCGCGGCCACCTCGCCGACCGACACGACTACTGGACCGCGCTGAAGCGACGTTCGGGACGCGTGCTGCGCTTCACGATGTCGCAAACGGAGGGCGGCGTGCCGCTGCCTGCTGGAACGAAGCACGGACCAGGAACGTTCGCCGAACGTCGTGAGCTGCTCGCGCTGGCGACTCGAGCATTGTCGGCGCTACCGGATCGCGACCAGAAACTAGTGCAATGGAACGCAGATCAGATGCCGCTTGCAGAGCAAGCGGATCACCTTGCGATGAGCTACGCCGCCGTGCAGAAAGCTGGACTGCGCGCACAAGAACGGTTCCGCAAGACGTTCGAGTTGATGATGCGCCCCCAGTGATCAACTAGCACTGACAAACCAGCAGTGATGCATGTCTCGCTGCTAGAAGACGAACGCGCTGCCAACGTAGAAGAAGCTGATGTCGCCGCTCGGGCCGCTCGCAGCGAGACCGCCGCCGCCAAACACGTGGCTGTAGCCACCGTAGACACTCAGGTGCTGGCACACGTTGTGGGTCACCAACAGATCGACTTCTTGGGCGACATCCTTGCTGCCAAGCGCCCCTCGCGAGACCGCGCCACTGACGCCATACAGCGCGTCGTTGCCGTTTTGCAATCGGAACGAGTGCGCAACCAACTTGGCCGTCGTCGACTTGGTGAGCTTCCATGCGCTACCGACATGCACGGCGAACACGTTCTGCCGCGCAATGATATCAGCCCAACCAAAGTAGGCGTGCCCGAGCGGGAACAGCTGGTGGAACGTGCCGACCGAACCACCCGACCGCGAATCGCCGCTCGCGGCGTCGATGCCGACGAAGAAGCGCGGCGACCACTTCCAGTCCGCAACCGTGTGGCCAAGCACACCAGTGACCGACCAGGCACTGATGCTGTCGCTGCCGACTTCGCCAAATTGATAGGCGCCTTCGAACTCGCCATCGAAGCGCTCGCCGAGTGGGCCCCACGTGCGCATCCCAAGCGTGTGGCGGCGCTCGTTGCCCGTCGTGCCATTGATGTTGAGTGACGGGCGCGTGTTGCCGAGGTAGTAGACGTCGTAGCCGCGGCCATCGTCACCAGGCTTGCGGGTCGCGTAGACACCGTAGAGCTCCAAGTCGTCGTTCGGCTTGTTGTACTTCGTCTTGCGAACCGGATTGAAGTAGGTCGCAAAGCCATCGACCGTCCAACGGCCAGTGCGCAGCTGCACCTGGACGCCATCCCATGAACGCAACACGTTGGCCCAGGGCAGCGGCCCCAACAAGCGCTGGGTGCCGTAGAGCAGCATCATGCGGCCGGCGCGAAAACGCAGGGTTTGCCCATCGCCGAGCGGCACAACGTAGTCAGCAAACGCCTGCTGCGCTTCCAACGTATCCATGTCGCTCGCGCGGCGGCCGCCGGGCAGGTTGCGATCGGTCGCTTGCGCGGTCTTGCCCTCCACAAAGAAGCGGGCCCGTTGGCCGAAGTGCACGTCCGCGTGCACCAACGCACGCGAAACCACGAACGAGTCCTGATTCGACGGCTGCGCACCAAACCCAAAGCCATCCCACGACTCGAAGCGGGCGTCGACGCGCCCGCCCATCGACAGCCAGACGCTACCGTCATCGCTGAGGTCGAGATGCTTGAACCGCGCCAACCAGTCCCCTTCCTTCGCACGGAACGACGACCAATCCTCGTTCTGCCGGAGGAACTGGTACTTGGGTTGCGGCGCGCGCGCTTCCTGAGCAAGCACAGCCGGCACGACAACAACAATCGAGAGAACAGCGCCAATGGCTGTGCACACGGACTTGAGCATGGTTCTCCAGGAGCGAGGGGAGTGGTTCCAATGGAACCCTCGAAAGGCAGCCCCCTTTCTACGGCCAAAGACATCAACATCCAGTGAACTTGTCCGTATGGCGCCCACGTTCCGCAGTCGCGCGCCTGCCCCATGTCCATCTGCCCGACATCCCCCTACCCAATATCCCCGCGCCCCCATTCCGCGGCCCCCGTTCAAGGCGAGCTTGTTGCCTTCTGCCATGGCGCCGTACTAACGTGTCCGCATGTCGTTTGTGCTCCAGGCCGGGGAAGTATCTGTGCGAGGCATGCTGGCGGCCGATGCTGCAGCCGTGCAGCGGTGTCGCAACCTGCCCGAAGTCGCGCGTTACCAGAGTTGGCGGCCAGCGACGGTGGCCGAAGTGGTCGAACTGGCGCACGAACAAATCGATCGCGCGCCAGGCATGCAGCGTGAGCCGTTTCAGCTAGTCATTGAAGTGCGTGACGAACATGGCGACCCTCACATCGCCGGCGACATGGGCAGCGGCGCGTTCGATCCCGGTCGCCAGATGGAGATCGGCATCGTGCTCGATCCTGCGTGGCAGGGCCAAGGACTGGCGACGCGGGCTTGCCAGCTGCTGTTTGCCCACCTGTTTGCGTCTGGGCTGCACCGCATCACCGCGCGGGTCGACCCTCGCAACGAGGCCTCAATTCGACTATTTGAGCGCATGCAGTTCGTGCGCGAAGGACTCGAACGACAATGCTGGTGGGACGACACCTACAACGAGTGGACTGACGAAATCTGCTTCGCGATGCTGGCCGCAGAATGGCCAGCTCGCGAACAGAGCGTCGCGACCTAGAGGTGTAACCCGGCCCCTAGCGCTTGGCCAACGCCAGGCGCACGGCCACACCACCATCACTGCCGACCTTGCCTTCGGCGGCGAAGGAGCCGTCTGGCGCACCGCCAAACTCGAAGGCATCCGTCAGCACCTGTTCCGCGATGTACGACGCGTGCTTTTCGAACGCCGCTTTGGTCGCATCATCCGCCTCGACGGACAGCGTGATGCGATCACTGACGTGTAGGCCAGCATCCTTGCGCGCTTGCTGCACCATTCGCACGAAGTCACGGGCGATGCCTTCCTGCTCCAATTCCGGCGTCACCTCGGTGTCGAGCACCAACACGACATCGTTGGTCGACAGCGCGGCCGCCGTGAAGCCTTCCTTCGGCTGCAGCTGCAACACGTATTCGCCAGCGTCCAAGGTCACGCCAGCGGCGATGGCTTTGTCACCGTCCAGTTTCCAGTCGCCACTGCGGGTTGCGGCCAACACGTCCTTCATCTGCTTGCCGAGCTTCGGCCCCAGGGCCTTGGCATCGACCTGCAGCCGGAACGTGCCATAGGCTTCGAGGTCGTCGGCGAACGCGACGTCCTTGATGTTGAGTTCGTCCTGCAACAGGTGCACGAACGGCTTCATCTTGCTGGAATCCGCGCCGGCCAGCGTCGCCTTCGGTAGCGGCAAACGCGTGCGCAACTTGGCACTCTCGCGCAGCGACAGGCCAACGGAGCAGCCATCGCGAACCCGATCCATCTGCACGGTCAGTTCGGCGTCGTGCGGCATCAAGGTCGCATCGGGCCAATCACTGAGGTGCACGGACTCTTCGCCGGTCAAGCCGGTGTAGACCTTCTCGGCGAGCAACGGCAGCATCGGCGCGACGGCGCGGCACAAGGTGACCAGGCACGTGTAGAGCGTGTCGTAGGCACTCTGACGATCCTCTTCGCCAGTCTCACCCCAGAAGCGCGGGCGACTGCGGCGGATGTACCAGTTATTGAGGGCGTCGAGGTATTCCTTCACGTCCTGGCAGGTGCCGGCGAGGTCGTAACCATCCATGCGCTCCTGCACGGCTTCGACCATCGCGCGGGTCTTGCTCAGCGCATAGCGATCGAGCACCGCGGTTTGGTCGTAGCGCATCTTTGCCTTCACGCCATCGGTGTTGGCGTAGAGGGTGAAGAAGTAGTAGGCGTTCCAGATCGGATTGAGCACCAGGCGCACGACCTCGTGCATCTGCTTGCCGTCCTTGCTGATCTGCAGATCGCCGCCGCGGAGAATCGGCGACGACATCAAGAACCAGCGCAGCGCGTCCGAGCCGACCGTCTCGAACATCTCCTCGGGGTCGGGGTAGTTGCGCAGCGACTTCGACAGCTTGGCCCCTTCGGCATCGAGCACGACACCGTGGCAGATGACATTCTTGAACGGCGGCTTGTCGAACAGCGCCGTTGCCAACACCACCAACGTGTAGAACCAGCCGCGCGTCTGCGCGACATACTCGACGATGAAGTCCGCCGGGAAGTGGCTCTCAAACCACTCCTTGTTTTCAAACGGGTAGTGCACCTGCGCGAACGGCATCGAGCCCGACTCAAACCAGCAGTCGAGCACTTCGGGCACGCGACGCATCGTCGACTTGCCCGAAGGATCGTCAGGGTTCGGCCGCGTCAAGTTATCGACAAACGGGCGGTGCAGGTCGGTGACCTTGACGCCGAAGTCGCGCTCCATGTCGGCAACCGAGCCGTAGACATCGGTGCGCGGGAAGTTCGGATCATCGCTCTTCCACACCGGGATTGGCGACCCCCAATAACGGTTGCGGGAGATCGACCAATCACGCGCGTTCTCCAACCATTTGCCAAACTGGCCGTCCTTGATGTGATCAGGGATCCAGCGGATCGACTGGTTGTGCGCCTGCATGCGGTCCTTGATCTCCGTCACCTTGACGAACCAGGCACCGGGCAGCGCCTTGTAGATCAACGGCTCGCGCGTGCGCCAGCAGTGCGGGTAGTTGTGTTCGTAGGTAACGTGACGAACGAGGATGCCGCGATCCTTGAGGACCTTGACGATCATCTTGTTGGCATCGAATACGAGCACGCCTTCCCAATCGGGAATGTCGCTCGTGTAGCGGCCGCGGTCATCGACCGGGCACACCAACTCGATGCCGTTCGCCTCGCAAACCTTCTGGTCGTCTTCGCCGAAGCCCGGCGCCATATGCACGACGCCGGTGCCTTCACTGGTGTCGACGAACGCACCCGGCAAGATGCGGAAGCAGTTCTCGCGCCCCTTGAAGTAGGGGAACATCGGCTCGTAGGTGCGCTCGACGAGGTCCGCCCCCTTGAGCTTGCCGACTTCTTCGAAGCCCTTGAGCTCCTTCTTGTAGGCCGCGCGCGTCGCGTCCCCCATCACCAGATACTCGCCATCCTTGTGCAGGATCGCGTAGTCGATGTCCGGGCCAACCGCCAACGCCAGATTGGATGGCAGGGTCCACGGCGTCGTCGTCCACACCAGGATGTTCAGATCGCCGGGATCGCCATGCTTCTTGTGCAGCTGGAACTTGACCGTCACCGCGGGATCCTGGCGCGGCCGCGTCGAATCGTCGATCCGCGTTTCGAAGTTGCTGACCGGCGTCTGCATCGACCACGAGTACGGCATGACGCGCTGGCCTTCGTAGGCGAGGCCCTTGTCATGCAACGTCTTGAACGCCCACATGACGCTCTCCATGTAGGAGAGGTCCATGGTCTTGTAGTCGTTGTCGAAGTCGACCCAGCGCGCCTGGCGCGTGACATAGTTGCGCCACTCGCCGGTGTACTTCTGCACGCTGTCGCGACAGACGTCGTTGAACTTGTCGATGCCGAGCTCAAGGATCTGCTCGCGGCCACTGATCTTGAGCTGCTTCTCCGCTTCCATCTCGGCGGGCAAGCCGTGGCAATCCCAACCAAAACGGCGCTCGACGCGACGACCGCGCATCGTCTGGTAGCGCGGCACGACGTCCTTGACGAAGCCGGTCAACAGGTGGCCGTAGTGTGGCAACCCGTTGGCGAATGGCGGACCATCGTAGAAGACGTATTCGTTGCTGCCGGCCTCACGCTGCTCGACCGACTGCCTAAACGTGCCGTTCTCCTGCCACTGGGCCAGAATCTCCTTCTCCATTGCGGGGAAGTTGGCCTGCGGACTTACTTCGGGATACGGCTTGCTTGGCTGCTCAGTCATTGGGACAAGCAGTGTGGCGAGGCCGTTGCTCCGGCGCAACTTCGAGGGCGGCGCGGGCACGGGCATTCCGCAAGTTCAGTTCCGTGAGCGGGCTCTCGCTCGACGGTCAGAACGTGCCGATCGTCAAGCTCAACCGGTTGGTGCTACTGATCCCCGTAATGTTGCCCTGCGGCCCCAACTCCAACGGCACCACCTGCTGGTGCATCATTTGGCCGGCGAAAACGACGCTGTTCGGGATCGTGAAAGCAATCGCTAGCGGCACACCGGACGTCACGAACACGTCGAGCAAATCGGGGGTCACCAACAGCGAACAGCCGGGCAAACCTTGCGGTAGGATCGCGCTCAACGGCATCGATATGGTGCTCAAACCGCGAACCGAGAGTGCCAGGCCGCTGCCAGGCATGCCGGTCGCCCGCGAAGTGAACTGGCCACCAGTCCACGGCAACGACGTAGCGCTCAAGATATTGTTGCCGCCGCTGCCGGCACAACCTGTGCCAGCACTCGAAACGGACGCGGGACACGACGTCGACAAGCGCGCGAAGTATCCCGATCCAATACCACCGGCTGAGAAAAAGTAGCCGACCAGCAATACGTCGCCGTTTGCCGCCAGCGCCGTTCCTTGAACGTGTGAGTAACCAGCGACGGGAGTGCCAGCAAGGCCACTGCCGATGGGCACGCTGCCGGCAGTCCCACCAAGCAGGCGGACCACGTTGCCTGTTTGCGGGAATTGACCGCCGATCAGCAGCTCTTGACTCGATCCAGGCAATGACTGCAAGGCGTTGACCGGACCACCTGGAGCCGCGACCGTACCGACCCACGTGTTGCCAGCGTAGGACCAGACATAATCGTCGCTAGCCACCATCAGCGACGCGCCGCGGGCGGCGAGCGAACGAATCACTCCAGCTTGGAACGTAGGCTTGCCAACCGACGTCCACACGAATCCGACCAACTTGTAGAGTTCATAGCCACCAGCAAACAGGTCCCCGTTCGGCATCTGGGCAACGACCTGTGGCGCGACCAACGTCGGCAATCCAACCGGCGTCCAACTTGCGCCATCCCAAGTCGCGAACTCGTTGGGCGTCAACCCGGGGAACTGGAAAGCTCCAGCTGCGAACAGGTTTCCGTTCTGCAACACCATCATGTCCGTGATGGACTGCACGACGCTCGACCCGGGCAAGGCGGACCAACTGGTGCCGTCCCAACGCGCAATGCCGTTCACGGGAACCCCACCAGCAGAAGTGAAGCTACCGCTCGCGAGCAGGTCACCGTTCGGCATCACGACCAAGTCGAAAACTACCTCGTACTGACTGGGCGATGCATTCGAAACGCCACCCCCCAGTGGCTGCCAACCACTGGCCGTTTGCACGGCGATGCCGCCCCGGATCCAACCGCCAACGACAACGTCGCCGTTCGGCAACTCCGCAACACACTCAAGCTGGCGACCAAGGCCTGTGCCGATCGGCTGCCATGCGCTGCCATCAAAGCGACTGATGCCGCCGAGGTCCGATGACAAGGTGCGCAGCAAGTAGCCACCGACCATGACTTCGCCATTGGCCAACTCAAGCAAGGCATGCGGCTTCTGGAAGCCGCTGAGATCAAACGGGAACGGCCCGCCAAGTGTCGTCACGACGCCGGCAGCCGACACCCGTGCCACGAACGAGTTGGACGCAGAGGAACTCTGGCCCGCGTCCTGCCAACCACCGATCAGAAGTTCGCCGCTGGCACCGGCGGCGACCGCCGAGATCGCGTAGTCGGTGCCACTGAGTTCCCCCACCCATGCGGAGCCATTCCAGCTGGCCAGACCACTTTCGCCGCCGAGCACAAATTCGCCCGCGGCAACCAACTGGCCGGTCGTTCGCACGGCCAGACCAAGCACCTCAGTTGGCAAGCCTATCCCAAGCGCAACCCACGCAACTCCATCGAAGCGGGCCACGTTGTTGACAAGCAGGCCATCGGCGAGTTCAAAGTCGCCGCCGGCGATCACGTCGCCGTTGGGCATGATCGCGAGCGCATGCACGCTGTGCTGGGACGACGTCAGATGGCCAAGTCCAAGGCCGTAGCCCTGCCAGGTGGCGCCGTTCCACCGTGCGATACCGTTGGTAACCGTGCCGTTGGCCGTCACGAACGAGCCGCCCGCTACCAGGTCGCCATTGTTGTCGACGGCCAGACTCTGCACGGCGCCATCGAAGAACCCGACGCTGCTCCATGTATTGCCGTCCCACGTCGCGACCGAATGCGCCCCGGTATGGACGCGTTCGCCAGCAACCGCCAAATCACCCGAAGGCAACACCGTCAACGCGGTCACGCGCCCAAACCACGGCAGCAGAGGTGTCCATACCGATGTCACTGGATCGAGGATCGCAATGCTCGGACAGGCGGTTGCGTCCGCATAGGAAAACGAACCCGCGACCACTAGTACTTCGGGCGAAGGCCCCGCTCCATCTGGATCCCAGTGGGTCAGTTCCTCGACGATGCCGTTGGTCCCAACACAACCACTGCCCGACATCCAAACATTGCCGCATTGCGCGGCGAGAGCCGGTGTCAGGATCGCCAGTAACACGCCTAGGCCAAAGAGACTGCAGGCCCGCTGCATCGACGGCTGGGAGAATCCTTCCATGCGCCAAGTATCCACGCGGCAGCCCCCAGTAACGCAGCCCAATCCCGGGAATGAGAGGGCCAATCGGGCAGCAGTGGGGCGCGCCCGAGGTCACACAGCTCCCTACCCCTTGGCGAACGGCAATTCTGCTTCGTCAGCCAGGACGCCTTCGAGCTTCAGCAGGGAGCGCTTGCGATCCAAACCACCGGCAAACCCCGTCAACGTGCCATCGGCACCAATCAC
>CAXBFC010000060.1:0-24476 GCA_963974725.1 uncultured bacterium | reverse complement strand
ACTGACCTCGCCGCTCGAACCGACGGAACCGCTACAGCCCGGCACCAAGGTCGGCGTCTACAAGCTGCTCGAACGCGTCGGCCAAGGCGGCATGGGCGACGTCTATGCAGCCGAGCAGCTTGCCCCGGTCGTTCGCCGCGTCGCGCTCAAGGTGATCAAGCGCGGCATGGACAGCGCCCAAGTCGTGGCTCGCTTCGAAGCGGAGCGCCAGGCCTTGGCACGGATGGCGCACTCGAACATCTCTCAGGTCTACGACGGCGGCACCACCGACGACGGCCGCCCGTTCTTCGTGATGGAGTTCGTTGCCGGCGAGCCGATCACCGAATACTGCGACCGACGCAAGCTCTCTACGAACCGACGACTGGAACTGTTTCTCGGCATCTGCGATGGCGTGCAACACGCGCACTTGAAGGGCATCATCCATCGGGACCTCAAGCCGTCGAACTTGCTCGTGATGGAACAGGACGGCCGCGCGATTGCGAAGATCATCGACTTCGGCATCGCACGCGCCGTCACCGGGCGCCTCGCCGAGCGCACGATCCACACGACGCTCGGCCAGGTCATCGGCACCCTCGACTACATGAGCCCCGAGCAGGCAGACCCTACGGCCATCGATACCGATACGCGCTCGGACGTCTATTCGCTGGGCGTGGTGCTGTATGAGATGCTGTGCGGACTACTACCGTTCGAGAAGTTCGAGAACGGCGATGCCGGGCTGCTCGCGTACCAACGCGAGATCTTTGAGAAGGAACCGCCGCCCCCCAGCACGCGATTGCGACGCCAGACCGCGACGGCTACGACGCTGGCGTCGATGCACGGCACGGACGAACGTTCGTTGGCACGACAGCTCACTGGCGACCTCGATTGGATCTGTTTGAAGGCACTAGAGAAGAACCCGGCACGGCGCTACCAGTCGGTCCAGGAATTTACTCACGACGTGCGCCGCCACTTGGCGCACGAAACCGTGCTCGCCGGGCGGCCCAGCACAATCTATCGCGCGCGCAAGTTCGTGCGCAGAAACCGCGTCGCGGTGGCAGCCGGGGTTCTGGTCGCGGCCTCGGCAATTGCTGGTGGATATGGCATCGTCTCGGGCCGGCTTGACGCAATGGCTGCAGACCAGATCGCGATCGAGATGAAGCCCTACGCAGACTCGTTTCTCCTGGCGGAACTCGTGCGGGAAGCAAACGACGATCTGTGGCCGCCGTATCCGGACAAGATCCACGACCTGGAGGAGTGGATCCGCCGTGCGCGCGAACTGTCCCTGACCCTGCCCAACTACAAGGCACGCCTGCAGCAGATCGAAGCCGCGGTGCCAAGCCCCGAAACAGTGGAATACCGGTCGAGGCGCGACACCCTCCGGCTACTCGTCGTCGGCTTGCGGGCGCTGACCGACAACACGACCGGTC
Source organism: uncultured bacterium (assembly GCA_963974725.1). Classification (GTDB taxonomy): domain Bacteria; phylum Planctomycetota; class UBA1135; order UBA1135; family UBA2386. The sequence goes on along the minus strand of CAXBFC010000060.1, from coordinate 23,070 downwards.
TACTGGGTGCAGAGCCTCGCGCCGTCTCACCCGACTATGGTTGGAGCGTGCCGCGACGCCGCGCCTTCGCCGTCGCATTGGCAGCCGATTTCAGAAAGCACGGCGAACACGCTGCCGTATGGCGTCGAGATCTGCCGAAGATCCTGGCCGACCACCCAGGACTCGAATGGGCGCCGCAAACGAGACTGGATCTCGTTCCCATCGGCAAGAACTCCGAGGGATGCTGGGAGTTCGCGCACCTGCCGACTGGGCAGCCTGCGGTGCGAGGGCCTGACGGCAAACTCGAACTGAACGACGATACTGGCATCGTGCTCGTAATGATTCCGGGAGGCACGTTCCAGATGGGAGCCGGCGATGGACCTCGGAGCGACCGAACCGCACACAATGTCGAACTGTCGCCGTATCTGCTGTCGAAGTACGAGATGACACAAGGGCAATGGCAGCGGCTGACCGGGCGCAACCCGAGCGGGTTCGGGCCCGGCCCGGATGCCACTTGGGAAGCCGAATGGCTCGCGTCCGGCGACGATCCGACGCTGTTGCATCCCGTCGAGCAAGTTAGCTGGTGGGACTGCGATACTTGGTTGCGTCGCACAGGCCTGACGCTGCCATCGGAGGCGCAATGGGAACGCGGAGCTCGGGGCGGAACCACGGAGCTCTGGTGGACTGGTTCCACCCTGATATCCCTACACGGCAACGCCAACGTGTCCGACCCGTATGCCATAGAGCACGGCGCTCCCACTGGGCATGTGCGGCCTCGAAAAGAGCTAAAGAACGACGGCGCCACGATGCACTCCCCGGTAGACGAATACAACGCAAACGGATTCGGCCTGCACAACGTCATCGGCAACGTCTTCGAGTGGTGCTTTGATGGCTACGACGGGACCTTCTATCGCCTGAACCACGAACCGGACCCGGTCAACCCTGGGGTCGGAGCCCAACCCCGCGTCTACCGCGGCGGCAGCTTCCGCAGTCATCCCTCGGGCTCGGCGGGTCGATTCCACTACCCACCCGGAATGAAGGGTCATGCGCTCGGTGTTCGACCGGCGCGGGACATCGGGCGAAAGTAGCCAAGACATCGCACCAATCGACGCCAGCCCGATCGGCCTGCGGCGACGTTCGATCTTGAGGCAAAACCGCGTGCAAAGATCGAGCGCTCTTCCTCGACGGTGGCCCAACTGCGGTCGAAAAACTGCTCAGGCCCTGTGACCATTGGGCCATGAACCCCTCCACCATGCGGCACAAGGCGTTCCAATCGTGGCTCGCCGAGAGCGACGCTAACGAACACCGACAAGACCCGATCGACGACTTGATCGGCGAGCACCACCTGATGACCACGGTGCTCGCGGCAATGGAGTCCGAGACACAGGGCTTGCTGGCGGGACGACCACTGCGCAACGAGTTCTGGGCCGGCGTCGTCGACTTCAACGGCAACTTCGTCCACCTCTGCCATCGGGTCAAAGAAGAGATTCATCTGATTCCCCTGCTGCTCGACAACGGTCTGCTGCAACCCAAAGAGCGCGACGCCATCCACCGCGAGCATGAGTCCGCCAGGGACATGACGCTCGATCTGTGCCGCGGTGTCGAACAAGGTGACTGGGAACGCGTGATGCGAATCGTATCGATCTACATCCACTTGTTGCGGCCGCATATGAGCCACGAGGAGGCGGGCCTGTTCGTCACCGCGACGAGTCAACTACCGGCGGCGGCCAAGACCGAACTTCGCGCTGCCTTTGCGGCCGTCGACCAAGCAGCGCTAGCCGAACGCGGCCGACAGCATTACGCCGCGATTGCAAGTGAACTAGCCAAGTTGTGTGGTCAGACGGTCGACTGGTGAACTGCGCGTTCCGAATCGGAGCAGGTCGCTGTCAACGACGATGTAATCATCGGGCAGCACGGCACACCGGATCCCGCAGTGATCCGAACCCCGTCGCGTTCGCTGGTCTAGCGGCAGGGTTCGGTGGACTACGCTACAGTCCAGCATCGACATCCTCGCACCAACCTTGAACGAACATCACGCAACGCCCAAGTGGCGTGATGGCCTGCTGATCTCGCTATTGGCACTGGTCGCCTACCTGCTGTGCGGCCGCTTCGCCTGGCACGGTCTGGACTCGATTGCATTCCTGAACCAATACAGTTTGGGCGGCACGGTCACCGAGCCTCCATGGCACACGTTCTACATGCCACTGCTGCATGTCGGGCACGACCTGGTCACGCCATTTGGTGGCGGCGCATATCGTGGCGGTCTGCTGATCAGCGCTGCAGGCACGGCGATCGGCGTCTGGTTCACACATGCTGCTGCGCGCGCGCTCGGAGTGAATCGGGCTACAGCGATCTATGCAGCGCTGCTCGTTGCGACGATGCCGGCGACGACCTACTTCGCAGTCGTGGTCGAAGTGCCCGGCGTCGTGCTCGCATTCAGTGGCTGGACCTGGCTATGCATTGCTCATTGGGCTCGCAAGCCTGGCCTCGGAACCGCTGTGCTCGCCGGAGTGAGCCTTGCTGTCGCCTACCTCGCCCACCCGACTGCAGCATTCGTCGGCCTGACCATGCTGCCGATCTACCACTTGGCACAGCCCGTGCCGCGTTGGCGGCCTCTGCTCGTCGGCACGGCAGCCGCTCTGGCGGTTCTCTTGATCGGCATGCTGCTGTTGCCGCATCTGGTGAATGCACTCGGAGGTAGCTCGAACGGCAGTGGCAGGGCCCTCGAGTTCTTGCGCAATCGAAGTTCGAAAGCGCATGCGCGCGGCGTCACCAGCATCCTCGTCGACGAATGGCTGGTGCCGTTCCTGCCAATCCATCTCCCCTTGCTGACCATGCTCCTACGCCGGGGTTCTCGACTGGTGGTCGCAGGTTGCCTCTTGGCGGCCCTACCATTCGTCTTGGCGAGTTGGCTGCTGCTCGTCGAGCAAGAGTGCGAACACGGCGCCTACGCCACCGCCATATGTGGGCCGTTGGCCATCGCCGTTGCGATGCATGTGCGCTCCCATTGGTGGCGCGCGTTGTCGCTGGCACTCGGCAGCGCGACGTCCATCGTGCTTGGCATCGGCCTACAGGAGACGTCACAGGCGCTAGCAACCGCATCCGCAGTCGAATTGTCAGTGCGTGGCCGTGACCTCCGCTGGTTGATTGCCGACGGAGCTGGGCCCGACGGCCGGGTCTGGCTGACGCGGTACCCAAACTGCAAGCCCACCCTACTCGCGTATCTACTGCAGAACCAACCGGAGAAACTGGCCGCCAACTTGGATGCTCTCGACGCGATGATTGCCGCTCACGCCACTGCTGGCGGTGTGTCGATCGTGACGAGCAACACACTGGAGGAACTCGCCAACGTTGCGCCTTTGTTCCCGCCGGCACGGATCATCGAGGATTGGCTGCTCGCGCACCGGGGCCCGGCACTCGGACATGCCGACGGTGTCGAGGTGTTTGCGGTGCAATCGCACAACTGAGAACGCTCCAGTCGATCGCCGATGCATCTCGACGGCGGGCATTGGGTTGCCCGGGCACGTAACTACCCGCGGCGCCTAGTTCGCCAATGGGTTGCCGTTCTCATCGATCTGGTGATCTACCGCGAGCATGCAACCCGTCGCGGCCGGGTTGTCCACGCGGGTCACGGCGGCGAGTGTGACTGACAGTAGCTGGGCCAGTACTTCGTCAATGATCTCGGTGGCAACTCCGTAGAACAGGAAGTTGATCGGCGTCATGTTGGCCAGCGAAATCACGGTTCGCGGCGCTCGATCGCCGGCAAAGCCGAAGATCCAACGGTGGCCGTAGACCCGAGCCGTGCGTGGATCCAGGAGCTCTTCGATCTTGATCTGCACCGGCTCGCCGGCGAGCGTCGGCTTGTCTTGGTGGAGCAATCCATCGAACCACTCCATAACGGCGGCAAACTCGACCTTCTTGGTCGAACCGCTGACCAGCACAAGCGCACTCTTCGGGCTGTTGCACAACCAGTCTTCGACTTCGCTGCCGGTTAGCAGGCTTTGGCCAATCACGCCGATGACCAGATCCACCTCAAGCCAGCGGCCGCTCGGCAGGTCTGCCAGTGCCTTGGCTTCGGTTAAGCCGTTGCGGTCACCCAACCCAGTGACGACTAGGTCGATGCCAACCAGATTGTGCTCTGGGTTGTCGATGCGAGGTTGCAGACTGCGAAACAATTCGCGGCCAATGGCGCCACGCGAACCGAGCACCAGACACGACCGACGTGCCAGCACGCGACCGTCGGCGTTGAGTACGGCTTCGGTCGCGTTGAGCACCGAGGCGGCAACTTCCCGCGACTCTACTTCACGCTTCAACTGAGAAATCGCGATCGAGTAGGCGGGCAGCGGTAGCCGCCCGTGACGTTGTTGCACGCTCAGGACCCGGTCATAGCCGTTGCGAGTGTGTTCGACGGTGCCCAACACGCGACTGCCGACGGCGTCGTGCAACGACCTCGCATCGTCGACGTCGTGACCCAACTCACCAGCAAACTGCTTGACGGTGAGATCGCGCAACAGCGCATCGTGCAACACCGGCGCCAGGTAGCCGCCGTCCTCGACCAAGAGGCAACGCTGGCCATTGGCTTCGGCGCGCGCCACCTGCCGCAAAAACGGCACCACTCCCGCCGCGCGCATCGCCTCGAGGAAGTGCTTCGTCGTGCCGATCGCCCGCTCCATCTCGTCGCTCTCGTCAAGCTTAGAATACTGATGCGACAAGTGGTAGACGCCTTCGATGCTGCCGCGCTGCGGCACATTGACGAGCGCCAGCGCTCGAAACTCATCGGCCGGCAAATCGAGAACAGCATCCAGATAGCTAGCCGGCGGCTCACTCGCGTAGCTGACGAACAACACGGTCAGGTCCCGACAACCCAAGGCGCGCAAGGCCGCGATCAAACCGACAATCTCGCCGGTCATGTGGTGCACCAAAAACACCGGCGTCGACTTCAGCGGCAGATTGCTCCCCCTCTGTTCGGCGATGCGACGCAGCGCGGGCATGCGCGCCAAGAAGGCATCGGCATCGTCACGTTGGCGCCGCTGCCCCAACGACAACTCGAGCACGCGGCCCAGTTGCCCGATATCGAGATAGACCGGAACTGCACCGGCATCGACGCGCACGACTTCGCGTTCGGCCAGCAGGTCGCGCAAGCCGCGGTCCTCGAGCGCCAGCAACACCCGCTTCAACAGCTCCTGCGGGACCACCGGTTCGTTCTCAAGCAAGAACGGCAGGACGTGCTCAGACCACTGCACCGACACGCGCTGCAGCGTGCCGAGTCCAGCTTGGTCTAGCTGATGGAACAGGTGGCTGTGCGGATCGCGATGCTCCACGAACGACCGCCGGCCGCGCACGGCTTCTCGCCGCAACGACTCCGTCCACGACTGCGCGATGCGGGTCGAACCGGCGATAAACTGACGCTCGGCGACGTCATCGATGACCAAGTGCGGAACAACCTCGAGGTTGAGGCGCGGCGCCGCCATGTCTTCAATCGTAATGCGCAAGCCCCCGCGCCCCGAGCCGCGGCGCGTCGCCAGACACTCAAGCACATAGCGTTGCTTGCTCGATCCCACCGCGGCATGCTCCCCCTGCTCGGTATCGAAATGCGCAACCAGTGCGCGCGGGTCGCTGCCATCGCGCGGCATTACAACCTCACGGTAGCTCTGCCGCTGTAGGCTACCGAGCAAGGCGCGCAGTCGGGTCTCAAGCACTTCTGGCTGATCAAGAAGGTGAGCGACCGACCCGACTTCGGCGGTGACCTTGACGATCTCGATGCCAAACATCTCGATCAGCTCAGGATTCTCACCGGCACGCAACCGACGCTCGACCGTGACATCGACCCGGTCGGAACGCGCTTGCGCCAAGACCATTTCGGCCAGCGCCCGCGAGATCACCGACAGACCATGAAAGATCGGCAACGCTTCGAGATCGAGTCGCCAGACCCGATCTTCTTGCACGAGCGGCGGTCCGAGCGACGTCTGCAGTTGTGGCGGTACTTGCTCGGTCACGCGGTGGTCTCCTCACCGTGGCTGATGACGGCCTTGATGCATGCGCGCGAACCGGCGCAGGCGAACGCTTCCTTGAGATCGTCGGCGGCGAAGTGATGGGTAACCAATCGCTCGCCGATGCGGCGCAGTTCTGGGTTGGTTGCCAACAAGTCGAGCGCCGCGCGGAAGTCCCCACATCGTGAACTCGTCAACCGCAAGCCGCGCGTGACTACTGCTTGGAGCAAGGCCGAATCGCCAACGTGGGCTTGTGGATGCACGAGCACCGCACCACGCGGCCGTACCAAGGCCAGCTCATTGCCGCTCGTTGGCCGGATGGCCGCATCGACCTGCGCCGCAGAGTCGACGACCGCAACATCCGCCCGCGGCAAACCGTCGGTCAAGCTGTGGTAGTGACCAGCGAGCTCCATCGCGGAGCCGCGTCGCACGTCCGCCTGTTCCACAAGCCAAGCCGGCGGCTCCTGCGCAGCCAGCCACGCAACTCGCGGCCGCACGGCGGTCGCCATGCGTTGCCAGGCACCGGCGCCGCTGCCAGGTTGCTGCGCGGGGATTTGTTGTTCGGGGATTTGTTGCTCGGGGACTTGTTGTGCAGGAAATTGTTGTGCAGGGAACGGCTCAATGGACAACTCGTCGACGACCAACTCGGTCAGATGCCCGAGGCCACAAGCTGGTTGGCCGTGGGTTGACTTCAGATGCACCTCGCGTCGCGCCAGCCGCACCGCAGTCGTCAATCCGTCGGGGTTGCCCGTGGTGTCGACCACGACATCGAACGACTGATCGGCCAATGGCGGAGCCTCCGGGCTCAAATGGTGCGTCTCCGTCGCACCAAACGAAGTCGCAAGCGGCAGCAGCGCCGGATCGCGCGCAATCGCGGCGATCCCAAAGTCGCGACCTGCCCGCTGTTCGCGCGCGCGCACACCAGCCAACGCCGCTACGACGAGCATACCGAGGCGCCTTGGCCCCAATACGGCGACGCATTCGCCAGCGCGCGGTGCGATCGTCTGCACGCCATGCAATGCAGCAGCAAACGGCTCGACCAGCACGGCGGCGCTATCGGGCACGTTGTCCGGGATCGGCAGACACGATGCGACCGGCGCCAGAATCCACGGGCCAAACCCACCCGGTAGATCGTGAATGCCGAGCACGAGCCGTTCCGGGCAATGGGTTGCCAGACCAGCACGACAAAACGCACATTCACTGGCGACGCCACGCGCCTCATGCGAAGCATTGATCTCGACGACGTAGCGGCGGCCTTGCTCGTCGGTCGCGATGACTTCGTGACCGATCACCTGCGGCAGCGGGAACGGCAGGAAGTGGCGCGCCAGATCGGTGGAACAGATGCCGCACTGTTTGGTGCGCAGCAAGCGGTAGCCAGGCCCGAGTTCGAGAGCGAGGTTGCCATCTCGAAGCACCTGCCAACCGCGCAACTCGTCGCCTTCGAGCACGTAGTGAGCCGCAGCGAAGCGCTGATCGGCGAGGTAGTCCAGGGCATCAAACGCAATCGTTGGCATCGGCAAGGGCGACCGCGAAGGCGGCCATGGCCAATATCGTAACATCGCTCGACCCAGCACCAGTCGGGTTCGTGAGATCGCACAACGCCGCGACCCAACCTGCCGGCCGGTTGCCGGCGGGTTGCCGGACTCCGTTGCCACCGAGCGTTGCTGCGATCATTCCTATCGAGTTCGAGGCGACGCCGCAGACCCAATCCAAGACTTCACTAGCTAGCGACGGCTCAGCCGCTCGGCCAACGGTGGTTGCCGACGTCGAGTTCGTGGCCCCCGAGGACCTGGGCAGGTCACACGGCAACACCGACTCGGCGGCAGCAGGAGGAAGCACAAGCGTCCTCAGCGGCTCCGAGCGGCCAATGCGCGGCAAGCTCGCGACGCAATCGGGGCCGTGCACGTAACGCATACTAGTGATCTGGCACGTCTCCAATTCGCACCAGCCAGTCTTCGTGATCATTCAGCACTCTGCGCGCGCTATCTTGGCACCAGGAACTCCGCCAATCCTGGTCAGCTCAGAGTCTCGCAGGCTACCGGCCTCGCCCACGACGATTGCGACCCACCGCCCAAACTCCCGTTATCGTGGCCTCATGAAGATCTTCACAACGCTCTCGCCGCTCAGCCAGCTGTTCGCATTCGCCGCCATGACCTGCACCGTGCCGGCACAGTGGACTGGCGAATGGCCCATGGACGCAACCAGTGGCTTGACCGCGTTTGACATCTCTGGCAACGGCAACGACGGTTCGTTGATCAACTTCGGCGGCACATCTTGGGTCCCGGGAATATTCGGCAACGCCCTCGCGTTCGACGGCGTCGACGACTACGTCAGCCCCAACTCGCAGTCGTCGATCTACGACGGACTGGGTTCGCCCTATTCGATCTGCTATTGGGTGAAGGCGCCGGCACAACAAAACGCGTTCGCGTACGCCGAGGGAACCATTGGCAGCCCCGCCATCTTCATCTTCGGTAGCGGCCAATACCTCCCGGACGCCGACAAGTTCCGCGTCTACCTGCGCAACGATCAGGGTGACGAACCGCTCATCGGAGTTTCGACCGCCGTCGTCTACGACGACACATGGCACCACGTCGCGTTCGTCGATGTCTCCGGTCAGGTCACGCTCTACATCGACGGGGTGGTCGACACGAGCAACATCACCTACGACCCCGCGCGCATGCCAGGCATGCCTGGCCACGGCACGTTCTCACTGAACACCGCGTCAATGGGAGCGCTTCGACGCGGCACGGTCTGCTGCCAGATGAACGGGGCGATCGACGATCTTCGCCTCTACCAGTTTGGGATGACGGCCATTGATGTCACGCTGGCGATGGCCAGTGTGCCGGTGCTGCCACCGTCGGCCAGTATCGGCGAATACGGCGTCGGTTGCGGCGCCGGTCCTCTGGACCTCGCCGGCAGCGGTAGCGCGGCGCTCGGTGGCCCAGGAGTCGACCTGCAGGTGCAAGCGGGTCAACCGGGCGGGCTCGCCGTTCTGGGCTGCGGCCTGGGTGCGATCCTGCCAATCAATCTCGGCGTGGTCGGCTACCCCGGCTGCACGCTCTACCCGCAGAACTTCGTCACCTTGTTACTCGGCGTAGTCGACACCGCGGGCAACGCGCCGCTCTACTCGTTTCCGATCCCCAACAACCCGGTGCTCACGTTGACGCAGCTCAACTGCCAGGCGGTGGCCTTGGCCGGGACCACGCTTGAGTTCTCCGACGTGGTCGAAGCGGTGCTAGGCAACTGATCGCCGTCGGCATCGCAATGTCAGCTGTTGCAAACGCTCGTGAGCACGGACTAGGCAACGGCCCCGCCCGGCCCGCAATAATCGGCCGCGAACTCCGTCTGAGCAGCTCGCCAAGGGTATCGCCTCCGGTATCGTGCGCGTTCGCCTATTGCACCCGCCGGAAGGACGGGTGACCCCCCATGATTCGATCCTCGACTGCCGTTCTCGCCGCTTCCCTTGCCCTGCTTGTCGCAGCCCCACTCGCGACGCAAGAACCGAAAGCCCAAGCCCGACAACCCAACGCGGCAGACACCCAAGCCAAGGCAGGCGGCAAGCGCTTGGTTTCGATTCGCGCCGATGCGGTGCAGGAACTGCGCCAGCTCTGGCCCAACACGCGACTCGGCAAGTTGCTGGCCGACGAGGACGTAGTCGACGCAGCGACCAAGACCCTCAACTACACCAAGAACCACCTCGTCCGTCAGGCCGCGGTGCTGCAGGCATTCACCGAACACGACATGCTCGACGGCATGGACTCGTGGGAAATCGCGTCGCTCTACACCTCGGGCAATGGCGACGTCTGGCAGATGTTTCGCTTCCCGATCGAAGAAGTGCAACACGCCGAAATGACCATCGCGACGCCGCCTGAAGCCAAGTTCATGCAGCCTACGTTTGTCACGTCGCTCTGGTGTGGGCCGCGCTACGAGGGCCGTTGGACCCAGGCATTTGAGCAGGAAGCGAAGCACATGCGCGACTCCCCGATCTTCAAGGAAGTCATCGGCACCAAGATCGATGGCTTCCCCGCGTACGCGTTCACGCCACCGGAATCTTTCCAGGACAACGACTACTTCAACGCATCGTCGGTATCGCGCTGGATGCTGCACATGCCAGGCAGGTTCGTCTACGGCACCGGCAATACACAGGATCTCGCCATTCCATCGGAGCAACCCGCGAAGCAGACACCAGAGATCTCGATGGAGCTGCACTTCGAGAACTACCTCGCCATGTTCAACCGCATGGCGGGCGGCATGGGCGCCCCCGCGCCGCTCGAACTCGCGCTCCTCGGCATCGACAGCCTCAAGACCCTCAAGTGGAGCGGCCAATTCGTTGGCGAACTCATCCAGGATGAGCTGAGCGTGGATTTCCACAACGATCCAACCGGCGTGGCTGGTGTGCTGCTTGCCGGCAAGGCCAAGCTACCGGCGCAAGCCTTGCCCAAGGGCGCCATCGCGCAACTGCGTGCGGCGATCAATATGGACAGGCTGCTCGAGCTGTTGGTCACCGTGACCAACGACTTCGAGCTTCCCAAGGACCTGACCACGCAACTGGCCAGGGCGTTCGACGGCGGCCTCGCACTCAGCTGCTGCGCCCCCGCACCCGGCGGCGTGATCCCGCGCCTATATGCATCGTGCACCGTGAAGGACGAGAAGGCTCTCGACGCAGTGCTAGCCCAGTATGTCACCGAGAACCTGCCGACCAAGAAGGTGACCTACAGCGGCGTCGAATGCACCGTGCTCAAGATCCCGGACATGCCCAACGGCATCCAGCCAGCGTTCTGCCGCGTCAACGGCACCCTGCACATCGCCGAGTCGGCACTGAGCCTGCGGGCATTCTTGAAGGCCCAAGACGGGACCACGGTCGCGATGGACGTCGGCGACGCACCGCTACCCAAGGTCGCAGGCGAAGTGCTCTCGTCGTTCGACTGGCGGTTCGACGAAGTGCAGCTCTACAAGTGCTTCTACCAGGATTGGCTGCCGCTCTACGAACTGACTGGTATGGCCAACGCCGCGCCGATCACGCGCAAGGACATGCCCGAACCCGAGGTGATCGAGCTCTACTGTGGCAAGTCGCGCGGCATCATGCACAAGCAAGGCACGCGCTACACGATCTCGATACTCGGCGCACTGGGAGGCCCCGAGTCTGCGGCCATCGCGATGGTTTGGGCGCCGATGCTGTGCTCCAACCTCAACGACTACCAGACGGACCAGCTTGCCCATCGCATTGCATGCCACAAGCTCGAGCCTGTTCACGACGCGCTGCAAGCCTTCAAGAAGCGCGAGCAGCGCATGCCAAAGGATCTGGCCGAACTGTTCACCGCACAGAAGCTGGCCGACGATGCGCTGCTGCTGCCAGCCGATGACCTGGCCGAGTCGATCCAGCTGGCCGACGGCAAGACCGTGAAGTCCTCGTTCCGCTACTTCGCGAAGCCTGTCGAGTTTCTGACGATGAACGGCGAACAGGATCCGACCATCCTGATCGAGATCCGCACGCACAGCTACAACCGCGTGACGATGACGACTAAAGGCAAAGTCCCCGAAGCATACGGCTCCGATAACCAGAAGCCGATCGATCAATTCGGCAAGGGTGGTTCGCGTTAGCCATCCGCGATGCGGTCCACGAGCCGTCCACGATGCCATCCAAGATGCCATCTGCGCCGGAACCGCGCCGAACCCGATCGACTGACCGCGCCATCTCGGCGGATGGCGGGACCCCAAGCGGCGCGTGCAAGCACTGTTAGCCCCGCCTGAACCTATTGGGCCGCACGCCACAGGGATTCTCCTCAACGCAACTCCGCGACATGGACGATGGCTCCATATCATGGAACGGCGCGACGCAATGTTGATCCTGTTGCTGCTCGGTGGCGGAGGCTACGCGTGCTACACGAATTGGGACACGATCTCGGATCGACTCGGGCTTGAGCAGCTAGACCCGGGGCGACTCAAAGCTGTGGAGCTTGCCAAGGAAGCGTTCACGTTCACGCGCGCCATGAGCAACTGGCAGCATCTGCAATCGCGCCAAACCAACGAAGAGATCGAGATCGGCTCAGATCCATGGAGCGCGGAGCATATTGCTGGACCAAACTACCGCGTGCAGGTGCAATGGATTGAGACGGAGGACGGCACCAACATGACGCATGCGTTCCACGTCAACATCGCGACCCGCATCGCCAAGTCAGAAGACACCTGACCGCTGCCCCTGACTGCGGGCGACTGCGTTGCTCGTGACCGACGGATGCGCGGCCTGCCGCCACGCCGATCGTTCGCCTTCCTTGGACGCCGCCTGAAGCTGCAGCTCCGAGACATCGGCCTTGACTGCATCCGCCGGCTAACCGATCGTGCTCTACACCCAATTCATGGATTCACCATTGGCCAGGGAAGCACGTCCCACTGAGGACCACAAGGTGGACCGAGCGCCATGGTTGGCGGCGGGTCTTGCCATCGGCCTGGGCCTGGTAGCAGCCGCGCTCTATGTGCTGCTGCGGCAGGACACGACGCATCAATACGACATCTACTGGATGCTGCCGAAGCTGCGCGATGGGCTGACCCACTACCCGCGGCACCCACTGGTGTTCCCGATACTCGATGCGCTCGTGTCGATGTTGGATGGCTGGGGCAGCCTGCACGAACGGTTCAAGATCGCCAATGGCCTTTGCACCGGCGCAGCTGTGGCCATCTTTACCCATGCCGCGTATGTGCTGCGCGCCAATCTGCGCCAAGCCGCACTGGTAGGCATCACCTTTGCGCTGCTGCCGACCACGGTTCGCTTCGCGACGTTGGCCGAACTACACGGCGTGTTCTTGCCATTCGCTGCGATCGCCATCTGGCAGGCTTGTCGTATGGTCAGGGCACCGATCGCCTACCGGCCGCTGCAAGGCTTCGTGCTCGGCTTGCTGACGGCAATCGCTGCCGGCGTGCACGGCACCGGACACCTGCTGGTTGGCGTCACCGGCCTGTTGCTCGTCATCTCGTGGTGGCATTGTGAGCCGATTGCGCAGCGGGCACTCGGCTTGCGCAAACTGATCGCCACCGTCGTGACTCTGGTTGCGACCCATGCAATCGCCAGCAAGCTACTGACGATCAGCATCACGGCGCCGGTCGACGCGCAGTGGCAAGTGATCGCCCACGAAGCCCACACGATCGATGGTGCCTTTGCGACGATCGCAGGTGAGTTGCTCTGGCCGCTGCTGCCGGTGTCGTTCTTGTGGCCGCTCGCGTTGCTCCAGAAACCACGGACACTGGCCGCGGTCTTTGCACTGAGTCTGCCAGCCTATCTGGTGACGTGCCAGTTGCTGCTGTGTGCGCCGACACTCGGCTACACGTTCCACGAGAACGGCGCCTATCTCGAACCAATCGCCTTCTTCGCTGTGCTCATTGCCGTGAGATTGCTGGGCGCACGGTGGGCCCTGTGGTTGCCGGTTCTGGCGCTTGCTGCCGCCGTATATTGGCACCACTATCCGGAACGCGAATCTCCCGACCGCTCCTTCGGCACGACGGCGACGTCGTATCTTGGCAGCCACGATGTTCGCCTGATCGTTGCTGGCTTTGCCGAATGGGACGGCGCCTTCGAAGTGCTGATTGAGAACCCCGAACTCGACGCCCGGCGCAGCAACATGATGTTGTTGGAGCAACTGATTCTTGAGACCAAGACCCACAGCGCCGTCAACGCCAACCAACTCGCTCTCTACTTCCACCCGAACGTTGCAGGCAAGCCAACGGTACTGACCACCAAGGCTCTAGCCGACATGCGGGCCGCCGGCGGGGTGTTCGCGGACTGCGTCGAAAACGTCATGCCCAAGCTCTACGAGTTCGAAGAAGTGCGCTACGCCCCCGATGGTGGCGCGATCTTGACGGGCGTTCAGCTCACACCCCGCCTCTGAGAGTCATCTCTGCAGCCGTCACGGAAGCTGCCCTGAGGTAGTCCAGCCGAACCTCGTCAGGTAGACTGAATCACGAACGTGCGCATACCCAACTCGCTATCCCGACTGGCCTTCCTCGCTGCGTGCCTGTTCTTCGCCTTCCTGGGTGGATTTGTCGCGTCGCACTTCAAGTGGTTTCCGCACTCCTTCCTGGCGCCGGCATTGGACCAGGGCGCCCAGGTGTTCTCGGGCGAGGCGACCAAACTGCACCACCAAGCGCCGGCACGTCACGACTTCGAAGGCGTGATGGCCTACGACCAGGACGGCAAGCAGATCCCAAGCGAAGCCGTGCCGGCCGGCGACGGCGTGATCCTGCTGACGTCGTTTTGGCCTGAGTATGACTGGCGACCTGGCATTCGCTTGATCGATCGCACCGGCAAAACACTGCACCATTGGGATGTCGACCTAGACAGAATCTGGCCCGAGTCCCCCTACCAAGATGGCGCAGAGTCGTTCTACGGCAACGAGAACTACATCCACGGCAGCTACCTGTTCGACAACGGCGATGTGCTGTTCAACGTCGAATACATGGGACTGGTGCGGCTCGACAAGAACGGCTCGATCGTCTGGAAGCTCGATCGCCATACCCACCACTCGGTGACCCGCGACGAAGACGGCAACTTCTGGGTCTGCGAGATGAACTGGATCACCGACGTCAACGTCGCGCTGACCCGCTTCTTTGGCCTGATCCCGCCGTTCACCGAAGACTGCGCGCTCAAGGTCTCGCCGGCCGGCGAAGTGCTCGAGTCGATCAGCATCCTCGAGATCGTCTGCAACACCGAGTTCCGTTCCTTGCTGTGGCGGGCCGGACCGCACGTGCCCACGCGCACCACGGACCCGCTGCACATGAACGACGTCGAGCCGCTGCCGTCCAAGCTTGCCGATCAGTACCCGCTGCTCGCCGCCGGTGACCTGGTGGTCTCGCTGTATCAACCGAACCTCGTGTTCGTGTTTGACCCGAAGACCAAAAAGGTCAAGTGGTCCAAAGTCACCCCACTCGTGCATCAACACGACCCCGACTTCATTGGCGACGGTTGGATCAGCGTCTTCAACAACAACGCCGACGGCACGCCCGCGGGCATCATCCTGGGCGGCAGCACCCAGTTGGATTTTCATACCTCGACCGGCGAAATGCGGCAGACGTATCCGCGCCTGCCCGCTCCGAAGGCCAGCGGCGCACACAAACCAGAACGGCAGTTCTATACGCCAGTTGGCGGCAAGTCGCAGCTGCTCGCCAACGGCAACTGGCTGCTGACCGAAGCGGTCGGCGCTCGCATCCTTGAGGTCAACACCCTGGGCCGCACGGTCTGGGAGTGGGCCCAGCAACGTCACGACGACGGCAAGATGATCTCCGAGGTGCTCGAAGGCACGTGGTATCCCTACTCGGCAGAACAAGTTCGCAGTTGGTCTAGAGGCGTGGCCGGAAAGTAGCGTGCATCGCGTGCGGATGGAATCGATGTGCGTGGTGGTGCGCGAGAACGCAGGCGAATCGGTGGATGCGTCGAGGCTCTGGCGGGACGCCAAGTGCGGCGAGGCCGCCGGAGGCGTGGTGCGCGGCTGTTCGGCCGGGTCTCTAGGCGTTAGCACTAGTGAGGAGCGGATGCACCGGCAACCGCCATGGCATCGCAGCAACGGCGCAGGATCACTGGCTGCACGCGCGCGCTGAGTCGCCTGCGTGAATTGCGCAGCTCCTCGATCCAGGGTAAACTGAGGGGCCCGTTGCCACATCCACCCCCTGACCCATCCATAGTAATCTCATGCTTAGCTACATAGGTCCCGGTGGTGCGCTGTCTGCGATCGGCTCCTTCCTCGCCCTGCTCGCCGCAGTTCTACTGGCCCTGCTCGGGTTCGTTTGGTACCCGATCAAGCGCATGCTGCGAGCCCGCAAGGCAAAGCGTGCGAGCGCGTTGCAGAGTTCGCCGGGAGCCTCCGTGGCAAGTGATTCCCCGCAAGTTGGGTCCCCGCAAGGTGAGTCCCCGCAAGTTGAGTCCACGCAAGGTGAGTCCACGCAAGTTGGGTCCCCGCAAGGTGCCGCGCCCCAAGGTGGCTCGGGACGACTTGAGACCCCACGATCGGCCGAACATAGCAAGCCCCTCGCCAGCACCGCATCCGAAAACGGATCGCAGGTGTGACGACAACGATCGCGCTAGTTCTCATCGTTGCCTTCATGGCGCTGCTAAGCCTGCTGAGAGTGCCCACCAGAGCGCAGGCCGTCGTGGCGCGCAGCCGCCAAGCCATCGCGGACATGCGTAGCACGTCACTCAACGAGCTCGAAAAGGAACATGCCGTGCAAGCCCACGCACGCAGTTTGTTCCGTTCGTTCTTTGTGATCACGGTGCTTTCCGCCGTGGCCCTTGGCTTGCCAGTTGGCCTGGTTGCACTGCTCGCAAGCTTGGAGGTCGTCGAGTTTGACGTGGTCATGGCGGCAACCCTGTCGTGGCCAATCCTGCTTGCAGCGACGGCCATCGGCTTCGCCATGTTTGCGCTACGAAAGCGACCAACGCCTTGAGCTTCAAGAATCGCTACGGCCTGCTCGACCGACTCGTGCACCGCATCGCGTTCGCAACGACCTGGGCGCAACGCGGCACGGCCGACCTCGAACAGCGCATCTTCAAGAAGGAACTCGCAGCACGCGAACTCGGCCCACCGGTATTGATCACCGGCCTGCCTCGTGCCGGCACGACGATCTTGCTGGAACTGCTGGCGAAACTCGACACGTTCGCCGCTCACACTTACCGCGACATGCCGTTCGTGCTTTGCCCGATGCTCTGGGATCGCATCTCGAAGCCGTTCCAACGCAACACGGCGCCGCAGGAACGCGCCCACGGCGACGGCATCCAGCTGTCCCTCGACAGCCCTGAGGCGTTCGAGGAGGTGCTGTGGAAGCGGTTCTTTGCCAACGACTACCGCAACGCCTGCATCGAACCATGGAGCCGCTGTGACGACGAGGAGTTCGTCGAGTTCTTCGCCAACCACATGCGCAAGATCGTGGCATTGCGAGCACGCAAGAAGCCGACGGCCAACCGCTATGTCTCGAAGAACAACCTGAACATCGCGCGCATCCCTGCGATCTGGACTGCCGTGCCCGAAGCGATCGTGCTGGCGCCGTTTCGCGAACCACTACAACACGCGGCCTCCTTGTTGCGGCAACACCAGCGGTTCTCGGCAATGCACCGAGAGGATGCCTTTGCGCGCCGCTACATGGCCGGGATCGGTCACTACGATTTCGGCAGCAACCTCAAACCGATCAACTTCGGCAACTGGTTTGCCAATCGCAGCATCGACGAAGCCACCCACATTGGCTTCTGGATCGACTATTGGATCGCCGCCTACCAACACGTGCTTGCGCATGCGAGCCATGAGCGCTTGCACCTGATCTGTTTTGAGGCGCTGGGCGAAGCCCCCGACATGAGTGCACTGGCGACCCAGCTACAACTGCCGGACGCAACGGCGCTCCAGGAATCGGCCAAGGCACTCAAGCCAGCCAAGCGGCATCCGACCGTGACCGACAACGTCGACCCGACACAACTGCGCAAGGCCCAACAGCTCTATGCCGAGCTTCGCGACCTGGCGTTGCTCTGAGCTGGTAGCACCGACGACGAACGCACCAGATGCGTCTAGTGGTTCCAGGCCGCTGGCACCGTGAAGAACCACTTGTTCCAACGGTCATCGTCGCTGAGGGGTGCTTGCAGCAGCAGTTCGCCGTATTCGAGGGCGCGAGCCTTGCTGGCGGGATCTTGCGAAGCTTGGTGCAGCAGCAGCAAACCTGAGGTCAAGAAGGTGTGCGCGCCACCCAGCGGGGAGTCGCCGAACGAAACGCCGTGAGAGATGTCGAACACCGTTGGCAAGACCGGCTGGCCTTCGTGGGTGAGCGGCACGTAGTAGCGCAGTCCATCGGCGACGACGCCAAAGATCGGGTCCACCACGTTACGCACCCAACCGTATTGCACGGTCAACGACACGTCTTCGCAGATCTCGAGCAGCAAGGGATCGCCGAAGAACTTCCAACCGGCCAGGTAGCCTTGCAAGACCCCGCCGTGCTGCCACGGCATGTAGAACTCATGGGACCCCGGCCACATCGTGCGCGGGTCGGTGCTACTGATCGAGAGCGCGCGGTGCGGCCCGTTCTTGGTGCGATCGCGATCGACGATGTCGTGGGCGCGGTCGAGCGCCGCATCACGAAAGCGTAGTTGATCGGTTGCCAGGAACGCCTGCACGAAGCCCTGCATGCACCAGCCTTCGGCGCGCGCCGACATGCCGGTACTGGTAAAAAAGTCCACGGGCCGTAGCAACCCGCGCAAGTTCTCACCAAGTAGCCGCAGTTCGGCTTGGGCCCAAGCGTCACCGGTGATTGTCCAGTAATCGAACACTGCCTCCATCGACCAGTGCTCGACGTCGAAGGGCGAGAAGTCATGCGCCCGCTCACCTGCGTTTGCCCGCACGCGATAGTTCTCGTACAGACCCTGTTGCAGGATGTTCCGGCGACCGAAGGACTCTGGCGACCAATTCTCGGGGCCGGGCACTCCCGACCACAGCAACACCGGATCGTCGTTCTCGACCCGTAGGCCGTGGAGATGATACGGACGAGCTGCCTGGATCCATGCCAGCTGCTCGACCTGGGTCAGCAAGCGCAAGTCATGCGATTGCAACGCATGCACCAGGGCAGGTGTGATCGGGTGGTTGCGAGGAGTTCCAGTTTGTCCGGTGGATTTCACATCGCCGTGCGAACCCCACGTGCCGAAGTGATTGCCATTGGTCCAATCGTTCCAATCGATATCGGCGCGAACGGCTGCGTCCGTCGGACCAACGGCTGGACCACCCAACAACCCGAGGGCATGCGTTTGTTGCCAGCTATCGCGAGTTGCCAACGTTTGAACTGGCGAATCGATCCTCTGGTTGGCTGCTGCACGTGCCGCGGCGACCTGCACCGGCGTTGCGGCTGGGTCGTCGCGCAGCAACAAGAAGCGATAGCGCCGCGTCTGCCCGTCGCCAACAAACGTATTCTGCATGACGGGAATCGCCTCGAACCCATCCGCCGCCGGCACGGCGGCACCGATGCCTTCGGCAACCGCGCGATACGACAGGGCAAGATCCGCATTGCGATGGCGAAACCGAGCTTCGTTGACATCAACATCACCGAGCGGGTAGAGCTCCGGATCCGTGCTGCCGTTGGGATCGTCCGCGCCGAGATAGTCGTTGCCCAACACCCAATCGACCAACACAACTGGCTCGTCGCGAAACTCGGTGACATAGAACGTCGACGTCAAGAAGTCGCGATCGATGCCAACGCCGGCCGCAGCGCGATGATAGGTGCGCCAACGTCGCACGCGCGCGAGCGGCGTCTCTTGCAGCACTTCGCCGTTGCCCGTGGCAGTTGCCGTATAGACGACGCCGAAGCGATCGCTGACATCGCTACCAAAATCCGGCAAGCCAGCCGCGAAGACCGGGTGGGGTTGGAAGTCGCCAAGCAATCGGTTGCCAAACGACGCCACCGTGTGGGTAATCGAATCGTTGCCCGCCAGCGATTCGCGCCACTGCGCCTGCGCAACACGCACCGAGCGATCGGGCCATCGTTGCAGTACACGCCAGGCGGTATCGTGCCCCGCGATGGTCAAGCCATCGAGGTTCGGCGCGTGACCCCATGCAAACGGCACCGACGCAAACAGGGTTTCCTCGCGCGCAGCGCCGTCGTTCACGATGTCGATTTGGGCGACGAACGGTGCCGACACGACTTCGCCCGGCCCGCGCGGTTCGGGCGGAATCGAACCCCAATCACGCGGTTCTCCGGGTGGCTCAACAGGTGGCTCGACGGGCGGCTGCGGGTTGACGCCGCCGCTGCTACCGCTGCCTCTGCCTGCGCAGCCTGCAGCCAATAGCACCAGTACGATGGCGATCGCACCGGCTGAGATCCGGAGAGCATGATTCATAGTTGGCGAGGACCGCTGAGGGGAGAGAGGCGAAACCCCTAGCAACGATACACGAAACTACTAACTCTACGCTTGCACACCGTCAAGGAGCCTCACGTGCAGCGGACTCATTGACGTCGCCGCGTATGGACCATCAGCGGCTCCGTTGCGACCACAGCACGCCTTCGTCGACCGACTGCGTGATCGGCTGCACGCTAGGCCGCAAGCTTCACTTCGGCCCGGCGGGCGCCACTGCCATGGTGCTGCTGGCTAACGCCGCCACATGTATGCCGATCAAGTTGACCGCAGCAAACAAGCACCACTACTTGAAGTCGCAGCGTTTGCAGGTCCACATTGCCTGCCCCCTTGAATGGATTCCATCGCCACCATGCCCGTGGGACAACACTCGCAAACTTGTTCGAAACCAACAGTGCGCACGCCATATTAGGCTATCGCCATGGTCAACGAGCAGCTGAGTCCCGAGCACGTCCTCGAGTTCTGGTTCGGCCCCATCGCGGCGGATGGCGCCTGCCAGCCTGCCTTCATCAAGCGTTGGTGGGCAAAGAATCCGGAGTTCGATCGCGAAGTGTCCACACGCTTTGCCCACCACATTGCCGACGCGGAGGCAGGCAGACTCGAAGCGCTTAAACAGAATCCCGAAGGCTGCCTCGCGCTGATCTTGTTGTGCGATCAGATGACCCGCAACAGTCGCCGCGATCAGGCAGCAATGTATTCGGCAGATCCATTCGCCCAGGAAACGTTGCGGCACGCTTTGGCGCAGGGATTCGATCGAGACCTGCGCACCATGCAGCGCTACTTTTTGCTGATGCCGTTGATGCACGCGGAGTCACGCGAGCTGCAAAGGCAGGGCGTCGAACGCTTCGACCAACTTGTGCTCGAGGCAGAGCCCGGCGCCGTTGAAGCAGCAAAGGGCGCCGCCGACTACATGCGCAAGCACGAAGTCATCGTGGCGCGCTTCGGTCGCTTTCCCCACCGCAACAAGATTCTGGCTCGGGCGAGCACACCGGAAGAAGTGGCGTTCTTGAAGGAGCCCGGATCAAGCTTCTGATCTGCTTCGCTCAGTGTCCGATGCTGCCCGGGTTGAGCAGCCTCAAGCCCCACCTACTGCAGCATGCGCCTGGCCAGCCGTTCGAAGGCTTCCTCGAACCCTTGTCCTTGCTTGGCGCTCGTCGCCACGACATCCCAGCCAGCGTCGCGCAGCGCATCCAGTCGCTGCGCGGTTACCTGCCACGCGGCTTCGAGGTCGCTCTTGTTGACAGGCAATATGAACGGCATGTCGCCGGACGCTGCCAGCACCCGACTGACCAAGCTGGTCTTGCCAACTCCCGCAGCTCCGACGATCGCCATCTTCTTGCGTATCATCGAGTGTTAGTACTGTGCCAGGCACAGTACTAACATGTTGGCCGCGGCGTCCTGGCCTGCACCCGCCGCCCAACCGGCCAACCTGACCGAACCGGCTCAGCTTGCAGATGCAGACTAGTCGCTGCGCGGGCATCCCCTGAAGCACCTTCGGTGGAATCCCGCGCCAGGCTTGCGGACTTGGTGGCACCGGCGCCTTACGTTGCCCCACCTGTGATTGACTACGAAAAGCTCGGAGCCTTCTACCTCGGCAAGCGCGTCGACGCCCACAGCGGCGCCCTGACGGAAGAACCGATCCTCTATGACAGCAAGGATCTGACGACGCACGGTATGTGCGTCGGCATGACCGGCAGCGGCAAGACCGGCTTGTGCCTGTCGTTGATCGAGGAAGCGGCAATCGACGGCGTGCCCGTGCTCGCAATCGATCCCAAGGGCGACCTCGGCAACCTGATGCTGACGTTTCCCAACTTGTTGGCGAGCGACTTCGAACCGTGGATCGATCCAGGGGAAGCGGCGCGCAAAGGCCGCACCCCCAGCGAGCATGCTGCGGCGACCAGCAAGCTGTGGCGCGAAGGACTCGCGTCCTGGCAGCAGGACGGCGATCGCATCAAACGCCTGCGCGAAGCCGCCGAGTGCAACATCTACACACCCGGTTCGAAGGCGGGACTCGGTCTATCGGTGCTGCGCGGTTTCAACGCGCCGCCTGTCGAAGTCCGCGAAGACCACGAGTCGTTCAGCGCGCGCGTGCAATCGACGGCTTCCAGCCTGCTTGCTCTGCTAAGCATCGACACCGATCCGCTGCGCAGCCGCGAACACATCTTCGTCAGCAACGTATTGACGCATCACTGGAGCAAAGGCACGAACCTGTCGATCGCCGACCTGATCCGCAACGTGCAAGAACCACCTTTCCGCCAGATCGGCGTCATGGACGTCGACCTGATGTTTCCTGCGAAGGACCGGTTTGGCCTCGCGATGGCGCTCAATGGCCTGTTGGCGTCGCCGGCGTTTGCAGCGTGGGGCGAAGGCGAACCACTCGACATCCAACGCCTGCTCTACACCGAGAATGGCAAACCGCGCGTCAGCGTCATCTCGATCGCGCACCTGCCAGAAGACCAGCGCATGTTCTTCGTCACGCTGCTGCTGACCGAGGTCGTGACCTGGATGCGGCAACAGGCCGGCACCAGTTCGTTGCGGGCACTCGTCTACATGGACGAAGTGTTTGGCTTCCTGCCACCGACCGCGAACCCGCCGAGCAAGCTGCCGATGATGACGCTGCTCAAACAGGCGCGCGCGTACGGCGTCGGCGTAATGCTCGCGACGCAAAACCCGGTCGACCTAGACTACAAGGCACTCTCCAACATGGGCACGTGGTTCCTCGGCCGCCTGCAGACCGAACGCGACAAGATGCGCGTCATCGACGGACTCGAAGGCGCCTCGGCGCAGACCGGCGCCGCGTTTGATCGGGCCTCCGTCGAACGCATGCTGTCGGGAATGGAAGGCCGGCGCTTCCTACTGCACAACGTGCACGACGATGGCCCGGTGCTACTGCACACCCGCTGGGCGATGAGCTATCTACGCGGCCCGATGACGCGCAGCCAGATCGAGCGGGTCATGCAGGAGGCGAAGCAACGCGAACAGAACCGCGGTGGCGCAGCCGTGCGCCAAGCCGTCGCCGCGGCCGCCGCCCAAACTCCAGCAGGCAAGAACCCAGCAGGTAAGAACCCAGCAGGTAGGAACACAGCGGGCAAGCAAACAGCCAGGGAACCTTCAGGCAGGCAAGCCACCAACGAGGCACAACCGAACACGCGACCCGTGCTGCCGAGCGGCGTTGGCGAGCGCTTCCAGCTTGCCCGTCGATCGCATGGAGACGCAGCCCGCCTTTACAAGCCCGCGCTC
>CAXBFC010000059.1:0-24577 GCA_963974725.1 uncultured bacterium | reverse complement strand
CCGCCAGCCACAGCTACAACAACCCCGGTCACTACTCGGCGCAAGTAACGGTCACCAATGGCACGTCCACGGCATCCTCCGCCATCGTGCAAACCGTGCATCAACCGACCACGGCGATCTCACCCAGCCATTCCAGCACCATCGTCATCGCGCCTCAGACCGGCTACATCTGCTGCGTCAACGCAGATAACGACACGGTGACGGCCATTGATCCAGCGAGCCAGCAAGTCGTATTCGAAGTGGCAGCCGGCGATCGCCCGCGCACCCTGGCCGTGGCGCCCGATGGCACGCTTTGGGTCGCGGCGCAAGGCGACGCAACCGTGCGTGTCCTGCACGGCATGACGGGCGCACTGCTCGCGACCTTGCCGTTGCCGACAGGCTCGGCACCGTATGGCGTTGCCATCAGTCCAGACGGCTCGGCCGCCTACGTCACGCTGCGAGCCACCGGCGAACTCGTCAAATTCGATGCGAGCACACGCCAATGGCTCGCCACGCTCGCCATCGGCGAAGAGCCAAAGGGGATCGCGATCACCAGTGATTCGCAACGCATCCTGGTAACCCGCTTCTTGTCGGCACCCGCGGCGGCCGGCAACAACCCCGATGCCGAGATCTATTCGGCGCACGCCACTCCGTTCGCAGTGGCCGGCAGCATCGCACTCGCAATCGACCCCGGACCAGACACCGAGAACAGCGCACGCGGCGTCCCCAACTACCTCAGCAGCATCACGATCTCCCCCGACGGCCTGCATGCATGGGTGCCGTCCAAGAAGGACAACGTGCTGCGCGGCACGTTCCGCGACGGCCAACCGCTGAACTTCGAAAACACCGTGCGCACGATCGTTTCGCAGATCGACTTGAGCAACGACCTCGAAGTATTGCCGGCGCGCATCGACTTCAACGACCGGGACATGGCGTTCGCCACGTGCTTCAGTCCGCTCGGTGACTACGCGTTTACCGCGCTACAGGGCTCGAACGCGATCGATGTGCGCGACGCGTATACCGGCGACATCGTTGCCTCGGTCGACGATACCGGCCGCGCACCACAAGGACTGGTCCTCTCAAGCGATGGCCAGACGCTCTACGTGCACAACTTCATGACGCGCACGGTCGCCATCTACGACGTCAGTGGCGTCACGCAATCGACTTCGTTTGCCTTCTTGCCGATCGCCGACGTGGCCACGGTGGCCAACGAACAGCTGGCTGCAGACGTGCTGCTCGGCAAGCAGATCTTCTACAACGCGGCCGACGACCGGATGAACGAAGATGGCTACTTGAGCTGCGCTAGTTGCCATCTCGATGGCGAACATGATGGCCGCGTCTGGGACTTCACCGACCGCGGCGAAGGCCTGCGCAACACCGCCACGCTGCTCGGCCGTGCGGGCATGGGTCACGGACGGCTGCACTGGACTGCGAACTTTGACGAGATCCAGGACTTTGAGAACGACATCCGCAATGCCTTTGGTGGCGATGGCTTCCTGAGTCAGGCGCAGTGGCAAAGCGGCACGACCAGTGATCCGCTCGGCGATCAGAAGGCCGGACTGAGCCCCGAACTCGACGCGCTCGCCAGCTACGTGGCTTCGCTGACCAAGTTCGGCACCAGCCCTTACCGCCAAAGCAACGGTACGCTGACCGCGTCAGCCGAACGCGGCCGCGTGCTATTCACCGCGCTCGATTGCGCATCGTGCCACTCGGGCCCGGGATTCACCGACAGCATGTTCGCTGTGCGGCACGACGTCGGCACCTTTGGACCGGGCAGCGGCCAGGCCATGGGCTCC
The DNA here is from genome assembly GCA_963974725.1 of uncultured bacterium. Taxonomy (GTDB): domain Bacteria; phylum Planctomycetota; class UBA1135; order UBA1135; family UBA2386. Next base: position 22,802 of record CAXBFC010000059.1, on the reverse strand, counting down.
GCGCTGACCGGCCTCGACACTCCAAGTCTGCGAGGTCTCTGGTCGACGGCGCCCTACCTGCACGATGGTTCGGCGCGCACGCTGCTCGAAGTATTGACGACGAGCAACCCGTTGGGATTGCACGGCGCAACCAGCACGCTGCCAGCCACAGACCAGAATGATCTGGTCGCCTACCTGCTATCGATCGACGACGCCGACACTGCCTGTCGCTTGCCCGGCACCGAGGAAGATCTCGAACTGCTCAGTGGCGTTGGCAGCCAGGTCAACACGTTCTGCATTGAAGACGCTGTCGCCGGCGAGACGGTGCGCCACCAAATGCGCTCTCCGCTTGGCACGTTTGACGGATCACTGGGCGCGCTGGTCTATCGCCTGCATTCGCCAAGCCAAACGATCACCGTGACGCTGCCCGGACTGCAGGTTGACCAGGCGGACGGCATGGTGCTCGCGGCACCATTGCTGGCCAGCGGCCTCGTCGTCGACACCCCGATCCCCGCCGGCTTCGACGGCTGGGTCTTGCGCACGCAAGCCATCGTGCTGTCGCCGCTCGCACAGAACGGCACCTACGCAACGAGTCCGGCACACGACGCATTCCTGCGGTAGGCGCGCGCCGACCGATCGCAGCGATTACCGTATGCACATGCCTGCCACTCGGTCGAACTTGCTGCCGCTAGCCCTGACACTCGCTATGTGCGCCGGCGCAAGTGCCCAAGCGCAGACCCAGTTTGCGGTGCGAACGCCAGCCGCCGTTGCTGCACACATATGGAGCTACACGGTGACCTTCGATATCGATGGCGACCAAGACCTCGACATTCTGGGGGTCGCCGCGTTCGGCTTCTTTTTCACATCCAACTTGCTGCGCAATGATGGCGCGGGCCAGTTCGTCGACGTTACGGCGACCCACATGCCCGCCGGGGCTGCCGCCGAAGCCGCCGCGCTACCGATCGACATCGACAACGACGGCGACCTGGACCTGTTCTTTGTTGGCACCCAGCACCCCTCCGTTGTGCTCAAGAATAACGGTCTAGGCGTCTTCTCCGTGCACGCGACACTGCCCACCGTGACCAGCAGCGTCGGCGGGGCCGTGGCGGATTTCGATGGCGACGGCGACCTGGACGTGGTCCTTGCGGGCACGGCACTGCTGTCCGGACAGGACCAAGTGCTCTCGAATGACGGCACGGGCACGTTTACCGCGACGACCTACTTCAACACGTTCTTCACCAGCGGCATCGTGGCAACCGACGTCGACGCTGACCTGGACATCGACATCGTGCAAAGCGGTGCCGGCGGCTTGCGACTGCTGCGGAACGACGGCGCGATGACGTTCACGGACATCTCGGCAACCCACGTGAGCCTGCCGCCTATTCAGTTTCTCGGCGAACTTGTCGGCGGCGACTTCGATGGCGACGGCGACGTGGACTTGTTGGTCTTGGGGAGCACCGGCTCGCCGGACATAATCGTCCACAATCAAGCCGGGGTATTGACGTTTGTTGGCTCGCTACCGGCCAATACCTACAGCCAATCGATCAGCCTTGGCGACGTCGACATGGACGGCGACCTCGATGCCATGCGCACGCACACCGGTGGCGTGGTGTCGCTGGCCTTGAACGACGGCTTGGGCAACTTCACCGATGCCACGTCGCGCATGCCACCGCACACGATCTACTCCAAACATGTGCTGCTCGCGGATCTCGACGGTGACGACGACGCGGACTTGCTGACGTGCTATGGCGGGCTGGCAGCCAACACCATCGAGAACCGCCACCTGCAACTCGAAGCGATGCCAGCCGTCATTGGCCAGATGTGGCAGGTCACTGCCTACAGCGAGCCCGGCTACGCCTCGCAGGATCATGCGGTCCGGCTGGCGATCGGCTCGGCACTGCTGCCGCAAGCACTGCCGATCCCCGGCCTCGGCTCGCTGTGGCTCAACACCGGAACCCCGCTACTGCTGGTCGACAACGCCATTGCCGCCAGTGCTGGTCGGCACACGTTCCCGTTCCTGATTCCGAACGCACCACAATTCCTCGGCATCCAGCTGCACGTGCAGGCGATCGTGGATCAAGCACCGGCGCCGGCACGACTGACGACTTACGACACGGTCACGATCCAATAGCGCCAATAGCGTGCGCGCCGCCTAGCGCACGAACTCGGTGCCGATCCGCTCCGGCACGTGGCACTGCTGGCAGCGTGTGCGTTCGGGATGCGAACAGCGAATCTCTTCGCGCGCAGCCGGCCCGGTGTGGCACGCGGCGCAGTTCTCGCGCAGCAGCAGGGGGTGCGGAATCACCGGCGGTGCGAACTCATGCAGCTTCGAGCCGTGCCGCAGGTCTTGCGCAAACCCAACGAACGAACTCTCGCGAAACACTTCGTCCGTCTGCGCAAACACGTGGCACTGGCGACAGCGGCTCATCGCACCCGGGATCTCGACGTTGTCGTGCGGCACCGTCGGCGCGTAGCCAACGTCCGGAACCGCCATGCCGTTCTGGTGGCACGACAGGCACGCAGCACCAAAGTCCTGATGCGGAATCACCGGAGGTGCGCCGTCGTAGGCCCGGCGCAACGCGCGGTTCGCGGCCGAGGTCTTCATGGCACCGTCCTTGCCGGGCACCGCAACCTTGCCGCCCCCGTCGCCGCCGCACGCAGTGAGCACGAGCACCAGCACAACTGCCATCGTGGTCAGCGCCTTCATAGTCGTTCGACGCGGACTGCACACTTCTTGTAGTCCGGCTCCTTGCTGATGCTGTCCATCGCATCCAACGTCAGGTCGTTGATGCGCAAGTTCTCGTCGAAGAACGGTACGAACACGGATCCAGCCGGGGTCTTGCCGCGGCCATCGACCGCAACTGGCAACGCCAGCTTGCCGCGGCGCGTCACCAGCTGCACTTGGTCGCCGGTCTTGACGCCAAGCTTCATCGCATCGGCACGATTGATTTCGACGTAGGCATGCGGCACGGCCTGGTGCAGCTGCTTGACGCGTCGCGTCATCGATCCCGTATGCCAGTGCTCGAGCACGCGACCGGTGCACAGCCACATCGGGTATTCGGCATCCGGCTCTTCTGCCGGCGGGTGGTAAGGCCGCAGCCAGATCGCCGCGCGCTCGCCGTAGCCCTTGCCCTTGTAGAAGTGCACGCCACTCGTCTTCTTGACGTAGGGGTCGTAACCAGCGGCGTAGCGGTAGCGCGTTTCTTTGCCATCGACCACCGGCCACAACAGGCCCGGCGTGCTCTTCAGCTGCTCGTAGCTCGCCAGGTCCTTGCCGATGCCGAGCCCGAACTTGCGATACTCCTCGAACATCGGCTCATGCCAATCGTTCTCCGGCCACGGGAACAGATGCCCCATACCCATGCGCTTGGCCACCTCGATGATCTGCCAGGCGTCCTCCTTGGCTTCGCCGGGCGGCTCCACCATCTTGTTCCACTGCTGGGTGCGACGCTCACTGTTGCCGAACATGCCTTCGCGTTCGACCCATGCGGCCGATGGCAACACCAGGTCCGCGACGTCCGTCGACGGCGTCGGATAGATATCGCTAACGACCAAGAACTTGCCATCACCCGGCTTGCGCTTGATGCGATGCAGGTTGGGCATCGACATCCACGGATTGGTGACCTGCACCCACAAGGCGTCGGTATCGCCGCGCATGAAGGCCCGGAACATGTCGACCGCGTGGTGGCCCGGCACGGGGTTGATCGTGCCATCGGGCAGCCCCCAGATCTCTTCGGCCTTCTTGCGATGCTCCGGATTCATCACCACCATGTCGGCTGGCAGACGATTCGCCAACGTGCCAACTTCGCGCGCCGTACCACATGCCGACGGCTGACCCGTCAGACTGAACGGGTTGTTGCCCGGCCGGCTGATCTTGCCGGTCATCAGGTGCAGGTTGTTGAGCAGATTGTTCATCCACGTGCCGCGCGTGTGCTGGTTGACGCCCATGCACCACAGACTCAGCGACGAACGATCGCGGTCGCCATACATGTCGGCGAGCAACTGCAGCTGCGACTTCGACACGCCACTGATCTTCTCGACGTGCTCCGGCGTGTATTCCGCCAAGAACGCGACCAACTCGTCGTAGTTTGAGTCCTCGGGCTTGTCCTTGAAGGTGTACTTCTCGGCTTGCTCATCGTAGCAGCCGTAGCCGATCTCCTTGAGGTCCTCGATGCCGCGCTTGAAGACGCAGTTCTCTTCGATGAAGGCCTTGTTGACCTTCTTGTTCTTGACCAGCAGGTTGAGGATGCCGTTGGCGATCGCGAGGTCGGAGCCGGGGCGGAACTCGATGTAGACATCGGCGTATTCGCTCGTCGGCGTGCGCCGCGTGGCGATGTCGATGATGCGCACGCCCGGGTTCTTGCGCTTGTTCTCCAAGATGCGGCTGAACAACACCGGATGCATCTCCGCCATGTTGTTGCCCCACAGAAAGTAGTCCTGGCCGACGTCGAGGTCTTCGTAGCACCCCATCGGTTCATCGCTCTGGAACGTCGTGACGAAACCCATCACCGCACTCGCCATGCACAGACGTGCATTCGGGTCGATGTTGTTCGACTTCATGCCGCCCTTGACCCACTTGAGCCCGGCGTAGCCATCAAAGACCGTCCACTGGCCACTGCCGTAGAGCGCGACGCCGTTCGGCCCCTTCGCCTTGAGTGCGGCACCGAACTTCTCGGCGATCAGGTCGAGCGCCTCATCCCAGCTGATCTTCTCGAGCTTGCCATTCTTGCGAAGCATCGGATGCGTCAGCCGGTCCTTACCGTAGAGCATCGCCGGCAGGTGGTAACCCTTGACGCACAGCAAGCCCTTGTTGACCGGGCTGCGCTCGTCACCACGCACCGCGACTTCCTTGACGCCAACCTCGACCCCACAACCGGTGCCGCAGTAGCGACAGGGCGCCTTGTCCCAGGTGAGATCCTTGGGCGCATCGGCATTGCTCGGATCGATTGATTCTGCGGCGAGGCAGTCCCGGGCACTGAATGCAGCCACCGCTGGCGCTGCTGCCAGCGCCTTGATGAAGCCGCGACGGTCTGGTTGTTGTTGGTCGGTCATGGCCTTGCCTAGTGGTTTCGTTTTTCGACGATGTTGCCCTTGTGCTCCGGGCGCTCAAGGATCGCATCGATGACGGCGTCCACGGCTTCGCCGGCCGCAAGGTTGCCGGCCGCTCGCGCCGCATGCGTCAATTCGCGGGCCTGCGGAATCAGGTGCACGTAGAAGCGCTCCGCGACTTCATACATGCCGTGCCAGTGGGTGTAGTCGGGCGCCATCATGGAGGCTCCATGACGGGCACGCCGGCCTTCGTGGTGCCACAGGTAGAACCACGTCCACTCAATCGACTCGTCAAACGGACGCTTGGTCAGCAGCTTCTGCTCCTTGAGCGCGGCCATGATCTTCTGGCCCGGCTTGGCGAACTTCTCGTTGTAGAGCTGAACCAGGTCGTCGTATTGCTTGTAGAAACCGTTGACGTAGTCACCGGTGTGGCAGTTGGCACAGACCTGCTGCATGCGCGTGCGCTTGTCCTGCCACGAGTCGGCAATCAACGCCTGACGCTTCACCGGATCGGTTTCGGTGACCACCTTGCGATCGGCATCGGTATCCAACGGCATGCTGACCGGCGGACGGTTGGTCCAGCTGATCCGCTCGCCTACATCGTGTGTGATGCGGCCACCGTTCTTGCTGTGACCCGACATGTGGCACGTCGCGCAGGTCGGCGCAGCCGTGTAGTCCTGGCCGAGAACCCAGGTCTCTCCGTCGAGATTCATGCGGTCCTTCAAGTCCCGGTAGGCGACACCGTGCTTCGACTCTTCGTAGATCTCCTTCTGCGGGTGATCGGGTCCGAGGTGGCACTTGCCGCAGTTCTCTGGCTGGCGCGCGCGACGCGGTGAGAAGTCGTGGCGGCTGTGGCATGCCGAGCAGCTACCGCGCGAACCATCGAGGTTGATGCGGCCAATGCCGGTGTTTGGCCAGGTGGATGCGTGCAGCTTGGGCTTGCCGTTTTCGTCCTTCTTGATGCGTGCGATGGCGGCCAGGTTCGTCGCCTTGCCCGTGGTATCCGGCTGCAGGTCATCGAGCGTCAAACGACCACCGTTCGTCGCCTCCAACGCAACCTTGCTGCCGTGGCACTGCAAACAACCCAACACGGCACTGGCTTCGCCATTGACCATGTTGAAGTCCCCGCGTCCCGGCGTCTTGCCATGCGGGTTGAACACGAACTTCTCAAGCTCATCGACCGTGTCGTCACGCTTGCCCTCAACGACTTCGGCCAGGAAGTTGTCGAGTGATTGCAGGATGTTGCCGGCCCTGGCGTGGTGACTGCGCGTGAACTCGTCGTAGACCTCCTGATGGCAGCGACCACAGTCCCGCGGGGTAACGATCGCCGCGATCAACGCACCTTCGTGCAAGAACGCGTCGGCTTCCCCTTCATTGGCCTGGTGACACTCCACGCATCCAACGCCCTTGTGGGCGTGCGTGCTGTGCTCCCACTGCTCGACGATGCCGGGGTTGCCCTGGGCGTGACAGTCGACGCACCGAGCACTGGAATCCGGAACGACCACCGGAGCATCCCGGCCAGCCGTTTCGTGCTTCTTGCGCAGCACTTCCATGTACTGCACGAAGACCAACGAACCGAGGAACATCACGCCGAGAACGGCGATGACGAGTTGTTTGAATCGCAATGACATAACAGGACTCCGAATGCCTGGCAGGCAGGCCTAGTGCGCGACGGCGCCTTCCCACACCGTCAGACCGAGGATTGCGAGCACGGCGAGAATGCCGAGCCAGACACTGAACTCAGATGCGGGCCAACGTCGACGCACCCAGGCGTCGATGAAGGGCCAGACAAACATCAAGAACACGATCAGCCCCATGCTGAGCACGGCGACCGTGATCGAGAACAACTTGAGCCACCGGAAGGTGACGTAGAAGAACCACTCCGGCTTGATGATCTCGGGCGTGGCTTGCGGGTTGGCGACTTCGCCCATCGTGGCCGGCAACACCGTTGCCAGCACACTGAGCAGGATCATCAGCACCAGGCCCATGATCACTTCCGTCGCCATGTGGTCCGGGAAGAAGTTGAAGAAGCGCGGCGCGTCCTCCTTCTCGTTCTCGAACTTCATCTCGGTGATGCCCTGCAAACGGATGAGCGTGATGTGCACGATCAACAGCAGGATCATCACGACCGGCAACACCGCCGCATGCAACACGAAGAAGCGCGACAAGGTGTTCTTGTTGTAGCCTTCGCCGCCGAGCAGCATCTCCTTCATGAAGCCGCCGACGACCGGCACTTGATCGGTGATCTCGGCACCGACCTTCGCCCCCCAGAAGCTCAACTGCTCGAACACGAGGCAGTAGCCGGTGAAGCCGACGACCAGGGTGCAGACCAGCAAGCACATGCCGATCATCCAGTTCATCTCGCGCGGCTTTCGGTACGCACCGGTGAAGTAGATGCGCATCTGGTGAAGGATCACCGTCGCAACCATCAGGGTCGCGCCCCACTTGTGCAGGCTGCGCAGATACCAACCAAAGGCGACGTCGTCGGTGATGTATCGCACCGACTCGTAGGCAGTTGTGGGCGAAGCTTCGTAGTAGAACGCCAGCAGGATGCCGGTCGCGATCTGCACCAAGAACAAGTAGGCCGGCGTGCCACCGAGGCAGAACCACCACTTCTTGAGGTGGTTCGGAACCGGTTCGTTGGTCATCTCGCGCAGCTTGTCGCCATCGAGGGGCAACCGCTCGCCGAACCACTTGCCAATGGCGGTCATGCCGGCCGTCCCCCGTTATCCGAACGGCGTAGTTCGGGCCCCGGGCCATTCCCATTCCTCGGGTCGAAACTCGGGTCGAGACACGGGTCAAGACCTGGGCCACGCCGCGCGTCGTCATCACTCAGCTCTTGGATACCCATCTCTTGGATGCCGCCCTCTGGGCCGCCTTCGGGATCGCACATCGCCAGCGTTTCGAGTGGCACTTCGATGTAGAGCAAGCCGCGCTCGACCCGAAGCTCGAACGAACCGAGGCTCTGGCCGGCATCGCCAGGCGGCCCACCGGTGCCAACGCCATCCGCGTCGAAGGTGCCGTTGTGACAGGGACAGAAGTAGCGGTTCTTCTGCTGCTCCCAATGCACCTGGCAACCGAGGTGCGGGCAAACGCTACTGAGCGCTTTGAAGTCCTCGACCGCGCCAGCGTCCGCACGGCGGGTGATATTCACCGTCGCGCCCGCCGGAGTCCGAAACCGCAACGAGCTGCCAACGGCAAACTCCTTCAGCGGCTTGACCAGCATCCAGGCGCGTTTGCTGCCACCCTGTGGCTTCAGGAATTGGAACCCGATGTAGCCGACCGTTCCGTAGCTGGCAGCCAAGCCACCAGCCATCGCAATGGATGCGAACGAAAAGGAGCGGCGATCGGTTTCGGGAGCCGGGGTTTCATCAGTCATATCCTGCCTCTGCAAGCAGGATGCATGAGCAGCGCCTGTCACGTCATCGTCATTCAGTACGATCCCACCGCGGCGTGTTCGTAGACACGGCGAGCCGATGTTCGTATGAACACGCACAAGGGCTCGCGACTGGCTGACGGACACCGTAGCTACCACCAATCACAGGTCGTAGTCGCGAGATGTCCAATGACGCAGCGAACCCTCTGGTTCGCGAGCGCGGTGGCTTGGCAGGGCAGAGCCTGCGCTGGTCGGGTCGATCGCAGGAACCGCGCAATTCGCTGACACCGATTCCCCCATGGCGGGAACAGAACGGGTACACCCAGACCCACTACCTGGCTCCGCCATGACCATCGACCGAGAACTCGCCCAGCACGCACCGTTCCTTCGCGCCTTGGCGCGCCGATTGGCTACAGACCAATCGGCGGCCGAGGATCTGGTTCAGGAGACTTATGCCGCGGCCCTAACCGACGGCCCGCGCAAGAGTCATGGCATGCTGCCGTGGCTGGCGACCGTGCTGCGTAACCGCGCCGCACGCAGCTTCCGCAGCAACCGCCGCCGACAAGCGCGCGAACAAATCGCCGCACCCGATCCCGACAGCCCAGATACAGCCGACGTTGCCAGCAAGTTGGAGGTCGCCCGACGCCTGATGCAGCACGTCGAGGAGCTGTCGCCGGACTCTCGCGACATCGTCTTCCTGCGGTTCTACGAAGACCTCAAGCCCAAGCAGATCGCTGCCAAACTCGACCTGCCACTTGGCACGGTCAAGACACGACTGGCTCGCGCCCTGAGCAAACTACGCGAACGGCTTGATGCCGACAATCCGAACGGCAAGCGGAGCTGGCTGCCGGCGTTGTGCGCCATCGGCGACGTGCCCGCTGGCACGCCTGCGCTGATCTCGGCAGGCGCCACAGTTTCGCGGCGCGCGATCTACGGCTGGTGCGCGTTCCTGATGCTCGCGGCCACCGTCGGTCTGTGGGCACTCGCGCAGACCGGGCAACAACCAGGTGCTCCAATCCCCGCCACAGTCGCCGAAGCGGCCACGATGGAGCAGCCGGTCGACGAACCGAACAACGATCGCCAACCTGTCGAGGCACTACCCCAGATCGCCGCGCTGATTGGGATCGTCGAAGACGCCAACATCGGCGCCGAACACGGCCACCCCGCGGCCGGCGTCGTAATTCGCTACCAATTCCGGCAACCGCAGCTCGCGAGTTCGCGAGCCGTATGGGCCGAAACCAAGACGAATGCACAGGGACAGTTCGAGATCGAACACGCGCAAGACGTAGAAGTGACGTCGATCATCGCCAATGGCAACGCGCTGCTTCACGCTGCAAGTTGGTCGGCGTGGAACGAGCCTGGCCCGGTCCCACAGCCGCTCGTGCTCACACGCTACTTGCGAGGCGTTCTCCAGGGAGTCGTCGTGCAACCTTCGGGCGCCCCGGTGCAAGGCGCACGCGTGCTGCTCACTCACTGGGAGGACGAGCAGCGCATCAAGCTTGAGACCACTTGCGACGCGAGCGGTCGCTACGTGTTCTCCGATGTGCACAACGACTCCTGGCTGCAAGCCGAACGCATCGGCTTTGTGCAAGTGGGCGCCAGCGACGTAACAGCTGGCAAGAAGGGCGGCTGGCAGCCGAGCCGCATTGTGTTGGCACCAAGTGGCACCCTGCACGTCGAGATCGTCAACTCAGCTGGTCAAGCGGCAAGCGACCTTGCCGGAGTCGCCATCAGACTTTCCGGAACCGAGAGTGGCCTGCATCACGCCATGCAACTCGGGACGAGCCGTTTCCAAGGCCTGGTCAAGTCGCCACCCGGGATCGCAACGTTCGTCGTTCCAGCGGAAGTAGAGTTGATGCTAAGCACAGGTGCGGACATCTATAGCGCCGAACGCAACGGACAGGCTGTGTTGCGCAACTCCGTTTCGAGTCAGGACCACCCGATCCGCGTCGCCGCGGGTGAAGAACACCGGCTGCGCATCGTGATGGGCACGAACACCGTCGTGCAGGGCACGGTCGTCGCGCCTGACGGCCAACCCGTCGCCGCGGTCGACGTGTACTTTTCAAAAACCAGCGAACACGGCATCGAACCGCGGGGGTGGGTAACCACCGATGCGCGCGGTGAGTTCTCCTGGAACGCCGCGGGCAGCGGCCGCCGGGACGTGCTGGTCAGCACATCGACAACCTTCGCCGGCAAGCAGCACAGCGCCGAGGACTACTTGCACATCGAGGGCGTGGCGCCGGTCATCTTGAAACTGCAATTGGTGCCTGGTCACGCCATCGTTGGCCACGTTCGTGACGCCAACGGCCAACCCGAGCAAGCTGAGGTCCGCTGCCGAGTTCTGCTGCCAGGAACGACCGACTTCACGCCACGAGGCGCATGGACAACTGACGAGCACGGCACGTTTCGAATCCCCGGATACGCGGGCATGGTTCACCGCCTCGACGTCATCACGCAGAACTTCCAAACCGAAACGCGCGACAACGTCCATCCAGGTGACCCGCCAATCGAAGTCGTGGTCGGCGCCACGAAGCGTACAGCAATCCGGTTGCGCATCGATGAGTCGTCGCTACCGATCCAGCACCTCGAAGTTCGTGTCGGCTACTTCGAAGCCAACACGAACACGAATCCAGACTGGCCCGTGCTGACAGCAAGTAGCCCCTGGTCGCCTACCGCACCAGACGTGCTTGGCGGTTCGTATTACGATCGACGACCGGAAGGCACGTGGCGGTTCGAACGGCATCGCAAACTCGCGCCGGTTGCCGACATCGTCGAACTGCAACTGGACAGCGGCCCCGCGTCGCTCTCAGTTAGCGGCACCAGCCCCAATGGCGAGCAACTGTCATGCATCTCGATCGGGCAAGTAACGATTGGCCAACGAGAGCTCGAACTGCCGGTCAAGCTCTCGCCAACGGTCGCGTGCCGTGGTCGGTTGGTGTTTGGCAAGAGCTCCGAACCCTTCACGCCATGCGTTGCATTCGCCGACAACCAGGGTCGGTTGTTGAGCCTGGCTAGCACGGGCGGTACCGCGTGGAACACGATCCATGCGGCGAGCACTCACGGCCACTTCGCCATGACCGCCGTGCCTATCGGCGTCTGGGAGTTGCGCGTTGGAACCCGCGAAGAACTGGAGCGCGGCGCCGCGAAAGCGCGCCAGCAGGTGGTGTTTGCGAGCGGATCCGTTGAGCCGATCACTGTGCGACTGTGACACTGTGCGGCTGTGACACTGTGCGACTGCGGCACTGTGCGCTGTGATCGCCGCGCGCTGAGTAGCTCGGCGAGGCTACGCCTTGCCGCTCAGCGTTCTTCCAGCACGACGGTGCCGACGTCAAACATCGGCCCCGCTGACTCCGGCACCCGGACACGCCGGTCTTCCCCGAACAGCACGTGCAACGTCACGGTGCCCCCACTTGGATCGCCCGACGTCAAGAACCGGAATCGCCCGGCCGCGTCGGTGGTCACCGTGGAGCTCGACTGTGTGGTGCTACTGCGGAACGCCAACCGAACGTTCCCGTGAAGCGCAGTGCCGTCCGGTTTTGTGATTACACCGATCAGGCGTGGCATCTCCAGCGGAATGGTGACGTTGACGACCTTGGTTTCGCCGGCGCGCGAAGGGCCGTCGATCACCAGTCCCGACAGAAGCTCGGATGCCTGGAAGCGCCCACCCAACCTGATCTTGCCACACGCAACGACCGGAAACGTCGCCCGACCGTCGGCATCGAACGATTGGTGCTGCTGCGTGTCCGCTGAGTAGACGTCACTGTGCACGTTCGACAAGTCACGCCACGGCTTGCCGTCTGCATCCACCATTTGCAGCACGAGACTGCCAACCTCCGGCACCACGATCGTTGTCGAGCGCTCCAGCAGGCATGGTTCGTGGCGGTGGCCCGGCACGCGTGCTTCGATGTCGAATCGGCCGAGCGTCGCGACCTTGTGTTGCATGCTCGACAGGTCGACGTAACCGTCCCGATCGGACACCGGCAGTCCCGCACCGGTGAAGTACGGGCTAGGCCTCGCCCATGTGATGAACGTCTGCACACCGGCAACCGGCTTGCCGGAAGGGTCGACCACGCGCAGTTCGGCATTCGTCAACAACTCATGGCTCATGTAGCCGGACAAGACTTGCAGCCCGGCATAGCCCACGAAGGCTACGACCATGATGGCCCCGGTCACTCGCAGCGAACTTCGCTGGCGGCGACGTTGCTCGCGAGCTTGCGCAAGACCCTGCGCTGCTTGTCGGTTGAGCTGATCCTTTGGAGTCCAAGCGGCCACGAGGCCTGCGATGATGAAGTAGATCTCAAACGCAAACGGCGGCTTGATCCCGAAGAACCATGAGCCAACTGCCCACGTGCCGATCAAGGCGAACAAGCTCAGCCCCGCAATGCGCCACCACGACCGGCCACCGCCGGCACGCGCCACGCACCACATCATCAAGAAGATCACGACGAAGCTCGGAGTCAGAATGACGCCGCCGATCTTCACCCGCACGAACAACAACCAGAACAAGGCCAGGGCAAGCCATGCGGCCCGGTTGCGACGGGGATCGCCATCCCGACGCATCCACCCCCATGCAGCCAACAAGAAAATGAGGACGCCGGCGACGCCAGACAGGATCTCGTCACGACTCAACCAATCGGCGATTCCATCGGGTGTCGCCAGTGACCCGAGTTGGGTGGTCAGCTCGGGTGGCAATTCTGTGCCTTGCGCGGCCGCAGCCTCACGCAGCGTCTGACCCGTGCGCGGCGTCCAGAGGCCCGGATACATCCCGGTCAAGAGCGTGACGGCACGCGCCTGCTGACGTTTGCTCGCGCTACCGACAGCAAGGCGAGTACCGACATCCGCGTGCAAGACCCGGCGCGTTCCCGCCCAATCGACTTCGACATCGTCGCTGCCAGCAAGCGCCATCGCCATGCGTTGCTCGGGCCAATCGGGAGACAGCAACTGCATCTGTGCCGCCACCGACGGCGTCGGCCACAACGAGGTCGACAACCAATCGGCCGAGTCTGTGCGGCTCCCCGTGTTCGCACCAGGGCGACCCGCACCTTCAAACGAACGAGCGATCGCACGGTGCCACCAGGCAAGATCAGGATCCCGCCTACTGGTGCCCTGCTCACCGTTGCCTTGCGACGTCTCGTGCAACGCAACGACCATCACCAAGTGGGTGATCCGCTGCCCCATGTCCCACTGCACGGTGCGCCTGCCGATGGCGGCAGCGGTTCCTGCCCACACTTGCTTGACGCCAGACATTTGGTCTTGGGACTTCATCCACGGCAGCGAATGACGCAAGAGGTCACCTTGCTGGGAATGGAGACGGACACCGCCGCGGTCGATGCGCACCTCACCACGTAGCGCCGCGGTCACTTCGCCGATAGCTGGGACCGCGGCGCGAACCATTGGCACATCCGCACTGACCCATTCTTGTTGGCGGTCCAACTCGTCTTCCCAAGCCTCGCGCAACGTCAACCACGATGACTCCGCAACAGTCCCACGCAGGTCAATTTGCACCGGCACACCGATGTGCACGACCTTGCTGCACTGCACAACCAATTCGGGCTCGCAGCTACCATCGTCAAAGCGCAGCACGGCAAGACGCGCCGTCAGCGTGCGGTCATCTGGCTGCTCGGCGGCCCGGAGGCATGCGGTGCGCCAGCGACTGCTGTCACCGATCGAGTGCGCTTCCGGAATACGAACGCCGTCTGGAACTTGCAGCCAGGCGAGCTGGCGCCACAGGCAGCCCGTTCCATCCGGTGCCATTGCCGACGTATCGAGAGCTTCGAGAACCGACACCTCGCGCTCGGCAGGCAATCCAAGAGCCTGCTTGAGCAGTTGCTGGTAGCTGGCCGACCGCGCAACTTGCCACCACTCGCGAAACTGATTGGCATCCGTTGCTCGGTGCCCTGTCCAATCCTGAGCAACCCCAAGGATGTTGAAGGAAGCGCCAGGCAACACCGCGCCCGGCTGCATCATCTCGTCGACAAGTAGATCGATGCGTGCCTGCAACGCCTCTTCGCGCGGCAGCGAGCGCCACAGGCGCCATTTTGCAATCGTCGTCGATGCGGCAGCGACTGCCTGCGCAGCAGTCAAACCGCTGCCCGTTCCCCCCGCACCTTTCAGCCTCGCATAGGTCGGCAAGCCCACAGCGCGCGCCCACATATGAAATGCGAAGGCACGAGTCACGACAGATTCGGACTCTGCAGTTGCCAACACTGCGAGTTCATCCTCCAGCGCCGGACTCCAGCACTCATGAACACTGTCGGTCCAAGAATACGGTGGCGCGCCCATGACCGCTCCAGACTTATCGTCGAGTGCGTGCGGCAATTGACGCAAGTTATCGCGAAGGATGGCCAACTGATCGGAGCCCTGCAAGCGCGACAACTCGACGCCTTGCAGCGTCGCTGCACGGCGTGCCAAGGCGCGACGGCCGGGTAGTTGCGATTGCAGATCTGCTTGCAGCAACTCCATCGGGACTTGTGGTCCACGCATCCGGTCGGCAATCGCCGACGCACGCGCCAACTGCCATCGCCACTGCTGTTCGCGCGCGAATTCCCCGATAAGGATCACGCCACCCCTCGTCGCACGTTTTGACGCAATCGGCAACGCTTGGTTCGCGACCTCGAGGGCACCAGGCAAGTCGTCCTGCACCAACAGGTCCCCGGCGCGATCATTGAGAGCCTGCACCAACGCGAACTCCAGTTCTTCGCGGTTGCTCGCGTTGTTTGGAGTTTCGTCGAGCACGGCCTGCAGCGATTCGATCGCGGCACCAGGATGGCCCGTCGCAACCAAGCGCTTGGCTTCCTGGACCACGGCATCTCGACGCAAGCTTGGCAACCACGCCGCCACGGCCGCCAAGGTCACCAACACCGCCGCCGCAATCGTCGTCACCAAACGCCAACGCCG
The DNA here is from genome assembly GCA_963974725.1 of uncultured bacterium. GTDB lineage: Bacteria > Planctomycetota > UBA1135 > UBA1135 > UBA2386. Next base: position 7,501 of record CAXBFC010000059.1, on the reverse strand, counting down.
CTTCAATGCGCGCCCCATGCGACTCAGCTTGCTGGGCCTCTCAACCAGCACACCGCGGCCGTCTTGAAATCGTTCGACGTCTTCGCCAAACGCCAAAGCGCCGGGGTAGCGATCCTCGGGACGCTTTTGCAGCGCGTGCCCGCAAACCAGCTCGAGCCCTTGCGGGACCTTCTTGTCGCCGCGACGCATCGACGGCGGTTCATCGTGCAGGATCGCGCGGATCGTCTCGTGCAGCGGCTTGCCCGCGTATGGCGCACTACCCACCAACATCTCGTAGAGCAAAGTCCCCAACGCCCAAACGTCGGTGGTCTCGCCAATGTTGACCGAATCACCGCGCGCCTGCTCCGGGCTCATGTATGCCGGCGTGCCCAACAACTCGCCGGACATCGTGCGCGACTGCGCCGACGACTGATCGCGCGCCAAACCGAAGTCGACGACGAACGCATCTCCGGCCGCATCGATCAGCACGTTCTGCGGCTTGAGGTCGCGATGCACGATGCCTTGGGCGTGTGCATGCGCAATCGCTGAGGTAACCTGACGAATGATCTTGGTGGCGCGCGCCGGCATCATGCGGCCGCGGGCCTTCAGTTCGTCGGCGAGCGTGCGCCCGTCGACGAGGTCCATCGCAAACCACACCAGGCCTTCGGGAGTTTCGCCGGAGTCGTAAACCGACACGATGTGCCGATGGCGCAAGCGCGCCAGCGAACGGGCTTCGGCGCGAAAACGACGCAGTGCATCGCCGAACACCAGGTCACCAGGTCGCAGTACCTTGATCGCTACCTCGCGATCGAGCGACCGTTGTCTAGCGCGGTAGACCACGCCCATGCCACCACGGCCGAGTTCGCCAACGACTTCGAAGTCGCTCGGAAGCTGCGGCTGCGGCAATTCGGGATGCCCCTCAGCCAACTCTTCGCCAAGGCTCGTGAGCAAAGCCCCCAGCCCGCGCTGACAATGCAACACATCGGCTTCGCTCACTTGGAACCGCGCGGCCCAAGCCTTCGCATCGATCACTTCGCCGATCGCCATCGCGTCGGCCAGCTCTTCGCTCAGCTTGCCGACAACTTCATCGTGGTCGCCGTTCATCGCGCGACCTCCGCGCCGAGCTTCTGGCCAAGATCGCGCACCGCCCGTCCCAAAGCGCGCCGCACACTCGAAGCACTGCGACCCGTGCGCTCCGCGATGACATCGATCGTCAATCCTTCGAAGTGACGCAGTAGCAGCACTTCCCGATCCTCGTCGGGCAGCGTATCGACCGCATCGGAAACGCGATCCCGTTCGTCACGGCGCACCATGCTGGTCGCCGGACCATGCCCCGAACGCTGCAATTCCCGCAAGACGACCGTCACGTCACGCGCTTCCTTGCCGATGTTGCGCCGCGCCGCGCCGTGCCAGGCCGCCAAGTCACGAATGCGGTTTTCAGCAATCGCACACAACCACTGCGCCAACGCCCGATCCGGATCCGGGCCCGCCGGCTCAAAGCCACCCCAGTCGCGCTGCGCATGCAAAAAGGTCTCTTGCAGCACATCCATCGCATCGACGCGCGTCCGCAGCGCCGTCCCCAACCGCATCCGCGCATACAGCAGCACCCGGTCAGCGGCCCGGGCAAACAGCCGATCCCGAGCATCCCGCTCACCGTTCTTGGCCCGCAGCAAGAGATCCGTAAGGTCGAAGGAATCAGTCATCACCAAGGCAAGAGGCAGGCGCCAACGTTTCCACCGCACAACTTTCAAAAAGTTAGTACTGTGCCAGGCACAGTACTAACACTTGGCTACACGTCTCGCGCTTCATGCCGGCGCTTGAACCATCCGTGCACGCGCGCTGCCGCCAGGATGGCAGCGCGCCCTACCGCCGCCATCTTTGGACGGCGGCGACCGATTTCGTCGAAGCCAGAGGCGAATAGCGCTGCGGCCGATGGCACTCTCTGCACCAACTGCGCAGTGTTGGTCGGCTCTTCCCAGTAGTGATGTTGTTGCCCCAGCGCGGCGAGCAAGGCGCCGACGCCCCAACCCTGTGTGAGGTTGACCAGCATCTCTTGCTGATTGCCATCGGGAAGGTGCCGCTCGATCAACAAACCAAGCATCGCCAAGTGCGTATCCCACGCGTGCTCGGCCATCATCGATTGCGAGCGAATGCGGTAGTGATAGAGAGTGCGCGGCACGACTTGCACGCGCAGCCCCAACCGAGCGAGGTCAAGCCATAAGGCCCAATCGGAGTAGCAGTCGACAACCGAGTCATACCGCACCCCGTGAGTCGTAAACACGTCCCGACGCAACATTGCGCCACCGTCACCCAGCGAGTTGCGGAACAACGCCAATGGCCGATCGAACGGCAACGCCTGGACCACGGCCAGCGACTTGGTGGTCCCATCCAGGAACGGCTCAAAACGCGGCATCAATGCGACGGTGTCTTTGGCCCGCGCAAACACTTGCAAGCCGGCCTCGACATAGTCGGGGCACAGAATGTTGTCCGAGTCCAAGCACAAGACAAACTGGCCCGCTGCTTGCTCGATAGCGTGGTTGCGGGCCGTTGCGAGGCCCCCGTTACTCTTGCTGAGCACCCGGACCCGAGGATCCCGTGTAGCCATCGCGGCCAAGATCGCAGTTGCGTCAGCTCGCGGCGAACCATCGTTGACCAACAGGATCTCCAGATTGCCGTAGCTCTGGGCAATCGCCGAATCGATCGCAGCACCAACCAACTCCGGCCCTTCGTTGTAGTAAGGAACGATGATCGACACGCGCGGCGAAGCACCTGGCAAAGCACGAGAATCCGTGATCGGCCAACGACCTTTGCCGCGGTGCCCGGCCACCAACCCCTCAATCGCAGCGACATACTTCGACGGATCGCACAACTCGCGACTGCGGTGGGCCGCGGCGTCTCGGATCTCAGCAAGGCGCGGCAAAGCAGCGCGCAAATCTTCGCGAATCACCCGCTCAAGATCATCGGGACAAGTGCTATCCACGAGAAACCCCGTCTCCCCGTGCGAGATCATCTCGGCCATGCCGCTGTTGCGACCACCGATCACGATGCACCCAGCAGCCATCGCCTCAAGACACATATTGGGCCAATTGTCCCAACGTGATGGCAACACGACGACGTCCGTCTCGCGCAACTTCGCCAGCAATGCGTCACGTCCCAACGGCGGCGCAAACGACACATTGCTGCTGGCCAAACGTTGCAGGTAGGCGACCTCACTGGTTCCCATCGGGGCGGTATTGCCGTCGGCCCCCACACAAACGATCGCCAGCTCCGGCATCTGCTTGAAGGCTTGCACCAACTCCCGCACGCCCTTCCGCGGTTCGATGCGACCGCAGTAGAGCATGCTCAGATCCGCCAGCTCGCTTGGCTCGACAGCACGTGGCGAAATCGCCGCATCGATGCGCATCGGATAGCGCACGGTCTCAACCTGGTCCAATGGCCGACCGAGTCGCTCTGACACGGTTTGCGCCAAATTGAGAGAAGGTGACCACACGACGGGCGCCAATGCGATCGCCTCGTGCTCCAAGACAGCGACCTCGCGTTGCAACGGCCCGTAGACGTGGGTTACTTCGTTGTGCTGCCAGCAGTCGAACGTCGGCGAATGCAATGCCACGGAAACGACGGCATCACCGTGACTGCCAAACAATCGCTGTTCCGCAACCGCAACGCAGCCAGCCGCGCCATAATCGGCAAACTCGATGTAGTCGAATGGCACACCTGCTGCCAGCAAACAGTCGTGAGCCAGCTGGGCGAAACGCAAGGTGACCCGCGCCAGGCCAAACCGAGGTCCGTCACTGGCACCGGGAACGTCATCTACGAACGCCACCTTCGCAAAGCCAGGTAGGGCTTTCATCTTGGCACGGAGGCGTGCTTCGTTTGGCGCATGGGTGATCAGCCAGACTTCATGACCAGCCGCAGCCAGAGCCGCACCCGCTTCGACAACGTAGGAGCCAATGCCGCCGGTGTGAAACCCACGAACCTCAGTGCTGACAATTGCGATTCGCATAGTCCGCCTAAGATCTGGCCGCTACAGAACCATCACGGCCAAAACCATCACGGCCAAAACCATCAATGCCAGAACCATCAATGCCAGAACCATCACGGCCAGAGTAATTGCGGCCAGAGCAACCGCGATCAGGTCGCGTCACACTCGCGCTGGGATCCCGACCACGACTGTATTCTAGGGCTATGTTGGTCATGGTTGTGACGCCCACAGCATACGAACCAGGCCGCGCGCCACAACGTCACGGCACCGGTCCGAAGAGCAACATCAACAAGTAGACCGGACTCAGCACGACATCCGCAGCGAGGGCGAACGGCGTCAACACCACCTGCAACGCGCGCGTGCCACCCGAAGTCTCCTTGGGCTTGATGACACCGTAGAAGATGTTCGTAGACACCGTCGTTTCCATGGCTGGTCCCGACGTACTGTTGGTGGCCGACGACTCTCGGGCCGGGCGGATCAACCACGGCGAGTTGTGAACGGCAAGCCCAGCGACCTTGCGATCGGGACGCAACCCCTGGATCACGAGGAAGGCATCCGGGTCGATGCGCAGCAACTGCGCACCATTGCTATCGATCACCCGGGCGTAGAGCGTGCAAGCTTGCAGCGCCGCTTGTACAGCCGGATAGCGCATCTTGACTTGCCCCCCATTCGTGACAGCAGGATCCGGCAACATCATCTTGCCGTCGCGATCAACGAAGACATACGACACGACTCTGGCATCTGCTGCTACATCGGGCATCAACGCCGGCAACGACAGCGAAGCCGAAGCCATGAAGCACGCACACAATCGTAGTTCTGGCGGGAAACCGTGAGCATTGGGCAACCCATTGCCGTGGAGCTGCGCGAGCACATCCGCCGGAACGTCACCGCTGTCGATCACCTTGCGCCAGCCATCGGCAACGACGGTGCCCTTGATGATCAAGCGCCCGAAATCGCGCACCGTCTTGCCGTGCATCTCGGCCAATTGACCTGAGATCTCGGCACTCTCGACCCGGAACAACTCCGGTCGCACCAGCAGCGCCGGCGCGGACTGCGCCCAGAATTGCGCATGCACCTCAAGGCTCGAGACGCCCGGCCCACCACTGTCGACGAGCAACATCGAATAGTCGTCGGGGTTGACCCTCACCGTGAGCGTCTTCGGAATGATCTGCTGGCTGACTACCGTTCGCTGCCACTCTTCGGCCCCCAGATGGTTCCAGACGCCGTTCATGAAGCAGCCAGGCAAGACGGTGAGCATCAGCAGCGGCAGACTGAGCGGCAGCCGCGAGCTGGTTCGGTTGGGATTCGTGCTCATGACGAAGAACCCTAGCGTTGCCCGCGGGCAACTTGGGCGCATTGATACTCATCGCATCATGTCGCCGCGCTTCATGACTCGACACAGACACGAACTAGCGCAGGCTCGCGGATGTAGCTCTAGGACGGCTGCCTCCCAGCGGTTGCTACCGGCCGAACTCGACGTGTCGATCTGCCGGCACGGCTGACATTCGGTCACTGGCATTTGATTGCGGGCATTCGATCGCTGACGCCATGCCCCTGGCGCTCGGTCCCGGCGCTGCGAACGGCACTTCGCGCCACGCCATGCGGCGCACACTCCGCCATGCCTTGACCGTATTCGTCGCTGTGGGCTACTCTACTATGGTGCGTCCTCAGCCAGCCCTCGACGCGCCACGGTTCTCATGATCACTAGCCTTCTCTCGCTGCTGTCTGCTGCAGGCCCCGCGGGCCCAGCCCCTGCCCTGCCCCCCACTCCAGCATTCCACGCCATCGCGTTCGTTACCGATCCGCTGTCGCACGGCATGGTTGGTGACAGCCTGCTGTCACTCAATGAATGCATCCAACTGCACAACGGCACCTTGCTGGTCACGCAGCTGTCACCGGCCGAACAAATCCAGGTGAGCTTGCTCCCGGGCACGGGCCTCAACGCCAACGTGACTTGGATTGAAATCGATAGCGAAGCAACACCGACGATCACGATCCAACAGGACCTCGAGTCGATCATCGACACCCCGTTCGGCTTGTTCATCCGCGGCTCCGGCGGCGCAGCCGTGCTCGACTTCAGCGCGCCGGCAGCCACTCGCGGCATGCACTCGACGTCGAACAATCTGATCCTGCAGGGCCTCGTCTTCCAGGATGCTCCGTATGGCCTCGACGTGGTGCAAACCGATGTGACCGGGCAGCCAGGCTGCACCCTTAGCGATTGCAGCTTCGAGAACCTGCCGCAGTTCGGTGTTCGCGTAACCGGTAGTTTGGCAGGCGGCGTTGGACGCTTGATCATGGAAGACTGCCTGTTCGACAACGTGGGCGACGCCGTCGCGGTCCATGAAACGGCAGCCGACCGCACGACGATCTTCGAATCGCGCGACGTGCAGATTCTGGGAGCAACCAACGGCTTCGACTTCGCTGTCGGAACCGGCGGCACCGCGCGCTTCACGCTCGACCGAGTGATCGTCGAATGCACTGGCGTCGGCATCGACCTGGTTGCACCGAACACGAACGGCCGCCCGCTGCTGCTCGAGGGCACCCACACCCGCGTGCGGGCAGCAACGTGTGCGCGCCTTGATGGCGCCAATGACGCAGTGACCTGGATGCAGTGCGCGATGTGGAACTTGCTGGCAACGCCTGGCGGCACGGCCCTCGAGCTTGGCGCCAACGGCAACCAGGTCTACGGCGCCATCAACGAGTTCCGGTGCGTCGGCGACGTCACCATTGCGACCGGCGGCACCGTGCTCCCTCTCAACGTGCGCAACATGCGCAGCAAAGACGGCACGGTCACCATGTCGACGAGCACGACGCAAACGCTCGCCGTCACTGAGTCTCGCTTCAGCAACTGCACCACGGAGACCACGGGTACCGGTTCGGTATCGATCGCGGACTCGTGCTTCATCGGCGGCGTGCTCGGTGGCTCGTCGCCCGCTGGTTCGTTGCTAGTCAGCAACAGCTTCATCGACAATGCGGGCGCCGGCGTGACCGCCACCCAGTCGCTGCCACAAGCCCAGCTCGGCGCGATGGAAGTTTCGCCGGATGACCCAGCGCTCGGCAGCCCGATCACGTTCGTCGCCGATCTACCAGCCGGACTCGCGTGCGTGTTTGTGCTCGGCGAAGTCGCCCCGATCGTGCCGCTGTTGCCATCGCCGTTCTTCGTCTACGTCGAGCCGCTGCAGTTCGTCTCCCTTGCAGGTGTCTACACGGGGCAACAAAGCACGTCTTGGAGCGCGCCAAACCTGCCACAGTTCCGCGGCTATGACCTGGTCGTGCAGCAAGTCGTGCTGCCACTGGCCAGCACGCAAGCGCCATCGCTGCAGCTCCCGCCGGGCTGGCGGTTCGTGCTGCAATAGCGCGCGACCACGTTGCGCGTAGCCCCAAGGCGAGGGCCACACATCTAGCTTGGTGAGCTGCCGCTCTGGCAGGCTTGCCTGCTAGCCGCGCAAGCTCCGTGCTTGCGCCGAGCCGACACGCGAGGCCGGCCGTTCGCGGTGATCCCGGCACCCCTCATTGGCTGACGGTGAGGACTCCGATACA
>CAXBFC010000058.1:0-24736 GCA_963974725.1 uncultured bacterium | reverse complement strand
GCCGATCGCCGCTTGTGCCTATGCCGCGATCCATCACGCCCATTCGTTGGCGCCGGCCGGCTTGGAGACCGCGTTGTTCGTGTTGTTGGGCACGTCGATGCTGCACCTGGTGATGGCGAAGCCGTGCCGGCGCAAGGCATTGTTGCTTGGCTTTCTCGGCGTAGTCTGCGCGATGACGCGTCCCGACGGCGGCCTGTTCGTTGCGATCGCTGGCCTGTTTGTTATCTACGACGCGGTTCGAAACCGGGCGCCACGCTTGTTGCTCGCGTACGTGATGCCGTTCTTGCTGGTGTTCGTGCCCTACCTGCTGTGGCGCCACAGCTTCTATGGCTACTGGGTGCCGAACACGGCGTTCGCGAAGTCGGCCGGCGATCCGCTGCTGGGTCTGGGTTGGAGCTACGTCAGTGGCTTCTTCTTGTGCTACTACGCGCTGCTGTCCGCGTTCGTGCCGCTGGTGTGGTTTGCACTGAAGAAGGGCGACTTGCTGGCGCAAATCCAACCCGGACTCGGTCGCCGCCCGTGGTTGGTAATTGCCGCGTTTGTGCTGCCGTATATCTTCTTCGTGATGTGGGTTGGCGGCGACTTCATGTTCGGTCGCTTCTTGCTGCCGGTGCTGCCTGCACTGCTGTTTGGTTGGGACCTCGCCTGCCAACGCTGGCGGCCGATGTGGCTGCAGCCGGTGATTGCTGGTGCGCTGGTTGTTCTGCTGTGCTTGCGAGTGGAACCGAAGTTGGATGACGCGCGATTGCCCGTGTCGGACAATCGAGAGATCTCGTTCATGCCGATTGCTGGCGTGCCAATTCGTGACCTGTTTCACGCGTGTGGCGACTACTTGCAGATGTTGTGTGACGGCCTCGATGTGCGCCTCGCGATTGCGGGTGGCCACGCCAACGTCGCCTTTCGCTCGCGCGTTCCAGTCGCCGTGGAGTGTTCTGCCGGGCTAACCGATGCGCACATCGCGCGGTTGCCTCAGAAGCGCCGGCGCAAGGTCGGCCACGGCAAGCCGCGTGACCCCGAATACCTCGAGCAGCGCGGGGTGCACTTCATGCTCGAGAACGACTACTTGATCGAAGAAGACCCGTGGCGCGTGATCTACTTCGCGTGTAAGCCGGTACCGCTGCCGTGCTCGGTCGTCACTTGGGATCGTGAATTGATGCGCGAGCTGCGTCGTCGCGATCCGGCGATCCAAGTCGTCGACTTCGAACAACACCTCGATGCCTACATCGATGCGTTCCCCAACAAGCGCAAAGAAGAGGTCGCCAACGACCTCGCCAAGTTCCGCCGCTACTACTTCAACCACAACGACGACCCGCAGCGGCTCGCCAAGTTCGAAGCCTTCCTCAAGTGAAGGTCGAAGCGAATCGCACGTCGTGGTTCGGGTGGGATTGTTCGCTGCGCATGGACGGGCGCCTGTGCGGCGTGATGGGATTCGCCTGGACCGGGCGCAGTGGCACGATCGTGGTCGGAGGTGATGAATTTCAGGTGCGCAGTCAGGGTGTGTTTGGGGGTGTGTGGGACATGTGGCAAGGCAATCGATTGCTTGCGTCGGCGAAGAAGAAGTCGTTTCCATCGCGCGTCGAGGTCGACCTCGACGGCATGCAATTGGTGTTGCAGTGCCCTTCGCTTTTCAGCCGCAACTTTGAGTTGCTGCAAGGTTCACGCACAATCGGCAGGCTGGAGCGTGCCGGGTGGTTTACGCGCAGAATGGTGGGGGAGTTGCCCGATCCATGGGCACCGCAGCAGCGTGCGTTCGCGATGTGGCTCGTGATGATGATGTGGCGTCGCCGGGCACGCAGTAGCAACCACTGACACCCTTCCGGGGCTCGGGCAGAGCTACGGGCAGAGCTAACGCTGCAACTCACGGTCAGCTAGGCTTTGATTCTTGGAGTCTGAGTAGAAACCGGTTTGTAGGACCCGGATGCTCAGGGCTGACTGCTCGGGACTGACTGCTCGGCACAGGCTGCTCGGGGAGAACTTGCAAGTATTTACCAGGCCACTCGAACGCGTCGAGCTTGCCACGACTTCGTCAGGCAATCAGGAGAACACATGAACTTCCGCGACTTCTTCCGGCACATCTCTCTCGTCGTTGCCAGCTACCTCGGGTTGCTGGGCATGCCGATGCCACTGCCGGTGCCGCCACTGCCGGAAGATCCGGTGTTGCTACAGGTTGCGCCGGCGGATGCGGTGTTGTTCGTCGAGTGGTTTGGCAGTGGCGAGTCCGCGGCGAAGCCGACGAACCGAACTGAGCGCTTGGCCGCCGAGCCGGAAGTCGTGGCGGCGATCAACAAGCTGGTCAGCAGTGCGCGCGGCGCGCTCGAACGCCAGGGTCGGCGCGAGCCGAATCAGGCCGAGGCGCTGTTGATTCTCGATCAACTCATGGCGTTCGTGCAGCTGCCTGGCTGTGTGTTCGTCTCGGACCTCAAGCCGTTTGGCGGGGGGCTCGTGGTGCAGGTTGGTGCGGATGCCACGGCCGTCGCGACGAGTCTTACCAAGGCGCTGAATGGCTTGTTGCCCGAGGGCGCGCCGCGTGCTGAGAAGGTCGTTGCCGGGGTCACGTTCGAAACGGTGACGCTGCCCGATGGCATGCAGTTCGTTGGCTGGGCTGCCGTCGATGACTATTTCGTGGTGACGGTTGGCGAGGCTGCCGCCAGTCAGTTCGTCGCGGGCATCCGCGAGCAGGCTCCGGGGCTCGGCGGCAACCCGGCCGTTCGCACGATGTTGGCTGGCGCCAAGGTCGAACGGCCGATGCTGCGCACCTACGCCGCGATCGATGCCATCGTCTCGCAGTTTCCGTGGGTCGAGCAGTTTTGGGGACCGCTCGGCATCAGCAAGGCGACCGCCGCTCTGGCGGAGTCCGGGCTAGAAGATGATGGCTTTGTCTCGCGAACGCAGCTTGCGATCGCGAAGCCCACGGGTGTGCTTGGCAACTTGCGCGGCCGGCCGCTGTCGCAAGACGACCTTGCCTTGATTCCCGGGGATGCGACCACGGCAATTGCGCTGCGTGTCACCGAAGGAACGCTCGAGCAGTCTGCGATGAAGTTGGCCCAGTCGTTTGCTAGCGAAGATCCCACGCCATATTGGGAACGTTTCGTCGTGAGAGGCAAGCAGCAGATCGACGTCGATATCAGTGCCGATCTGGTCGCACACTTGGATGATTGCGTCGTCGTTTGGAACTCACCAAGGCAAGGCGGCCTGGGGTTTACCGCCGCTGCCGCATCGTTGCCGTTGCGCGATGGCAAGGCGTTTGGTGACAGCCTCACGGCCATGTGGGAGAAGACCACCAACATGGCTCCGAACAAGGAGAGGGAGCTGGCCAAGGGCCAGCGCATCCGTCCCTACCGCGGCTACCTCGACAGCTTCGTGCACCAAGGAGTCAAGGCGTGGTGGATGGATCACATCGACCGGGATCTGCCGTTTGGCATCAGCTGGGCCAGCACCGAGCGCCATGCTTTGCTGACGATGCAGCCGCAATCGATGCGTTCGGCGATCGACGCCAGCAAGCTCCCGAACTTCGATCAGGCGCTGGTTCGCAAGCGCGAAGTCGCACGTCGCGGCGATGCCACGGCGATGCTCTACGTCGACCTGGCTGGTTTGCTCAAGCAAAGCTACGGCGCGCTGCTGGTCGGCTTCCAGACCGTCAGTCACGAATGGCAAAGTGAAGGCTTCGCATTCGACTTGTCCGACGTGCCGCGGCTTGAGTCGTTGCTGCCACATCTAGGCTCGGAGCTCACCGTGCTCGAAGCGCTGCCGGATGGCTACCGCGTGACACGCCGCGGGTCGCTGCCAGTGTTCGACGTGCTGCTGGTCAGCTGCGGCGCGGCCTGCATTCTCGTCCTGGACTCGTAGGTCGGCTGCCGCGCCCGTGCTGCCCGCGAGTGCGGGCGGCTGGCCACGCCTGCCGCCCCGCCTACCGCCTGAAGACGGCTGCGGGGGATTCCGGCGGGCTTGCCTGGTTGCCGTTTGGCTATCCGGGCTAGGTCTTCTTGCGGCGCAGCACCAGAATGCCCGCGGCAAGCAGCGATGCGATGCCGCCCAGACCGATCATCACGGTCGGGTTCTTGAGCATCGACATCATGTCGTCCCAGTCCTTGTTGTGGCCTTCGTCGTGCCCGTCACTCGCGTGGCCGTGCTCGCCATGCGGACCATGTGCATCGTCGTGGCCGGTTGCGTGGCCGTGGCCCGCGTCGTGGGACTCCCCGTGGGAATCGCCGTGGGAGCTGCCATGGGAATCGCCATGCGAGCTACCGTGCGAATCCCCGTGGGAATCACCATGCGAGCCTGCGTGAGAATCGCCATGCGAGCCCGAGTGCGCGTCGCCGTGCGAGTTGCTGTGGCTGCCCCCGTGCGTGCTGCCGTGGCCAGCACCCGTTTCGCCCATCGGCGCGGCGAAGTCCATCGTCGGCAGGTCGTCATGCGCGCTGTTTCCGCCGCTTGCGTGGCTATCGGCGCCTTGACCAGGCGCAGCATGCGGGTCGGCGCCGTGAGCGCCCGTTCCGTGACCGCTGCCGTGGGCGTTGCTATGTGCAGCATCACCATGCGAGGTTCCATGGCCGCCGCCGTGCGCGTCGCCGTGTGAATCCGCGCCGTGTGGGTTGCCAGCGTGCAAATCCGCGCCGTGTGAATCTGCTGCATGTGAATCCCCATGCGAACTGCCATGCCCGTTGGCCGCAGCCGTGGGTTGCACCGGCGCCACCGCCGTCATCTTCAACCAGGTCAGATCGCCGGTCGCGACATCATAGGTGCTGCCGAGAATGGCGAACTTGCCCTGTGCTTCCAGGGTCCGCAGGATCGCGCTGCGTGAGCGCGCTTCCGCGACCGTGCGGCTGACATTGCGCTCCGTTGCCTCGCCGAGCACGTCGGTCGAACGGTGACTGCGCGCGGCGATCACCGATGGCTCGAGTCGGCGCAGCAGCTCCCGTTGGTGCGGCGTCAGTTGTTGCTTTTCCGGATCCTTGGCCGCGGCCGCCAGCAATTCGCAGCGGCTGTGTCCCATGACGACCAGTAGCGACGCCCCGAGTTGGCTCGCGGCGAACTCGACGCTCGCGAGTGTCTCGTCGTTCATCGTGTTGCCACCGACCCGGATCACGAACAGTTCGCCGATGCCGGCATCAAAAATGTGCTCGGGCGAGACGCGTGAATCGGAATCGGTGATGACGATCGCCAACGGTTGTTGGCCAGTGGCCAGTTGTTCGCGGCGTTCCTTGGTCAGGTCGGGTGCCGGCCGCGAGTCGCCGAGGAAGCGGCTGTGCCCGGCCCGCAGCATGCGCAGCGCGACGTGCGGCGGCAGCCCGGGTGGCACGGCGCCGGCCAGAATCTCATGCTTGACGTTTTGCTTCTTTGGCAGCGGCCGGTTCGGCAAGAACTCGACATTGCCATCGGCGTGGTAGCGCGCCGCCACCATGCGGAACTTGCCGACCGACGCATACCGCTGCAGCAGGGGGCTGCGGCTCATGCTTTCGCCGACGGTCAGGTGGGCGTGCTCTTCTTCGCAGGTCTTCTGCAGATTCATGCCCGAGGCATCGAGGCCGCGGGCCTTGCGAACGGCCGGCTCGATGCGTTGCAGCAACTTGATGATCGACGGGCTCAGCTGGCTGTGGTGGCTTTGCTCGCCGGTCTGCAAAAGCGCCGCGCTGACTACGTCACATTGCTCATGGCCGAGCACGACGCACAGCTGCACGTTGAGCTGTTCGACCGCATGTTCGATCGTTGCGATGGCTTCGGCGCCGAGCACATGGCCTGCGGTCCGCACCACGATTAGTTCGCCAAGCCCTGTGTTGAACAGGTGTTCTGGCGGAACCCGGCTGTCGGCGCAGGTCACGATGATCGCGAACGGGCTTTGCCCGCGGGCCAGGGTGTGGCGCACCCCGGGGCCGATTGGCTGCGGCACACTGTGGCCGCCAGCGAACCGCTGGTTGCCGTCCTGGAGCGTGCGCAAGGCCTCGTCCGGGTTCTGTTGAGCCGATGCAGCTGCGCCCAGGGCGAGCGACATCGTGGCGAAGAGCGTATGAGCGGTGCGGAGCATGGTGATGATCTTGGTTGCTGGTCCCGGCGTCGGGTTCTTGGCCAGTCATCGACCGCTATGTGGCAAAACTGGCCGATGTCCGGGTGAAGGCCCTGCCACGGTCGTCTCAGAACGGCCTTTGTGGGCCGCGAGGCATGCCGATATCCCAGCATCTTCGAGGGGAAGGGGCATCTGCTCGGGTTGGCCCGTTGACCAATTCGCGGCCAGCGCTAAACTCCTTGCCCCGAAACCGGCATCGATGCCGGGCACCCCAGGCGTCCGCGGCGACGTTGGGTCTATCTGACCCCGCCGCGTTCCGTCTCACTGTCTGTCCAACTGTTGCATTCGATGTCCACCCCTACCAAGCCTGCTATGTCCGACAAGAAGGAGTCTACCGAAGAAACGCGTATTCGTCATACCCGCAACTTCGGTGTCATCGCCCACATTGACGCTGGCAAGACGACCTTCAGTGAGCGCGTCCTGTTCATCACCGGTAAGAACCACAAGATCGGTGAGGTGCACGATGGCGGCGCCACGATGGACTACATGCAGGAAGAGCGTGATCGCGGCATCACGATCACGTCGGCTGCGACGTCCTGTGATTGGGGCAAGTACAAGTTCAGCCTGATCGACACCCCCGGACACGTTGACTTCACGGTCGAGGTGGAGCGCTCGCTTCGCGTGCTCGACGGTGCCGTCGGTGTGTTCTGTGCAGTGGCCGGTGTGCAGCCGCAGTCCGAGACTGTTTGGCGCCAAGGCAACCGCTACAAGGTCCCGCGTATCGCGTTCGTCAACAAGATGGACCGCACCGGCGCGGACTTCTACAAGGCCGTCGAGTCGATGCGCACGCGACTGAACGCCAACGCCGTTCCGGTCGTCATGCCGATCGGCAAGGAAAAGGACTTCATCGGACTGGTCGACCTGATCGAGATGAAGGCGTGCATCTGGGCCGACAACGACGCCCGTGAGATGACCGTCAGCGAGATCCCGGAAGAGCTCAAGGAAGAGGCGCAAAGGCGCCGCGACGTCATGGTCGAGGCGATGGCCGAGTGTCATGACGACGTGCTCGAGAAGTTCATCGAAGGCGAAGAGATCTCGAACGAAGAGATCAAGATGGCGATTCGCAAGGGCACGCTCGACCTCAAGGTCACGCCGGTCTTCTGTGGTTCGGCCTTCAAGGACAAGGGTGTGCAGAACGTGCTCGACGCCATCGTCGACTACCTTCCCAGCCCGCTCGACGTTCCGCCGATCGAAGGCATTGATCCAGAGACCGAGCAGAAGGTCTCCTTCAAGCTGCGTTCGGACGAGCCGTTCGCGTCGCTCGTGTTCAAGACGATCAGCGACCCGAATGGCGACCTGACCTTCATCCGGATCTACTCCGGTCAGATGAAGCAGGGCGAGAAGTACTACAACGGTCGTACCCGTCGCTTCGAGCGCATCGGTCGCCTGATGCGCATGCACGCGATGACCCGTGAGCCGATCGACGTTGCCGAAGCTGGCGACATCGTGGCCGTGGTTGGCATCAAGGACGCGATCACCGGCGATACGCTGTCGACCCGCGACCACCCGGTTGTCTACGAAGCGATGAGCTTCCCCGATACCGTCATCAGCATGGCGATCGAGCCGAAGTCGGCTGGCGACCGCGACAAGCTGTCGGCGATCATCGGCAAGATGGTTCGCGAGGACCCGACCTTCAAGGCGGTCACCGACGAGCAGACTGGCCAGATGGTTATCTCCGGCATGGGTGAGTTGCACCTCGAAGTGAAGTGCAACCTGATCACCAACGACCACAAGATTGGGGTCACGGTTGGTCGTCCGAAGGTGGCTTACAAGATGACGCTGAAGGGCCCCAAGCAGGTCGAAGCGCGTCACATCAAGCAGTCCGGTGGTTCAGGTCAGTTCGCTGTCGCCCGCGTGAAGTTCAGCACCGACGAAGAAGTCGAGCACTGCAAGTTCGTCGACGCCATCAAGGGTGGCTCGGTGCCGCGCGAATACATCCCGGCTGTCGGCAACGGCATCACGAGCGCCGTCAAGGGCGGCGGTCGCCTTGGCTTCCCGTACTGCAAGGTTGTCGCGGAGCTCTACGATGGTCAGTCGCACGACGTCGACTCGAGCGTCATGGCCTTCGAAGCGGCGGGCGTGCTCGCCTTCCGTATGGCATGCGAAAACAACTCGCAGCTGCTCGAGCCGGTCATGAAGATCGAGATCGAAGCGCCGGAAGAGAAGACCGGTGACGTCATCGGCGACCTTTCGAGTCGTCGTGGTCTGGTCGAAGAAATGGTCACCAAGCCGGGTGGCATCTCGTCCGTCACGGGCAAGGTCCCGCTGAGTGAGATGTTCCAATACTCGACGATGCTGCGTTCATTGACGCAGGGCCGTGGCACCTACGCCATGGAGCCGTCGACCTACGAGCCGGTTCCGCCGAACCTCGCGGAGAAGGTCCTCGAAGACCTCGCGAAGGACTAGGTCCCAGGTATCAGGATCCCAGGACCGAGGATCTCGGCCTGGGCACCTGTAGCCCAACTGCTCTGGCACTCAACTGCGCAGGCACCCAACTCTGCTCTGGCTCGGACCGTCTGGTCTGGGCCAGTTGTGGTTTTGCGTCGCAGAGCCTCAGCTGAGCAGCTTGATGCCTTCGTGCGCCAGAGCGAGCAGCACACACGGCGCATCCCCGGGCTTTCCCGTGGCCCGTGGGCCATGCTCCGTGCCCGCTTCATAGCGAACGTGCTGGCCTGCGACATACGTGCCGAGTTCGTCCTCGTAGCCGCCGCGCACGACCAGCACTTCCTCCGTGCTGTGGTGCCGGTGGGTGGGGTAGCCGCAGCCCGGATCCATGCGGATCAGCGCCAATACGCGCTTGGTCCGCTTGTCGCTGGCGTAGAAGTGCACCGCGATTCCCGGATAGCGGGTCGACTGCCACGGGATCGTGTCGAGCTCCATGGCCTGCGAGGCTATCCTTCCTGCAACCGATGCCCAACCGCCAAGAGAGCTGGTCCATCTCGATCGAGAAGGACTACCTGAAGTTTAGTGCCGCGCACTTCCTGATCTTCCCCGATGGTTCGGCCGAGCGTTTGCACGGCCACAACTACAAGGTCTTCCTCGATCTGCACACCGAGCTCGACGAGCACGGCCTCGTGGTCAACTTCCAGGAGATCAAGCCGATGATGCGCACACTCTGCGACGAGCTGGATGAACACTTGCTGATCCCTGGCAAGCACCCAGTGCTGACCGCCGAGGTGAACGGTCCGCACTACGAGATTCGCTACAAGGAGCGGTTTTACCTGGTGCCCACAGAAGAGGTGATCCTGCTGCCGATCAGCAACACCAGCGCTGAGAACCTCGCCGCCTGGTTTGGCCGCACGCTGCGCGAGCGCATGGAGCAGAGCTGGCCGCACTTGTTGGTCAGGGAGATGACGGTCGGCGTCGAAGAGACGACTGGCCAACGCGGCAATTGGACCGTGCGCGATTAGCTAGGGGCCGGGCTAGTGGGGACCGCTCGCTAGTTTGTTGGGTAGCCGTGAAGCCATCTAGGTGGCATCACGTTTGCTCGACTGTGGGTTGTGTCGATTGCGCTGCTCTCGCGGTGACCGCTCGCTAAGTTGCGGGGTAGCCGTGAAGCCATCTCGGTGGCATCACGTTTGCTCGACTGTGGGTTGCGTCGATTGCGCTGCTCTCGCGGTGACCGCTCGCTAAGTTACGGGGTAGCCGTGAAGCCATCTGGCGGCTCCGTCCCCGCAGTTGCGCACGGTGTGGCGGGTGCCTGCGGGAATCGTCAGTTCATCACCCGCCTGCATACGGATTGTGCGGTTGTCGAGTTCGATCTGGCAGGTGCCTTCAAGCAGGAATACCAGCTCGTCGACGTCGTGTACGAAGTCGTGCCAGACCTGGTCGGGCGGATCGATCCACAGTTCACATGTGAATCCTCGGCTCGCCCAATCGGCTTGAACTGCTTCCAAGTGGATCTTGGTTGGTTGCATCGTGACGCCTCCCGATCGTCTGACGCGTGGTGGTGAAGAGGTCGCGGTCTGCTTCGGTCGACCGGAGGCGACTATACCTTCTTCCGCATGGGAAGAACGGGTTTGTGCGCGGGCGCGCGAACGTAGTGGTGAAAACGGCAAGGGACGGGTCTCCTTCTCAGTGGGGGTCTACCGGCCGTGGTGGTGCCGACAGGAGTTCTAAGCCCGGCTTCTACGGTGGTAACAGCGCCTTTGCTCCGAGTCGGGCGTTCTTCCTGCACTCCGCCGGCAAGCACGTGTCTCTTGGCGGCCCGGTGATTTGCGCTGGTCCTGCCGGGAGGGCGGGCCGCAATGTCTCCGTGCCCCAGTTTCCCCGGGGCAGGGCTCGCAGTGTATCGGCGAGGTGCGAAAGGGGTTCCGAATGTGAGGTCCGTACAGACGTCGAGGTTGGGCAAGCCAACCTCGACAAAATTAAGAGTGGGGCATGGGCTCCACCAATAATATTCCGTCCTCCAGAACCCGCGCAAGCGCGAGACGTGCTGGTCAGCTCGCTGACCGGCCAGCAGCACCAAGAGCTTTCACTCTGGAACAGACCCCTCTGATTCGCGATGCCGTCTCGGCGTCCGAGATGCTCACACAGGATCCAAAGGACGGGAAAGAACCCCGATGGGAGGCATGGTCCCAACGGAACACTCCTGAGACGGCGGCGGTGCCGTCGCAGGTTCCGTAGTCCTTTCGAAAAAAAAACGCATGACGATGCGGCATGTCGACTGAGCGATGTCGCTCGTATCCGCCGGGCTACGTTACCGAGGCTACGGCAGCTGCAGCGGCGCCGAGTCGCCGGATTTGGCGAGCGCTTGGATGTGCTTGTGCACCTGCATAGCGCGCTTCACGCACTGGTCACTGTTGTGGTACTCGTAGCGACCAAAGCGACCGAACGTCAGGTAGCCGCTTGCGTCGAACCACTTGCGAACGCGCCCAACGCGCGCGGCGAACTCGAGGTCCTGGTCGATGTAGGCGAACTCGTTGTTGCACGCCTCTAGCAGCACGATCTGTTCTTCGCGCAGGATGCCGGCGTTGGCGAGTCCCTTGGCGACACTCTGCAGCCACTCCTTGTCGTCGTGGCGGTGCTGGCCGCGGTGGGTGACTTCGGCGAGGAAGCAGCCGTGGCCTGCGGGCGCGTTGAACTTCGAGTAGTTGCTGTAGTAGGTGACGCGGTTGGTCGGCCCCTGCTCCTTGAACGGCAGGTAGATCCAACTGAGGTCCGGCAGCGGCTCGTCGATCTTGACGCCGATCATGACGTTGACCAGCGAGATCGGCACGAGTGCTTGGATGTCTCTGCGGATGTTGGCGGGGATGTCTTGGATGACGCCTTCGATCTGCGGCAGCGGCACCGTGTTGACGACCAGGTCGTAGGCCTCGCCGTTGACCTTGAAGCCAACGGCTGCCTTCTCGACGCGTTGCACGTCGACGTTGCATTGCAGGTCGAAGCCCCCGTCTTGCACGGTGCCCTTGACCATCGCTTCGAAGCCGCCGTGCAGCGGAAACCAAAAGACCGATTGGTGGGTGTAGCCGTCGGTGTCGACACCGATCGACGAGCGCAGGATGTCTTCAATCGGCGCTTCGGGCACGCGGCCGGCGACCCAGTCGCTGGCCATCGTCTGCAGGTCGCGTTCCCAGATCTTCTGGTTGTAGGGGACCATGAAGTGCTTCGCGAAGCCTGCGCCCATGCGCCATTCGATCCAGTCGCCGAAGTTCTCGGGGCACGGCTTGCCCATCCGGCGGCCCACGTAGGACTCGATGTAGCCCTTCATGCACTCGACGTTGGCTTCCTTGGTCAGGTGGCCGACGCCGTTTTCGAAGGGGTAGGGCACCCACCGGTCGTGCCAGCGGATCTTGGTGTTGCGGTTGACGCGCTGCGTGCCCGGTTCGCCGCCACAGCGATCCAGCTGCCATTGCAGCACGTCTTTGTCCTTGGAGAACAAGATGTGGCCGCCGGCTTCGTCGAACGTGAACTCGCCATACTTGCGGCTCTTGCACAAGCCGCCGGGTCGTTCGGTCTTTTCGAGCACGGTGACTTTGTGCCCATCGGCCGCAAGCATGCGGGCCAGGGCGCAACCGGAGATTCCGCCTCCTAGGATGGCGATCTTCACGATAGGGACTCCAAACTCGAGCAAGGCATGCGGGGAAGAATGCTACCCACACCCGTCGCCGCGTGACGAGTCCAAAGCGAACGAGACTTCCGCGCTGGCTTACTCGATAGTGTCGCGCCCTTGACGACGCCGGAATCCCCAAGTCCCGATTCGAAGCAAACCGTGGACTCGCGTGAGCGCATGGCGGTTTTGGCGCTGGCGATGTCGGCGTTCGTGCTCAATTTGAACTCCAACGTGATGGGCGCGCTGCTGCCGTTCATCAGGAGCGAGTTCGACTTCGCCGACGATGGCGCCGCCTGGCTGCTGGCCGCGGCGGGCATCGGGTCGGCCGCGGGCGCGTTCTTCGTTGCCGATGTCGCGCGCGGCTTCGGCCGTCGGACCGTGCTTGTCGCCAGCTTGTCGTTGTTTGTGGTGGCGAGCCTGCTGCACATCGTGGCCACGGCGTATTGGGCGCTGTTTGCTTTGCGGATACTGGCGGGTTTTGCCACCGGCCTCGCCTATGCGACCGCGTCGGCGGCAGCTGCGGACATCGCGCCCTACGAACGTCGCGGCGCCGTGATGGGCCGCTTCAACGCCGGCATGTTCCTGGCGATTCCGCTCGGGCTGCCGCTCGCGGTTTGGCTGGCGGCGACGGGGTATTGGTCGATGACGTTCGTCGTGCAGGCGGTCGTCGGTGCCATTGCCGTCGTGATGTCTCTGCGCTGCGTGCCCGCGTTGCCGGCGAGTCCGGCGGGTCGCCGCTGGCCGTTGCTGAAGAACCCCGAAGTCGTCGCCGTATTGCTGTCGACGATGCTGCACGTCGGCTCGTTCTTCACCGTCGTGCAGATGGCGACGTCGTGGCTCGATACTTCGGGAGTCGTGGCGAAGGAAAGTCAGGTGTGGGTCTGGGTTGGCCTCGGCGCCTTGTCCGTGGTTGGCAGCGCGTTGTTTGGCCGCTTCTCGGATCGCGTCGGCAAGCGCCAGTTCGTGCTCGTGACGTCCGCGATCCTGGTGGTCTGCTTCATCGTGCTCGCGCGCGGCCCGTCGCCGATGGTGCTGTTGCTCGTCGGCTGTGTGCTGGCGCTTTCGGCGGCCGCTCGCACCGGGCCGCTGCAGGCGCTGATCTCGGGACTGGTGCCGCCGGAGCAGCTCGGAGCGCTGATGGGGCTGCGTGGGTTCTGCATGCAGGTTGGCGTCTTCTTGTTCGCCATGGCGGCTGCTGGGTTGGCGGGTCGCCTCGGCTTTGAAGGCGTGTTGGTGCTCGCCGCTGGGTGCCAGTTCTTGTCCTACCTGGCGATTCGATTCGGCGTGCGCGAGCCGAGCAAGCCTGCCTGAGTTGGCTGTGAGTGCTGGCTCGCTCGGCGGGCTCGCTCGGCGAACGCACGGTGCCGACTCACTGGTCGCAGCCTGCTATGATAGGGACCTGGTTGTTGCGGTAGGAGCGCCGTTGCGAATCGGTAACAAGACCTCTGCTGCATTGGCCACACCGTCGGCCGGCATGCGCTGTGGCGCGCCTTCTGATACCTGAGTCTCCCTCGAGGACCCTATGAAGCGAACCTTCGCCGTTCTCTGCCTGCTGGCAGTTCCCTTTGCCGCGAGTTGCACTAGCACTACGACCTACAAGCATCTGGTCGGCAGCGACGAATACGAATTGGCGCGTCGCGAAGCGCCTGATGGAGCCGAAGAGACCTACCGCCTGCGCAGCGGCAAGGCGATCCGCCTGACGACCAAGTTCCAGCGCGAGCGTCCGTTCTTGGGTTTCCAGACGGAAGAATTGACCAAGGACCGAGCGGCGCGTCGCGGCACCAAACCCTACGTCGGGCTATTGGTTACCGGGACCTATCCCGATTCGAGCGCCAGGCTCGGTGGCGTACTGCCCGACGACGTTCTGGTCCGCGTCGGCGACAAGGACGTGGTCTACGACGAGCAGTTGGCCGCGGTCGAGGCGACGCTGACGGGTCAGCAGCAAGTGCCGATACGCGTGTTGCGCGGCGATGACGAAATCGAGCTGACGCTGCGCACCAACTTGCTCAGTGAAACCGTTCGAGACGTGCAAGACATCCGCCTCGAAGAACCGCGCCCGGCGCCGCGTCCCTACGCCGGAGTCAATCTGCGCGGCATCCCCAAGGTCTGGGCCGAGCGCATGTTTGGCGAAGGCCGCAACGGCGTCATCGTCGCCGAAGTAGAAGTCGGTTCGCCGGCGTGGCTCGCCGGCATCCGCGGCGGCGACCTGATCGAAACCATGGATGGCGTGCCGGTGCCTCCCGTCGAAGAGATGTCGTCGATGATCGCCGCCCTGGGCGAAGCCGGTCAGACGACAACCTGGGGCGTGCGCCGGGAAGTCGGTCGCTCCTTCGAAGCCACAATCGAACTGGAGGACTACAGCGGTTCGTCCAGCTTTGGCTTCCCCCTCGTCTTCAGCGTCAACAACACCACCTACCAAGACAGCTGGCGCCTTGGCCTTGGCTTGATCATGGGCAACCGCAACCGCTACATCGCCGACCAAACCAGTCGCACGGTAAAGACCCAAAACACCTTCAGCGCCCTAATCGGGCTGATCCGCGTCTCGACCAATCCCCAAGAAACCCGGGTTCGTTTACTCTGGCTGATCCACTTCGACACCTAGCGAGGCGCGACAGCACGCCCCAGGCTCGCGCTGGACGGCGTCAGAGCTGCGCTACGCGAATGCTCAGCGTGGCGCGGCCACGCCTCCGCTTCGCTTGCTTGTCTTCCTTGCCAGCGCGAGCTTGGGACGCACTGTCGCGCCTCGCTCTCACTCGGTGAGAGGGATGGTGTTGTTGGTACTGTGCCAGGCACAGGAGTAACTTGTTCGAGGGTGTTGGTACTGTGCCTGGCACAGTACTGACTACTTCTGCGACCACAGTACTGACTACTTTTGGCAGGTGGGGCACCAGTAGGTGCTGCGGCCTTGTTGGGTGGCTTGTTTGATGGGGGTTTTGCAGCGGGGGCAGGGTTGGTTTTTGCGTTCGTAGACTTTTAGTTCGCGGGCGAAGTAGCCGGTTTCTTCGGAGACGCCTACGTAGTCGCGGATGGTGGTGCCGCCGGCTTGGATGGCGGCGGTCAGGACGTTGCGGATGGCGGTGGCTAGGGAATGGGCTTCGGCTTTGGTCAGGGACTTGGCGGCTCGGCGGGGGCGGACTTTGGCGTGCCAGCAGGATTCGCTGGCGTAGATGTTGCCTACGCCGACTAGCAGGTTGCCGTTCATGATCAGCTGCTTGATGGCGACTTTGCGGTTGCGCGTGATGCGGTGGAGGAAGGCGCCGTCGAACGGGGGCTCTAGGGGTTCTTGGCCCAGGTCCTTGATGCGGGGGTGGTCGGCGAGGGTTTTCTGTTCGGCGACGTCCAGGGCTCCAAAGCGGCGGGGGTCGATGAAGCGGACCAGGCGGTCGCCGAAGTCCATGCGCCAGTGTTCGTGCTTGCGGTATTCGGGGCGGGCCTCGCGCTTGCCGATCGGGTCGACGATCAGGCGACCGGTCATGCCCAGGTGGATCAGGGCGATGGGGGCCGTTGGGCCGTCGAAATGGACGAGGATGTACTTGGAACGGCGCTCTACGGCGGTGCACGTGCGGGCGACGAGGTCTGCCAGGGCCTGTTTTGGCATTGGCCAGCGAAGGTCGTCGCGCCGCAATTCCAGGGCGCGGAGGCGACGGCCGACCAGGTGGGGTTGGGCGCCGCGGCGAACGGTCTCGACTTCTGGTAGCTCAGGCACGGACGTTCATCCTCGCCTCCCGCCCAGGGAATCTCTAACATCCTTCGCCCGAACGCTGGGCGCCCCGGCGCAATCGGGACTACTGCCATGGAAACTGATCCGCCAATCGAAGCGCTGCACCACATCGGGGTGGCAGTGCACTCGCTCGACGAGGCCCTCCCGAAGTGGACCGACGGGTTCGGTCTGAAACTGCAATCCGTTGACGAGGTGCCGACCGAGAAGGTCAAGGTGGCCGTGTTGATGGCCGGCACCACGCGCATCGAATTGCTCGAACCGACCAGCGACGATTCGCCGATCGCCAAGTTCTTGGCCAAGCGCGGACCCGGGGTGCATCACCTCGCCTTCCAGGTGGGGGATTGCCTCAAGAAGATCGATGCGATGGCGGCCGCTGGTGCTCCGATGTTGAACACCAAACCGAATCCGGGCGCGCACGACTGCAAGGTCGCGTTCGTGCACCCCAAGCATCTCGGCGGGGTGCTCGCCGAACTCGTCGAAGATCCACACGCGCAGGACTAAAGCATGACTGATCACAAGAAGAAGCTCGAAGAGCTGCGCACCCGTTCGCTGCAAGGTGGTGGCGAGAAGCGCATCGCCGCGCAGCACGAACGCGGCAAGCTGACTGCCCGCGAACGCATCGACCTGCTCGTGGATCCGGGCAGCTTTGTCGAGATGGATCGCTTCGTGACGCACCGATGCCGCGACTTCGGCATGGATTCGGAGCAGAACACGATCCTTGGCGATGGTGTCGTCACAGGCAACGCACGCATCGATGGCCGGCCGATCTACTTGTTTGCGCAGGACTTCACCGTGTTCGGCGGCAGCCTGTCCGAAACGCACGCGCAGAAGATCGTCAAGGTCATGGACGCGGCGATGAAGATGGGCGTGCCGATGATCGGCCTGTGTGATTCCGGCGGTGCGCGCATCCAAGAAGGTGTCGTGTCGCTCGGTGGCTATGCCGACATCTTTTTGCGCAATACGCTGGCAAGCGGCGTGATTCCGCAGATCAGCGCGATCATGGGCCCGTGCGCCGGTGGCGCCGTGTATTCCCCATCGATCACCGACTTCATCATGATGGTCGAAGGCACGAGCTTCATGCACATCACCGGACCCGACGTGGTCAAGGCGGTGACGCACGAAGATACGACCAGCGAAGAACTCGGCGGTGCCCGCGTGCACAGCGAAGTCTCCGGCGTCGCGCACTTCACCGCTGCGGACGATGCTGCGTGCCTGATGCAGTTGCGCGAGTTGTTGTCGTTCTTGCCGCTCAACAACGGCGAAGATCCGCCGTTCTGCGCGACCAACGATGACCCCGACCGCATGGATGAAGAACTGGACACGATCGTGCCCGCTTCCAGCGACAAGCCCTACGACATGAAGGGCGTCGTCAAGCACGTGGTCGATGACGGCAAGTTTTTCGAAGTGCATTCGCGCTACGCCAAGAACATCCTGGTGGGCTTTGCCCGACTCGGCGGCCGTGTCGTGGGCATCATCGGCAACCAGCCAGCACACCTCGCCGGCGTGCTCGACATCAAGGCCAGCATCAAGGGCGCGCGGTTCGTTCGCTTCTGCGATGCGTTCAACATCCCGTTGGTTTGCTTCGAAGATGTGCCGGGCTTCTTGCCGGGCACCGAACAGGAGTGGGGCGGCATCATCACGCACGGTGCAAAGCTGCTCTACGCGTTCTGCGAAGCGACCGTGCCGCGCATGACGGTGATCACGCGCAAGGCCTACGGCGGTGCTTACACGGTCATGAACAATCGGCACATCCGCGCCGACTTCATGGTCGCGTGGCCACAAGCGGAAATCGCGGTCATGGGTGCCGAGGGCGCTGCCAAGATCGTGTTCCGCGGCGACATCAAGAACGCCGACGATCCGGCCGCCCAAGAGAAGCGTCTCGTCGAAGGCTACAAAGAGAAGTTCGCCAACCCCTACCAAGCTGCCGCGCGCGGCTTTGTCGACGACGTCATCGATCCACGGCGCACGCGTCCGGCGTTGATTCAGGCTTTGGAGTTGCTGCGCAGCAAGCGCGACACCAACCCGCCGAAGAAGCACGGCAACATCCCGCTCTAGAGATGCTCGCCGCGCTGCGCGGCACGCCGCTCTCGGCCGAATCGTGAGCCGGGACGCTGATCCGCGGCCCGTCTCCGGGCTGGATGTAGTGGCTTGCGAAGAAAATACGCTTCGCTACGCAGAGAGGCCCGGGCATCCTCGCGTACGGAGCCCGGATTCGGTTCGATGTAGCGCGCTCGGTAGCACACGACTCTGGTCGAGCTGCCGCCGACTCTCCCTCCGCTCTCGATTCCTTGCCTTCACGGAGCCTGCACGTGTCCGAATCCGCACCCAACCAGACGCTTACCACCAAAGAGACGCGTCTTCTCTTCTGGGCCAGCTTCCTTTCTCTGACCGCCGCCGGAGTCGGGTTCGCCTTTCGCGTCGCGATGGGCGAGGCCTACGGCGCCGAACTGAAACTGAGCAATCAGCAGGTTGGGCAAGTGATGGGCGCATCGTTGTGGCCGATCGCAGTGACGATGATCCTGTTCAGCCTGGTGGTCGACCGCACCGGCTACAAGTGGCCGATGATCCTCGCTTTCGTGCTGCAAGCGTTGTCTGGCATCTTCACGTGGAAGGCGGACAGCTACACCGGACTCTACCTTGCGGCACTCGCTGCGGGGCTTGGCCACGGCATCATCGAGGCAGTGATCAACCCCATCTGCGCTGCGGTCTACCCGCGCGAGAAGACCAAGTGGCTGACGATCCTGCATGCATCTTGGCCGGCTGGTCTCGTGCTCGGCACGGTGCTCGTTTTGGCGGGCGGCCCCGACCTCGGTTGGCGCGTGCACGCGCTGTGGATCTTCGTGCCAGCCGTTCCCTACGTATTGATGTTCTTGCCGTGCCGATTCCCGGTTGACGAACGCGTGCAAGCCGGCGTGCCGTTCCGCGAGATGCTGCAGCAGGTCGGATTCTTGACCGCGTTCCTAGCCAGTGGCTTGATGGTCTACGAGATCGGCAACCAGGTCATCGCACTGACCGGCGCCGACAAGCCTGCAAGCTGGTTCACGATCAGTATCGTGATTGGCGCCGTGCTCGGTGGCGCCTTCGGCTTCGCAGTCAAGAGCTTCGGTCGCCCGTTGTTCTTCTTGATGTGCTTGCTGATGATCCCGGTCGCGACGGCCGAACTCGGCACCGACGGTTGGATCAAAGGCCTGATGGCGCCTGTGCTTCAGGAATACGAAGTCAACCCGGCGTTGGCGTTGATCTTCTCGGCGTCGATCATGTTGCTGCTGCGCGTGTTCGCCGGCAGCATCCTGCGCTTCTTCAGTCCACCGGCACTGATGTGTGTCAGTGGAGTGTTGTCGGCTGTCGGCCTCTACTGGCTGTCGACCACCGCTGGCGTCGCGGTGTTCATTGCATTCACGCTCTACGCACTCGGCCAGACCTACTACTGGCCCTGCATGCTTGGTTTCACCTCTGAGCGATACCCGAAGGGTGGAGCGTTGACGTTGAACACGGTGTCGGCCATCGGTTTGTTGTCGGTCGGGATTATCGGCGCGCCGATCCTTGGTGTTGCGTTCGACAGTTCGATCCACGCAACGGTCAAGGCCGAGGTGCCGGCGCTTGAGCAGGCCGCGCGCGCCGATGGCGGCTTCATGTGGATGGTTCACGAGAAGATCGATGCCGAGAAGGCCGGCGAGTTCGTGCTCGCGCTGCCTGAAACCGAACGCGCGGCGGTCCAGAAGGTCTATCGCGCCGACGCACCGCAAGGTGAGGCTCAAGTGCAGGCTGGCCGCGATGCGCTCGCGTTTGCCGTGCGTTTCCCACTGATCCTCAGCATCGTATTCGGTGTCATCGCGTTGTGGTTCCGGTCGAAGGGTGGCTACAAACCGGTCGTGCTCGACGCGACGTGGGAGTAGCGGCCCGTCGAGTAGCGGCCAGTCGAGTAGCGGCCAGTCGAGTCACGGGCCAGTGGGGTCACGGCCTGAGGAGTCTGGCCGTGCACGGTGGTTGAGCTAGCCAGCTACGTTTCGCGAAGCCTGGGCTTCGCATACGCTTGATGACTGGTGACCACCATGACCTGCAATCTCACTCGGCTTTGTCCTTCGTTCATTGTCGTAGCCTTCGCGTGCGTGGCGGCCACTGCTTCCGCTCAGGACGCCGTGAAGGATCCCGTGCTCGGCATCTGGCAAGGTGCGCTGAAGGTCTCCGGGCAGAAGCTGGAACTCGGTCTGCACGTCAAGGTCGATGGCGACGGCTACGTCGCAACGTTCGATAGCATCACCCAGAACGCCAACGGGATTCCGGTGGCGTCGTTTACCCGCAAGGGCAACGAGGTGATCGCAGACATTCAAGCGATTGGCGCGACCTTCACGGCGACCTTGAAGGGCGAGGGTACCTCGCGCGAACTCGTTGGCACGTGGGCGCAGGGTGGCATGAAGTTGCCGTTGACGCTGCAGACCGTCGCCAAGATCACCGGGCCGAAGCGTCCGCAGCTGCCGAAGGCGCCGTTCCCCTACGAATCGGTCGAGGTGGAGTTCAGCAGCAACGAACAGGTCACGCTTGCCGGCACGCTGACGTTGCCGCCAGGTCAGGGGCCGCACCCGGTTGCGGTCATGATCACTGGCTCGGGACCACAGGATCGCGATGAGAGCCTGGCGGGGCACAAGCCGTTCTTGGTGATCGCCGATCACCTGACCCGGATTGGTCTCGCGGTGCTTCGCTACGACGATCGCGGCGTTGGCAAGTCGACCGGCGACTTCAAGGTCGCGACAACCGCCGACTTTGCGGAGGACGTTCGCGCGGCCATTCGCTTCTTGCGCACGCGCGACGATATTGACAAGGATCGCATCGGCATGATCGGCCACAGTGAAGGTGGCTACATCGCACCGATGGTGGCCGCTGGGCCGGATGCGGAGCATGTCGCGTTCTCCGTGTTGCTGGCGCCGCCGACGGTCAATATCGGCGATGTCATCGTGCACCAGAGTCGCTTGATTGGCCTTGCGGGCGGCGACGACCCCGATGTCGCTGTGAACTGTGACTTCTTACGCGGTGCCTTCGCCGCGATCGCTGAGCACGAGGATCCGGGGAAGCGTCGCGCCGCGATTGCTGCAGTCGCCAAGGACGCCTGGCCGCGCTTCTCCGAAAAGGTGCGTGCCAGTCTGGGCAAGGGGCCGGAGGCGCTGGTTGACCAGGCCGATGAGTTGCAGGGGCCGTGGATGCTCTACTTGCTCGGCCAGGACCCCGAAGTCGCCCTGAAGAACATGCGCGGCGAAGTGCTCGCGATGTTCGGCGGCAAAGACCTGCAAGTCGATCCGGAGCAGAACCTGCCGCCCATGCAACGCCTGTTCGCCAAGCGTTCGCCCAAGCCGGCGATCGTGACCTTGCCCGGCCACAACCACTTGTTTCAGCACAGCAAGACGGGGTCGCCGTCGGAATACGGCGACATCGAGGAGACCTTCTCAAAGGAAGCGCTCGACGTGATGGCGAAGTGGTTGCAGCGCGTCGTGCTAAAGCGTTAGTGGTGTGATCCACAAATTTGCCGGCTTCTGAGCGGCCCTCGGCGCCGCTCGCTGCGTTGCATTGTCCTCGACGCATCCACCAACATGCCTGCGGCAATGCGCCTTACGAGCGACGCCGATGACTCGCTCATAAGACGGCAACTGTTTGCATCACACCACTAGCTGCGCGCAGCCATCGACCACAAGCGACGGCTTAGTGGCGCACGTGTCGCCGGACCAGGTCCGGGATCATGTAGAGGCAGTCGACATGGAAGGCCGCCGTGTTCTCGTCGAACGTGTAGAGGTGCATGCCGCGCTGGTGGAAGGCGCTCGAGATCGGCACACCACGTTTCGTGAACTCGCCGCTCGCGACGCGTCGGCCGGCAACGCTGGCCAGGATCAGGTCGGCGCACTCGGACGTCGACGCGTAGTCCGTTGCATACATGCCGTGGGCGAGCACGAAGGTCTTGTCGCCGCGCACCGCGGCTTGCGCAAACCGCAGGAAGTCGACCATGTGCTCTGCCAGTGGGGCGCGCACATCGGGGTGCACGACGGACGCATAGATCGAGTCGGCCGAGACCAGCGCGTCGATGCGGTCGAAGAACTCCGGCTCCTTGAGCAGTTCACGGACCGCGCCATAGCCGGCACTGAAGAACGTGATGACGATCGGGTCGAAGCGTAGTTCGCGCTCGAATTGCGTCGACAGCCGATGTTCAGCGGATTCGAGCAGGCTGCGGAACGCGGCGGGGTTGGCGTAGGGCCGCGAGAAGGCACTCGACCGCCCCTGGATCGTCGAGGCGATCAGCACTCCCGGCCTCTGCATGCGCGCGAAGTTCTCTTCGGCAATCGTCACGCCGCCTTGGAAGTGCAGATACAACGGCACGTTGCCGGTCGCATCCGGCGCAAACCTTCCGGGCACGAACAGCTGGGCATCCGTCAGTGGTGTGCGCGAGCCAATGGCGAGCCGCTCGATGCCGGCGAGCGTGGATCGCAGCCGTGGCACCGCCGACGAGTTGCTGGGGGCGGGCTTGCTGTGGACGGGCTTGGTGGGGGCGGGCTCGGTGGTGCTCTCGCAGCCAGCTGCGACCACCGCAAGCATCATCGGCGCGAGCCATTTGCAGAGTGCGTTCATCGCGACGGGATAAGCCGGTGCCCGCTACAGATCGATCGTTCGCCCCTCGCGCGCGGACTGGTCGGCCGCCAACACGATGCGCAAACTGCTGACCGCGTCGTCCAGATGGTCCGTCAGATCGACGTCGTTCTTGATCGCGTTGAGCAAGAACTCTTGCTCGCGCAAGCACAGACCGTCGTGGTCGGGTTCGTCGGTCGTGTCGATCCACTCGTCCTTGCGAAGGAACTCGTCGTTCTTGTCGCGGTCCTGGTAGTGAACGCGCAGCGAGTTGGTCGCCGAGTGCGAATCGACGTCCGAACTCTTGGTCGAGCGTTCGCCGTCCTTGTCGACGATCGACACGCAGCCCTTCGGCCCGATCACATCCTTCACGAAGTAGGCGACTTCGCTCATCATCGGTCCCCAGCCGGCTTCGTACCAACCCACCGAACCATCTTCGAACGTGACCTGCAGCTGGCCGTAGTTGTACATGCCTGGCTTCAGTTCGTCCGACAGCCTGGCCTGTACCGCGCTGACGCGAATTGGCTTGCTGCGCGTCATCTGGCACATCACGTCGACGTAGTGCACGCCGCAGTCGACGATCGGTGACATCGAGTCCATCAACGCCTTGTGCGTCGTCCAATCCTTGCCGCGACTCTGCTGGTTGAGGTTCATACGCATGACCAGTGGCTTGCCGAGCGTCTGGGCGACTTCGATGAACTTCTGCCAGGCGGGATGCACGCGCAGGATGTAGCCGACCACGACCTTGCGGTTGTGCTCCTTGGCCAGCGCCACGATTTCGGCCGCTTCTTCGACCGTCTCGGCCAACGGTTTTTCGATGAAGACGTGGCTGCCGCCGGTGAGCGCCGTGCGGGCAATCGCCGCGTGCGTGTCCGGGTAGGTGTTGATCGATACGACGTCCGGCTTGGTTTCCGCATACGCAGTCTCGAAGTCTGCGAACGTCGCAACCCCGCCGAGTTCTGCGGACAGCTTGTCCCGGGAACCGGCGCCGCGGGCGACGAGGCCGACGACCTGGAAGTCATCAAGTTGATGGTATGCTCGGGCATGGGATGAACCCATGTTGCCGCAGCCGACGACGAGGACGCTCAGTGCTGCCATACCCCGTTCATACCGCGGAAAGCTCGCGCAACCCAGCCTCTCGCAGAACCTCTCAGCCATCCTTGAGGCAGGTTGGCGGCCGGAATGGGACCTCGGTGGCGCGAATCTGTGCTCGCCGAGGTCGAACGCATGTTTGCTGGCGCCCGGCGGATCGTTACCGTCTTTGCCCCGCCATGTTTCCCGCCTGCCAATGACACTGTTCCGCCGCATCCTGGTTGCCAACCGAGGTGAGATTGCGCTACGCGTGATCCGCACCGCCCACGAGATGGGCATCGAAACGGTTGCCGTCTATTCCGACGCCGATCGCACGGCCCTGCACGTTCGCAAAGCGACGTGCGCCGAGCACATTGGTGGTAGCCAACCCGCCCAGAGCTATCTCGACGCCAAGCGCGTGCTCGAGGTGGCCAAGAAGACCGGCTGCGATGCGCTGCATCCCGGCTACGGCTTCCTCAGTGAGAACGCCAAGTTCTCCGAGGCGTGTGAGGCGGCTGGCATCACGTTCCTCGGCCCGGGGCCTGCGGCGATCCGTGCAATGGGCGACAAGGTTGCTGCCCGCAACATCGCACTGAAGGCAGGCGTGCCGTTGGTGCCCGGGCTGCAAGAAGACATTGACGAGAAGGGCCTCGTTGCCGGTGCCAAGAAGCTCGGCTACCCGGTCATGCTCAAGGCCGCCAGTGGTGGTGGTGGTAAGGGCATTCGCATCGTGAACGAAGAGCGCGGCCTGCTCGAGGCGTTCAACATGGCGCGCGCCGAGGCGAAGGGCGCCTTTGGCGATGAGCGCGTCTACCTCGAAAAGTTCGTCACCGAGCCGCGCCACGTCGAGATCCAGGTCATGGCGGACAAGCACGGCAACGTCGTGCACTACGGCGAGCGCGAGTGTTCGGTGCAGCGCCGTCACCAGAAGCTGGTCGAAGAGTCGCCATGTTCGGCGCTGACCGAAGAGTTGCGCCAGAAGATGGGCGAGTCAGCCTGCAGTCTGGCGCGTCAAGTTGGCTATGTCGGCGCGGGAACGGTCGAGTTCCTGTACTCGCAGGGTGAGTTCTACTTCCTTGAGATGAACACGCGTTTGCAGGTTGAGCATCCGATCACCGAAGAGTGCTACGGCGTCGACCTGGTGCGCGAGATGATTCGGGTTGGCGCGGGGCTCGAAGCCAGGCAGCCCGGGCCGCCGCGAGGTCATGCGATCGAAGTGCGCATC
>CAXBFC010000057.1:0-24751 GCA_963974725.1 uncultured bacterium | reverse complement strand
CGAGGCGACACCGAGCAACTGTGGCGCAACGTTCAGGTTGGCTGTGCCGGTGTAGCCACCGGTAACGACACAGTGGTTGACAACTGCGTCCGGGGGTAGACCCCCTTGATCCAATCCGTTGAATGAGAACTCCGCGCCACCACCGTTCTGCCAGATGATGCAGTTGACCAGATCCGCGACGACGTTCGAGCCAAAGGCTCCGCCGTTCGCATACCCGGCAGCGCCGCCGCCAACGTTGTCGACGATCGTGTTGTTGACGAACGCCGCGGCCGTGACGTTGAACCACTTGACGCCGCCGCCATCGCTATTGCTGATGTTGTTCCAAATGCGACAGTTTGAAACCTGAGTAGCCGAACCCAATGCGAGGAAGATGCCCGCGCCGCCATTCAAGAACCCGGATGAACCGAGGGTCTCGTTGCGCATGACCCGGCAACTATCGATGATGCAGCCAGGCGAATATGCGAGGTAGATGCCCCCACCACGTGTTGCCGCATCATTGCCGTCGAAGGTGCAATGCCGTATTTCGGTTCCGACCGCACCCGGGGTCGCCGAATTGATGGCAATGCCACCACCGGACGCGTAACCAAGCCCTGACGCATGGTTGCCAACAACCGTGCAGCGTTCGAACAGTGGGCCCGCCGGATTTCCGGTAACGCCAATGCCGCCGCCGTAGCTATCGGAAATGTTGTCGGTCACGACGCAGTCGCGAATGGTCGGCGAGGAGGAGGTGACGCGAATGCCGCCGCCGTAGCTGCTCGAACCGGTGTGATTGCCACCCCGCACGGTGAAGCCTTCGAAGATCGCTGCACGCGTGGAGCCAGCCGGGAACAAAACCGTTGGCCCAGACACGGCGCTGCCGTCGATGGTGGTTTGCAGGGCGCCGCCTGCCGACTGGATGGTGATGTCTTTGCCGCCAACATCGAGATTCTCGACATAGGCGCCAGGCAACACGAGCACCGTGTCGCCGTTGACGGACGCATTGATGGCGGCCTGAATCGTGGCATGCGTGCCGGGAACAACCAGCAATGCCTGGGCTTGCAGTGATGCAATGGGGCCGGCCAGCAGCGCAATCGCGATGGCTTTGGGAGTAGTGATCTTCATGACTGATAACAGATGGTGGAACGCCGACTCGAACCCGATCAACCACACAATCGGTAGCTCCGGCTGACTCGGCAATCCGAGGGTAGTCTCCCTTGCTGCGATCTGCGACCGGCTGCGATCATTGCTACAGCAACGCGACACTTGATGCAGTAGACCGCACATGCACTGTTTGCCTGGACCACCTTGCCGGGACGTTCAGGCTCGAAGTGACTGACTTGCTCGGCGCAAGCGCGGCCGAGCCTCCGGACGCTGAGCGCCCCTAGCACCCGTCGATAGCAGCTTCATGCAACCAACGCCTGAGAGCATTCGCCGCCGAAGAACGTGGCTTCTCGCGCGGCAACGTGAATATTCCTCGCCGTCGCGCATACTGCCCACCCCTCAGGCACACTCGCTGCCCACGCCAAACGCCCATGACCTCAACTCCGCTCAAGTATCTCGACAAAGCCCTCGGCGCACTCCGCAACCTCGGCTTGATCAAGTCCGAGCCCGAACCTGCGCCAATCGTCGCACTGATCGACCGCATCACCCACCTCGAGCCCGAGAAGACCGCCGCCATTGCACGCACCCTGACGCAGGCCACGCTCTTCAACGAAGTCGTGCGCGATCAGATCGAGGCGATGAAGATCGGCGAGCGCTATCGCGAGATCACCAAGGGCTTCGATTCGATTCGTGACGACGCGAAGCGCATGGTCGAGCAGATCAAGGACAACAAGATCGACACCTTCGAGCGCATGTCGAACATCTGGATGAAGATCACCCGCGGCGACGTGCCATCGCGATTCGCCAAGATCAAAGCGACCTATCTCGATGTCGCGGGCGACGCCAAGGATCAGATCCAGCGCGAACAGACGATCCTAGAGGCATACCGCGACTTCCGCATCGCCTTGAAGCAGGCTCAAGTGCTTGGCTTCGAGGTCCTCGCTACGGCCGAGACTGCACTCGCCAACAAGAAGCAGGCGCTCGAAGCGACTGCGGCATCGCTCGCCGAATACACCGGTGACGACGCTGCCGAACGCGCCGGCCGAGAACTCGCCCGCGACCTGGCGTTGCAGGCGCTTCAGGATGAAGACAAGCGTTATCAGATCTGCAAGGACCTCGCCGAAAACCTCTCCATCTCCTACAGCACTACCGAAGTGGTCATGGCGCGCATCGCGCAGATCACGGATTGCAAAGAGCGCGTCTACTCGCAGTCCGTGACGTTCTTCGGCACCAACGAGACGGTGTTCACGGCGCTGTCCGCGTCCTTCACCGGCATGCACGGCTTGCACGAGGGCACGCAAACACTCGAAGCCATGAAGGCCGGCATGAACAAGAGCCTTGAGGCCTTGGGCGAGATCGGCACCGAACTGCAGGAGGCGGCGCTGCGAGCCGGCTACGGCCCAACCATCCGGGCGGAGAGCGTCGCCAAGTTGGTCGATGCAGTCGTCGACTATCAGGAACGTTCGTACCAGATCATCGATGAGATGCGCGATCTGTCGACCCGCAACGAAACCGAGGTCACGGCCGCGACCGAGGCTGGCAAGCAGCGTCTGGTCCAACTCAACAACCGCGCCGCCCTGTTGCCGGCCCCAGCCGCAAACTAGATCAACTTGGCAAGCACTTCGGAGATGTCGACGGAAACCGTGACGGCCGCGGAACGCGAACCGCTGGATCGAGTCATGCTCGCCATGGACGTGGTCGACACGCTGCGACACCAACAGCAACTCGTCGCCAGTGAGCTCGACGAAGACGCGCGCAGCCGCGACTTCACCCTGCGCGTCAAACGTATCTATGACGCGCAAGGCATCGACGTTGATGAGCAGATCATTGCCGAAGCCGTTGAAGCGCTGCGTGAAGATCGTTTCGTCTACAAGCCTCCGTCCCCGACGTTGGCCGTGCGCGTCGCCCGGATTTACGTCGAGCGCGGCAAATGGGCCCTGCGCGTCGGCCTGTTGGCGCTGGTCTTGGTCAGTATCTGGGGCACGTTTGCGTTTGTGTCCCACCAGCAACGGCAGGGCCTGATCGAGGACTTCACTCGACGCATTGACGCAACCTTGCGGCAAGCACAGCAGATGTCGGCACGCAGCGACACGGTGGCCAAGGCCGCCGCAGCTGCAGATTCCGACTTGGTGGCCTGGCAGCTGCAGCTACAGGATGCACGGGAGAAGGCCAAGACCGGCCGCGCGCGAGCTGAGCGTGTCGTAGCCGCGCTGACTCCGAAACCGCAGCCCGAGACCTACCCCGACGAACCGGAACACTGGGATGCCGTCGTCACGGCACAGCGTGAGACCCTTGCTTCTGCCGATTCCGAGCTCGATGCAGCGGATCGGCTACTGGACAACATCACC
The DNA here is from genome assembly GCA_963974725.1 of uncultured bacterium. Lineage (GTDB taxonomy): Bacteria > Planctomycetota > UBA1135 > UBA1135 > UBA2386. Next base: position 21,323 of record CAXBFC010000057.1, on the reverse strand, counting down.
GACCTGCGCCGCACGAACCAAGAGCTGCTCGTCGCCCAAGCACGCATCTCGAGCGTGTCGCTGACCGAAGCAGAGCTCTCCGAGGTGAACGCGTGGCAGACCAAAGCCGAAGAACAACTGGCGCTCGGTGATGCGCCCGCAGCCGTATCGGCATTGCGGCGCATGAACGCGACCATCGACGAGGCGGTTCGGGCTCGGCAGCAGATCGCTGCGGTGCGCACCGAGTTTGCACGGCTGCGCGGTGCTTTGGCTGGCGTCGAAGTCGAAGCAGCCGCGCAGACCGAGCGCGAACAACTGCACGCGGTGATCGAACAAGCGCTCGCGGCCGGCGATCTGGTGCGAGCACGCGACAAGACCGAACGGCTGGCAGCACTGGTCGAGCAGCTGGACCAGACCTACGAACTACGCATCGTGCAGGATGGGCAGAGCGGTGTCTGGCGCTACCACGCAGAGGACCGCAGCATTCGCAACTACTACATCGTCGTGCAGGCCATCGGTGCAAACGGTCGGCCTCTGCGACTGTCCATCGAAAGCGAAGAGGACGGCCGCACCCGCGCCGTGAGCAAGTTTGCGATCCGGGTTCCGGAAGCCGTCTACGAGCGGGTCAAGGCAGACAAGTTGGACAATCGAATCGTCGACGATCGCTTGTTCGGATCGAAACTACGCGGACGTCGCAAGCCGGTCTACCGTTTTGATGTTGCCGGAGGCTGGATCACCCGATGGTAGCCATGCGCACCGGTAGACAGGTCCAAGAGGACATTGCCCAGAAGTTGGCCGTCGCCGAACGACAGCTCGGCGATGCTGGCGGCAGCTTGCACGAACTGCGCAGTCGCGACGAAGTTGCCCATGCCGAATTGGCTCGCACGCTGGCGGAACTCGGCCGGGTGCGGCTCGGCGAGCTGGCATCCGGTCGACTGACGGAGCGGCTGGATGCCGCCGACCGGCAGGCGAAGGACTTGCTCGCGCAACGGCAACAGACGCACGACAACCTTGCGGAACGCATCGCCAGCAACAACCTGGAACAAACGCGGCTGGCAGAACAACGCACCCAGCTGCTTGCCGAACGTGACCGTTGTGCGGCAACGCACCAGCAACAGATCGTGGCGACCATGCAGCGCCTGGCAACGGATGACGCCTATGTGGGACAGCGCAGCCATGCCGAGTATCTGACCGGCCAAGCCGAGCACGCTGAAGAAAAGGCTCAGCAAGCCGAGACCGATCGCGCCACCAAGGGAGTTCCTTACGAGCAGGACAAGCTGTTCGCCTACTTGTGGCAACGTCGCTATCGCTATCCCGAGTACAGCGCCTGGCCGTTGATTCGCACCCTTGATGGCTGGGTTGCCGGCCTTTGCAACTATCAGTCGGCCCACCGCGACTACGCCATGTTGCTGGAGATCCCCATCCGACTGCGCGCGCACGCCGACGCGGCAATCGAGCGCGCCCAAGCAGCCACGAAAGAACTCTCGGAGTTGGAGCAGGCCGCGATGGCGGCCGATGGCCTGCCAGCACTCCACCAGAAGCTCGAACAGGCGCAACAGCAGCTCGACAAGGCAACCGAGGCGATCGACCGCGCCGAGCTTGACCACGACGCAATGTTGCAAGAGCTAGCCGCGATCAATTCCGGCGAAGACAAGTTCACGCGGCAGGCGCTGCAGGCGCTAACCACCCAGCTTGAACAGGAAGATGCCGCGACCCTGATGCGCGATGCGCAAGAAACCACAACGCGCGCCGACGACGAACTCGCGAGCAAGATCCGGTCACTGCGCGACCGCCGAACGCGCCTGGCGAACGACATCGCCGCTGCCACCACGGCACACCAGCACGCCAGCAGCGCCCTGCACAACATGCAGCAACTGCAGCGCAGCTTCCGCAACGAAGGCTTTGATCGCGACGGCTCGATGTTTCCGTCGGACTTCGACCTCGGCGACCTGTTGTCGGGCCTCCTGAACGGTGTGCTCACCTCAGGCAACGCGTGGCAACGAATGCGCCGCCACCATCGCTGGCGGCAACGCTCCAGCACGGGCGCCGAGGTGGCCGGCCACATCCTCGGTGGCCTGCTTCGAATCGCCAGCTCCAGCAGAAGCAGTTCGGGTGGCGGCGGGTTTGGTGGCGGCGGGTTTGGCGGCGGCGGCGGCTTCCGTTCCGGAGGCGGCTTCGGCGGCGGCGGCGGCGGCGGATTCCGCACGGGCGGAGGCTTCTAAGCCATGGCCGGCAAGGCACCGAGCCGGGTGACAGCACCCGGATTCGGTGGGCGTGCGAGTGCGCGCCGCGTCACCTGTGACTCAACCCTGTAGCGCCGCGAGCATGCGGGAAGCGCGCGCGCCGACACTCGTCTGGCCGATCTTGGCGATCAGCTTCTCAAGCGCTTTGGGTGCCTTCTCGACCTTGCCCTTGCGCATGTTCTTGATGATCTTGGCCAGCTTCTTGTCGGCAGAGATCTCCGCCTTGCTGTCGTCGGTCTCGAAGCTCTTGACGAGCTGGGCCGCGTCGTCTGCCCACCTCGGGCTCTTGCCGACGCCCTTCTGCAAACGCTTGGCCGCGTCCTGGGCCTTCACCCAGCAGCCCTGCTTGATCAGGTTGTCGATAGCCGCCTTGTTGGTGGCGTAGCGCGCGTCGACTTCCTGTTGCAGCATCGACTTCTCCTCGCCGTCTGCCATCGCGGTGACGATGGCCTCGGCGGCGGCGAAGTTGCCTCGAGCGTAGAGCGCCGCGCGAACCTTCCTGGCTTCGCTGCTATCGCCCCAACCCTTCTTCATGAGCTTGAGTTGATCTTCGACGAGCTCTTCAATCTTCGCCTTGTCGCGGATCGGATTCCCGGCCCATAGCAGCTTGCCATCCACGCCGATGACCGCACCGTGCGGGATGCCGCGCGATTCGGGGATCGGCACGAAGCAACCGACCGACGCAAAGCAGTCGTTGTCGGGGAAGCGCTGCCACAGGAAACCCTCTAGCTTCTGGGCGTCGGCGCCCTGCGCCTCGACCAGGATCGAGATCAATCCCTTGTCGGCGAGTTCGTGATGCTGACGGATGGCGCTCGGCACGGAGCTACCAATGCAAGGGCCTCAACGCGTGCCCCAGCGGTCAATGATCACCGGCTGGCCAAAGAACTCGGACAACTTCTGGCGGCCGTCGCCGTTCAAGAACTGCGGGAAGGTGACGTCCGGGACCCGCTGGCCGACAGCCGCGCGTTCTTGCCCGGCCAACGGCAGAGCCACGAGCAGAGCGGGAAGGAAGTGATGGATTCGCATGATGTTTCGGTGGGTATCGCAAGCATCATACCTGCGGCGGAGGCCATGACTGTCTCCATGTTGTCCCAGCGGTGCGCTACCGTGGCACCGCGACTTCACCGCGAACCCAAGCTGGATCCAGATGGCCATCGCGAAGTCAAACGCCCACGCAATCGTCGCAGTCGTCATCACCCGCGAAGTCATCACCCCCACAGGCATCGCCGCCGAAGACATCGCGCAGCGCCGCCGCTCAGAGCCAGACACTCTGCAATCGGCGCGAACGGGTGCTGGAACTCCGAAGCTGTTGCCGATGGGACCCGGATACCCGGTTGCCGCGGTGGAACGGGAATTGCTTCGAGACATGCAATTCAAGCATGGCGCGAACCTCCATTGTTCTCCCGGTCCATATGGGACGTCAACCGACCGACGTCAGCTGCGGGCCAACCTGCCTGCAAGCGGTCTATGCCTACTACGGCAAGCGCGTTTCGACCAAGAAGCTGATCGGCAGCGTGCCGTCACTGGCAGACGGCGGCACGCTGGGCGTGATGCTCGCGCAAGACGCCCTGGCGCGAGGCTTCCGGGTCCGGATCGCGACCTGGAACTTGCGGGTGTTTGATCCGACCTGGTTTGGCGACGACGCGCCGCCCTTGGCCGAACGGCTGCGCATGCGGGCCCGTGCCAAGCGCAAGAACACCAAGCTGTTCACCGCCGCGAACGCGTACGCCGACCTGGTGGATGCGGGTGGCGACGTCGAACTGTGCGATCTGCAAACATCCCTGATCATCAAGACACTGAAGCGCGGAGTCCCGATCCTGACGGGACTGTCGGCCACGTTCCTGTATCGCGAGTCCCGGCAGCGATCCCATGACGACGTCGTCGACGATTTGCGCGGCGACCCGGTTGGGCACTTCGTCGTGTTGACGGGTTACGACCCCACCAAGCGCACGGTTCTGGTGACGGATCCCATGCATCCAAACCCGCTATCCAAGACGCACACCTATCCCGTTGCCATCGAGCGACTGGTCGGCGCGATCTACCTTGGCGTGCTGACCTACGACGCCAACTTGATCATGATCGAGCCGGACGATCGGGCCCACTAGGACGATCGCAACTGGCACGACGATTGCAACCGACACGGCGATCGCAAACAGACTAGCCAGGAGCAGCGGCAATTTGTCTCGACCGCGGCTCACCCCCCACATGCAAACCATCGTCGTCGTCCACAGCCTGCAAGACTGGCCGTTCAAGGTCCCAGACATTCAGGCTGTTACCGCAAGTAGCTACCTGACCAGTCCCGAATGGATCGCGGCCCGCGGTGTGCGAGTGGTCAACCTGTGCCGGACGTACGCCTACCAAGGCGAAGGCTACTACGTGTCGCTGCTGGCATCTGGTCGCAATCACCGCCCCTTCCCCGACCTGCGCACGGTTCTCGACATGAAGAATCGGCATCGCGTTCGCACCGTCGATGAGGAACTCGATGCACTGATCCAGAAGAGCCTCAGCGACATTCAGGCCAGTGAGTTCGACCTCAGCATCTACTTCGGCAAGAACCTGGCGCAGCGTCACAGCCGCCTGGCGCAAAGGCTATTTGGCCTCTTTCCCGTGCCGCTGCAACGCGCCCACTTTGTCAAGGGAAGGCGCTGGCGGGTTACCAGCATCGCGCCCATCGCGACGCGGGATGTACCCGAAACCCATCGCGCGTTCGTCGCAGAAGCCGCCCACGGCTACTTGAGCAGGCCGCGCCGACGCGCCCGAAAGCAGGTCGGCGCGAGCTACGACCTCGGCATCCTCTACGACCCCAACGAAGAGCTGGCGCCATCGGATGGCAAGGCTTTGGCGCGGTTCCGCCGCGCCGCCCGACACGTCGGTTTCGACGTGCAGATGCTCCAAAAAGACGACTACGCGCGGGTTGCCGAGTTCGACGCGATCTTCTTGCGCGAAACCACGGCCGTTGACCACCACACCTTCCGCATCGCCCAGCGCGCCGAGGCCGCCGGCGTGATCGTCATCGACGACACCACCTCGATCCTGCGCAGCACCAACAAGGTGTTCCAAGCGGAGACCCTGTCGAAACACAACGTCCGCATCCCGAACACCTTCATCACCAACGAAGCCGACGCGCAGGCCATCATTGCCAAGGTCGGCCTGCCGTGCGTGCTCAAGCACCCGGACAGTTCCTTCTCGCAAGGCGTGTTCAAGTGTTCTACGCCAGAGGAAACCGTGAGCAAAGCCAAGGCGATTCTCGAGCAGTCCGACTTGCTGGTCGCCCAGGAGTATCTGCCAACGGGATTCGACTGGCGCATCGGCACGTTCGCTGGCGAGGTGCTCTACGCATGCCGCTACGAGATGGCCAAGGGCCACTGGCAGATCGCCAAGCGTACCAAGGCCGGCAAGATGCAATATGGCAAGGTCGAGCCGATCGCCTTGGAGCAAGTACCCCCGGAGGTCATCAAGCAGGCGAAGCGCGCGGCCGCTGCCTTCGGTGACAGTCTCTACGGCGTCGACCTGAAGACCGTCGACAACCAGGTCTACGTCACCGAAGTGAACGACAACCCCAACATCGATGGCGGCTGCGAAGACGCGCTGCTCGGCGACGAGCTGTATCGCCGCATCATGCAAGGCATGCTCGACCGGGTGCTCGCCCGCAAGGAGCGTTTGTCATGACCAAGAAGCCATTGGGTCTGTTCGAAGCCTGGGGCATCGAGATCGAATACATGATCGTCGATCGCACCTCGCTTGACGTTCGTTCGATCTCGGACGCCGTGCTGCGTGATGCCAGCGGTGGTTCCGAGTGGGTCGCCGACATCGCCGACGGCACCATCGATTGGTCCAACGAACTCGTCAGCCACGTCATCGAGTTGAAGTGCGCACAGCCGGTTGGCACCCTTGAGGGGCTGGCCGGCGAGTTCGAGCGCAGCCTGAAGAGGCTGTACAAAGTGCTCGATGGCCACGACGCCACCTTGATGCCGGGCGCCATGCACCCGTGGATGGTCCCGGCAACCGAGACCCGTTTGTGGCCGCATGAGAGCTCCGAGATCTACCGGGCCTACGACAGCATGTTCGACTGCAAGCGGCACGGTTGGGCCAACCTGCAGAGCATGCACATCAATTTGCCGTTCGCGAACCAGAGCGAGTTCAAGCAGCTGATGACGGCCATTCGTCTGGTCGTGCCACTGGTGCCGGCGTTGGCCGCCAGTTCGCCCGTCTACGAGAACGGCAACGGCAAGCACCTGGACAGTCGGCTGTTCTTCTATCGGGGCAACTCGGTCAAGGTGCCGGCGATGGCAGGCGAGATCATCCCCGAGGCGATCTTCGACATGCAGGAGTATCGCTCCGCGGTGCTCGCACCGATCTCGGCGCAGCTACGACAGCACAACGCTCCCAAAGAGTTGCTGACTCGCGACTGGCTCAACGCCCGAGGCGCGATCGCCAGGTTTGATCGCATGGCGATTGAGATCCGGGTAGCCGACAGCCAAGAGAACCCGCGCGCCGATCTGGCCGTCGCGGCTGCGGTCGGCACTCTGGTGCGCATGTTGGTGGCAGAGAACTGCTCGTCCATCCGCGAGCAGCAGCGCTATGCGAGTGCGCCGCTGATCGGTCTGTTCGAGTCCGCGGTATGCAACGGCCCCGAAGCACCCTTGCCGCCCGGCTACGCCGAGCTGTTTGGTAGCGATACCAGCCGCGCGCCGACTGCAGGGGCCTTGTGTCAGGATTTGCTGCGGGCGCGCTTCGATGGACCGGCAGAACTGGAGCAATCTCTGGAGCACATCCTGCGTGAGGGCACGCTGGCCCAGCGCCTGCGGCGCGCCATCGGACCTGACTACGCCCCCCACGACATCGCCGCCGCATACCGTCGACTCTGCGCGTGTCTAGCCGAAGGCGAAAGCTTCCGACCTTGATCCGCTTCGTCATTACTTGCGAGCACGCCAGTGCGAAGGTCCCCGCGGCCTATCGCGACGCTTTTGCGAACGCCGGTGAGGCTTTGGCCAGCCACCGGGGCAGCGACCTTGGCGCGTTGCAGTTCGCCCGACAGCTCGCGCGCCAGATGCAAGTGCCGTGCATCGCCGCGACCGCCACGCGACTGTTGGCCGACACCAATCGTTCGCGCCATCACCGGGCCGTGTTTTCCGAATGGTCCGCGGCACTGCTGGCAACCGAGCGCGAACGCATTCTCGCCACGCACTGGCAACCTCACCGCGACCGGGTGCGGGCCGCGATCCAGCAGCATGTAGCACGCGGCGACACGGTCGTGCACCTCGGCGTGCATTCGTTCACGCCCTGCTTCGATGGGGTTGAGCGAGCAATCGATGTGGCCTGGTTGTATGACCCCGCTCGGCCACTGGAGACGCGCACCGTGGCAGCCTGGCGCGCTGCCTTGGCAAGTTGCGCGCCCGACCTCAGGCTACGACGCAACGCCCCCTATCGCGGCACCAGTGATGGCCTGACGACGTGCTTGCGAACCCAGTTCGCTGCGGATCAATACCTCGGGATCGAGCTCGAGATCAGCCAGAGCTTTCCACTCGGTCCCGCGGCAGCCTGGCGCTCGCTTCGCCAACAGCTGTGCGTGTCGCTGCACCAGAGCCGCTTGTCGGTCAGATAACCATCGGGCCAACAACCCTTGCCTTGTGCCTGGTCGCTGGTCCCTGGGCGCAGGTCCTTGGTCGCTGGTCCATGGGCGCAGGTCCCTGGTCGCAGGGTGCCGCCGTTGCAACAGCCACCCTACGGTGACCTGGCACCCCACGGTAACCTGGCACCCCACGGTAACCTGGCACCCCAACGGGAAATGGGGTGTCGTCGGTTGCTCGCCGAGTTCGCCAGCGAGCAACTGCTACTACCAGATCACGATGCCAGTCACGTTGCGGAACTCGAGTTGCAAAGCCGCCGTGACGATCACACCCTGGAGGTGCAGTTGTTGGCCTTGCAGCGCAGCATTGTTGGGGATCGCCAATGGCGTGCTGACGGCACCAATGCCACCAATCGTCGTGATCAAGTTCGTCAACATCACGCTACCGAGGAAGCCCGGCACCGGAATGCCAGGGCAGACCAACCCGTCGGAGAAGCCGATCGCCCAAGCCGAGCCTCCCTTGACGTTGATCGAAGGCGTGCTGCCGATCTGCGTCGAGCCCGTGGTGTCCACGGAGAAGGTGCTGTTCGAAGCGGCGTTGGTCGGCGAAGTGCCCGCCTGGATCTCGGCGAAGTTCACCTCGCCATCGCCGTCGGCGTCACCGAGCTGGTCGACGACCAATGCCCATTGGTAGTGCGTGCTGACTCCAGTTTGCGTTCCGGCGGCGTTGACGCCCCCGGATTGAAGAATGATCGGCACCTCGATGGCACCCGTTGTCGGATTGACGCGTTGCACTTCGCACGGCGGACCGACGCCGGAGAACGTGACGCGCTGGGTGCACAGGATGCGACCCAAGGTGTCGACGCTCAGGCCGTTGATACTGCCATATCCAGTCGAATTCGCGATCGCGTAGGTGGTCACGGAGCCATTGCTCGGGTCAACCTGAAAGAGCCCCGCGCCGGCAAACGAGCCAACCCAAATGTCGCCGTTGTTGTCAAACACCGGACCGATACCGCCGATCGTGGTCGCCGGCATGATGTAGCTGGCTAGCTCAACGCCGTTCTCATCGAGTTCGAGCAGGGTTCCGTTGCCGTCACAGGTAACCCAGATATGGCTTGGCATGAGAATGCCGCGGTAGTCCGCGATCGGCCTCACGGGTTGGCTGGCAGAAACCGGGAAGTTCAGGATGGTGCCGGCCGCATCGATTCGCGACACCGAGCCAACCGTTGTTCTGTGCGCAATCCACTTGTTGCCACTGCCATCGATGGTGATGCCAAGCGGAGCCGCAGCCGTCAGCGCATACGACTGGATCACCGCGCCTGATGCGTCGTAGTTGACGACGCCAGAGCCGCCGCTGACCCACGCCGTGCCCGCTGCGTCAAACGCAATGTCATAGGGTGATCCAAGCGGGTTGACGAACGGTGCCGACGGCGTGCCGGTAACCGGATCGACCAGGAACATGTTGGAACTGAAAATCTCCACCACCCAAATCTGACCGTCGGTCGGATTCTCAGCGGCGACACGTAGCGAGACGCCCATGTCAATTCGTCGGAGCACGGATCCGGACGGCGTCACCTCCATGAGGTCATTGGATGCTCGACTAGCAATCCAGTAGCTCTTTTCTTGGGCGACAAGGGGAAGGGTGAGTATCGCAGCAGCGACGATGGCGAGTGAGCGCATGACGGATCCCTTGGTGGGAAGGGCAGAAGTTGGGTGAAGTGGTTCCATCCTTCCGGGCGGAGAACCGGAGTTCTGACGCAGCAAGGGGAACCAAAAGCGATCATCTGGTTTCGCAGTCGGGACTCACGCGAATTCGGCGCTGCCTTCACGCTTCACTCCATCGCGAGAACCAGTTCAAGCCATCTTGGACGATGGCAAAACCCCGGGCCTGACTCGACTTCGGATCGTTCGGCGGGCACCGCAAGAGGGCCTTGCTGACGCCGCTGAGACGACATTGCTACGCCGCCAACATGACGTCTCGTGTCGCAAGCAATCCTCGTCAGGCTGGCGACACCAGCACCGACCAGAACGGCGAGGTGTCGGCCGCGTCTACCGACATCACCAAGATCGAGAAGGCGGCTAGAAGCGTTCCGCATTGCGTTGCCAGAGCACGCGAGCGTGCGCCACACCGCACGACAACCGCGCACTCGGCGTGGCGTCCGCGCCAGGTGCTCGACCTCTCGGATTCTACCGGCTCTTGCGCAGCAAACATCGCCACAGCAACTACTGGCTCCGCTTTATGCTTGTCGCCAGTCATATCTGGGCATCGCCCTACCCAAAGAAACCTCACACACACGCATCAAGCAACATGAACTCCCTGCTCAAGGTCGCCGCTCTCACTGGCTTGGCAGCTACCGCCAACGCCCAAGCCTTCAATTGGACCCTCGAGTCTCCCACTGCGTTGCCCGGAGCACGTGAGCGCACGGCCACAGGCACTGACGGTACGCTCTACTACATGTACGGCGGCCAAACCGGTGCCGCATTCGCCGGCAACGATGAACTCTGGTCCTATGACGGCACCACCTGGACCATGCTGACCGCTTCCGGCGCCAGCGCCGGCACGCGCACCGGCGCCGTTGGCACCTTCGACATCCTACGCGGCAAGTTCGTCGTCTTCGGCGGCCACAACACCAACGGCGTCAGTGGCAATCATGACAACGACACCTGGGAATGGGATGCGACCAACGGCTGGGTCAACGTCACCCCGGCCACCGGCTCACCCGATCCTCGCTGGCTGGTCAACAACAGCGTCTACATTCCGGGCCTTGGCATGGTGTTCCACGGCGGCGCGGCGTGGGACGCAACGGGCGCCTCCTACCAGAGCACCGAGACCTGGGCGTGGACCGGAACCGCTTGGGCCCTCTTGTCCAGCAGTGGCCCGGCGAGCCAGAACGCGATGATGGAATACCGCTCCATTCAGGGCGACCTGATCCTGCACGGCGGGCAGAACATGCTGGGCGAAACCTGGCGCTTCGACTTCGGCACCGGCACGTGGACGCAACTCGTCACAGGGGGAACGACTCCCTTCAACAGTTCCAACCCCACGCAGGGACTGTTCGCCGCGATGTCGTACTACAACCCGCTCACCGGCATGATGATTGTCCACGGTGGCAACGGTGGCTCCAGCAGCAACACGACCTGGCAATTCGACGGGACGGACTGGACCGACATCTCGTCCAACGGCGTCGGCTGCCGCAACGGTGGCATGCATTGGGTCGACGCGCTGAACAAGGGCGTCTACGGTCCTTGCAACGAGGCCAACGGCACCAGGAATCGCACCCGCACACACGGTCCCCAGACGTGGGGTAGCTTCACCATGATGGGCAGCGATTGCCCGGTCGTGAGCAGCGGCCTGACCGCTGGCATGTCCTCCCCCGCGATGCCCGCGATCGGCACGAACCTGGACATCAACCTCACCAACCTGACCCCGGGCAACCTACCCCTGATGCTTGTCGGCACCGCGGCGATTCCGCCGCTGTCGCTGAACACGCTGTTCGCCGGTAGCGGACCCAACTGCAGCCTGCAGATGTCGCCCATCGTGATCGACGTGACCCCGACCTTCAGCTTGGCCGTGCCGAACAACCCGATCTTCGTTGGTCAAGTTCTCTACGCCCAGGGCGTGCAGCTTGAAGGCACCGTGCTCAGTGCCGCCAACACGCAGTACGCCGTGATCACCCTCGGCGAACTCTAGCCCAACGATCGTCACGCCCATTGCCGTCGCAGACGTGCAGCGCCAACGCGGCCCTACTTGGGCCGACGCCGGAGACAACCTCGCGCAGCAGCCATTGCTGTGCCAGAATGGTAGGCATCGCTGCCAGGCACGCTGTTACGTCTCATCTCGAACGAATCGCACATCCGAGCGACGCACTGGAGCAACTCTGATCGCACAAGCTGAGTCGCGCTAGCGGGCGCAACGCCGTGAGCATTGCGCACGGCTCCGACCAACCGCGACGACGCGTGCCCTGGCCTCCTGTGATTGGCCCCGCTATAGAAGTCCTCTATACCAACATGTCCGACCAAGAACTCGCCCAGGGCTGGCAGCAATTGCTCTCATCGTGCCGCAACCGAATCACCGAGCTACGCAAGACTCCAAGTGAATTGCGGAGTGCCATCGATACCCCGATTCGCATCGATACCGGCAAGCCACAGACCAACGCGCGCCTGCAGGGCCTGCTGACGCTGCTGAGCTGGGCGGGCATCCTGCTCGGTGGCCTGGCGACGGTGATCACCGCGTTGTTCACGACCGGGCTGGCGTTCCAGATCCTGCTTGGCATCACGCTAGTCTCGCTCGCGTATGCCGTCTTGGAGATCGTTCGCAACCGAGCGGCAGCAGCTCCGTGGTACCGCGACTCGGTGGTCGCGACGGGCTGTCTGTTGGTCGCCAACGACAACTTGTTCGAACCCGGCGACAGCTTGCTACCGGGCGGTCTGTTGGTGACGTTCGATGATCAGCTCAACAACGATCCGGAGAAGCTATCTGCCTTGGCGCAGCAATTGAAGGAGCACGGTGACAGCGACGGCCCGACACCGCTCGAACTGCGCGAAGCAGTGGAGTTCATCGAGGAGTCGGTCATCAACGTGCCGACGTTCACTCGCTGCCGCCTGCCGCGTTCCTTTACGGGCAACGACGCGACGTTCGTCGTGTGCCTGGGCTTTGACCAGAAGGCGATGCCGAATGGATTCCTCGACCGCGACTTGTGGCCGGTGTTCGGACGGCCGGACAAGGACGAGGCGGTCGTATTGTTGAAGCAAAGCGACTAGTTCGCGAAACCATAGGGTCATTCATCGGGTTGGACTGACTGCGGGCATGCGCCGCTTGCTGGCCGCAAGTAGAGGCCCTTGGTGGCGACACCCACACGACAACCACCCGACCATGACCGATCTCAGGAAGATCGAGAGCAAGCATGCCGAATCGCTTGCTCGCAAGTGGATGATGCCAAGCAAGAGCACGTCGCGGCTGCAGGTTGGTGCACCTATGCCGGGATCGTGACCACCACCGCCGACGACGACCTGGACTTCGCCAAGATCAAAGCGCTGCTCAAGCGCGTCGAACAGGATATCGATGGCGCCAAGAACCGGGTGCGCTACACGATGAACGGCTTCGTCATCGCCGTCGGCTCGGCCGTCACGCCGCTCGCCAAGCAAGCTCACGCAACCGCGAAGAAGATCGGCAAGGTTCCGGTCGACATGGGCGGCACGGCATGCAAGGTGCCGGTCGCATCCGACTACATCACCAAGATCGAAAACGCCGGTCGCGCCGCAAAAAGCGTTCGGCGCTTCGCTGCTAGAGTTCAGGCTTTCTGCAGCAAGTCGCACATCGCCGCTGGCAGCTCTGGGAACGAAAACTCGAACCCCTCTTCCGCGAGACGGCGCGACGCGCAGTAACGACCGAAGATTGCAAGTTCCGGATCGGTGCGTAGGAACAACGGCGCGCCAATGCGAACCATCCAGTTCGCCGCAGGAAGACCGAACGGCACCCGCAACGCGCGCCGCAGTTCGCGCATGAATACCGCATTGCTGACTGGATGAGGCGCCGTCGCCAGGTAGGCCCCTTGCATGCGCACGTCACGAATGGCACACGCAAACAGACGGTTCATGTCCTGCTCGTGAATCCAGCTCATGCCCTGACGGCCGGAACCAATGCGTCCGCCGAGCAGGCAACGGGCAACCTTGGCGAGACGCGGCAACGCCCCACCTTCGCGCCCAAGTACGAAGCTCGTTCGCAACACGACACTGCGCATGCCGGGCAGCAGCGCCTGCTCATGCGCGGCCTCCCAGGCCTGACCGACAATGGGTGCCATGCCGAGACCGAACGCGGCGTCTTCGTCGCAGACGCGTTCGGCAGGATCCCCGTAGATGTGTGCGGTCGACATCTGCACCCAAACGGGTGGCGCGCGGTCGAGCTTGCGCAGCGCTTTGCCCAAGACCTGCGTCGACTCCACTCGTGACCGCAGGATTTCATCTTGCCGTGCAACCGTCTTGATGCAGTCGACAGAGCGCCCCGCGAGATTGACCAAGGCAACGCAGCCTTCCAGTTCGCGCCACCAATCAGCGAGCGAAAAGCCATCCCACTGCACGAACGAACCGACCACGTCGCTCGGACGGGTACGGCCCAGCACCACCACTTCGTAGCCATCAGCAATCAGGAAACGCGCCAAATTGGCGCCGAGAAACCCAGTGCCGCCAGCAATCACGACACGACCGCTCGAGTTGCTCATGCAGAACAAACCCCGCCAAGCGGATCATTGTTTCACCTAGCGGTGCAAGTCACCCGAATTGCACCGATCGCTGATGCTGTGACCTGACACCGTATGCACGCACAGCCATTCGCAAACGAAACGATGTTCGGAACAATCGGATGCGCCAATCTGTCGATGGCAAACCCCACCGCCACCCCCCGCGCCTACGGGACACGCACGAATTCGATCCGCATGCGCGAACTGCCACCTGCCAGAGCGGGCAGTTCGAAGCGTCACCAGGTAACCGTCTTGCCGACGGCGACCTCCTGTTCGAGGACCTTCTGTTCGAGATAGCGCGGCTTCCGTGTCACACGAGCCGCGTCGTGACGACACCTCTGGGTGACAGCAACCGCAACTGCAAAGACGCTTGCGCAGGAGTCGACCAGCACACGCCGCCCCGCACCCTGGCCTGCTGTGGTCGGCCCAGCTATAGAACTTGGTAATCGAAGCCTATCGGTGTTCAGCAACGATCACGATCGACGACGGCCCCGTGCCGACCGACACCTCCGAACCGATCTCGCTTAGCGAACCGGTGGCTTGATCGATCCGGAACGTGGTCACGTCGTTCGACAAGCGATTCGTCACGAACACGAACATGCCGGACGGATCGACGGCGACGGCACTCGGTCCATCGCCCGCTCGTACCTCAGCACCGATTTCGGTCAATGCACCCATGTCGGGGTCGACCGCAAACGTCGTCACGTCGTCGGAGTCCGCGTTCGCCACGTAAGCGAACAGTCCGTCCGGGTGGCACGCCATTGCGCTTGGCCCGGTGCCGGTGCCGACGAAGCCGCTAGCCCAGAGCAGCTGCCCGATCAGCTGTTGCGGCGGCATCGGCAACACCCCGAACTGGGTATTGACCCGGAAGGTCGCGACGTCGTCGAACACGTCGTTCGGCGTGAACACGAACTGCCCGGTCGGATGCACCGCCATAGATCGCCAACCAGTTCCGACGGCCGCCTCAGCCTGAAACGTCAACCCGCCGGTGCCCGCATCGATCGCCAGCGACGCGATGCTACCGCTGGCTCCGAGCACGTACAGGTTCTGCCCCGTTGGTTCGGTCACGAGCGAGATCGGCGCCGCCTGGTTGTCGACGAACGATGGGCTGAGTGCGCCGGTCGTCGCGTCGACCGAGAACGTTGTCACGGTCCCGGCGAGTTCGTTGGCGACGTAGAGGAATCGCCCCGACGGTTCGAGCGCTAGCGCAGCTGCTCCGGCACCGGCCGCAACCGCCGACCCCAACGGCGTCAACAACCCTGTCACCGGATCAGCGGTGAATGCCGCGACGTCGCCCGAGACACGATTGCCCACGTAGACGAATCGACCAGGCCGCGAAGCGACGATCGCCGACGGTCCGTCACCCGCGGCCACGGCCGAACCAACGCGGCGCAGTTCGCCGGTGTTCTGGTCGACTGCGAACGTCGTCACGTCGCCGGAGACCTCGTTGGTCACGTAGGCAAAGCGCGGCAACGCCAACGCTGGCGCCACACCCGACGTCATCGCCAACGCCCCCGAGAACTGGCGTTGCATGCGGGTGTAACCGAGCGACTGCAGGGCGCCCGTCGCCGGATCGATGCGGTAGCTGCCGAGGTAGCCGTTGGAGTCGACGGTTGCGAAGCCGGGCAAGGTCACGAAGTTGCCCGCCGCACGACCACCGGCGTACAAGAATGGTCCAAAAGGTTCGATCGTGACCCCGCCGGCGAGCGCTGCAGGATTCTCTTGCGCCGCTTCCGAGGGCACGCCCGTGACCGGGTCCAGTCGCAGCACGGTCATGCGGTCGAAGCCACCAGCAAAGGCAAACGCGCCGGTCGGAGCCAACTCGAACGACTCAAGCGTCGAGCCGAACTGCGTCAGACCGAGCGCCACCGGGGCGCCGACTGCGGTCAACGCGCCGGTGGTCTGGTCGATCGCGAACGTGTGGACGTCGTCGCTAAAGCTGTTGGCGACGTAGACAAACCTGCCCGCCGCGTCGACTCGTACCGCAACCGGGTTGTCGCCGACCGGCACTGCTGAGCCGACCGCGGTCAAACTGCCCGTGCTCTGGTCGATCTCGAATGTCGTCACGTCATCGTCAAGCTGATTCGCGACGTATAGGAAGCGACCAGACGCATGCACCGCGAGGCAACAAGGTCGTGACCCGGCCAAAACTCGCCCACCGATTCGAGTCAGCATGCCCGATGCCGCATCGATCGCGTATGCGACAACGAAGTCAGGCTGGCCTTGCACTTCGTAGATGACGTAGACAAAGCGTCCAGTCGGATCCGCAACCAACGCCGTCGAACTACCGCCACCGGGAATCGGTGGAGTCACACCGATCTCGCCCAACGAGCCGTTCGCTTGATCGATGGCAAACATCGACACGTCGCCGCCGGCGACATACGCATAGCGACCGGACGGCTCGATAAGGATCTCGGTCGCCAGCGCCCGCTGGAACGCGCCGCGCGATTGCAGCCGCCCAGTCGCCGCGTTGACGGCAAACATCAGGATGTACGGATCGCCAGCCGACACCGCGTACGCATAGCGGGGAAACGTATTGATGGCGGTGGTGCTGCCGCCGCTGCCGGAGCCGCTCCCACTGCAGCCTGACGCAAGCAGCACGAGAGCCAAGGCAACCAAGCCGAGCATGGACTTCATCCTGGCAGCATAGCCGTGCCGGGGACGCGCGGTAGCAGGAGGCCGAGCCGTACGGAACTCAGTATGATTCGTCGCGACGCAGCTCGCTGTTACTGCACGACATCGACGAGCACGTTGCTGAGCCGTAGATCGTTCGGATACCCGACGAGCATCGCCTGCACGTAAACCCCAGCGCCGACAAGTCCCGGTGCATTCGGCAGGGTGACGGTCTACGTGGCTTGGCCGGTTGGTTGCGCAATCGTCATCGTCGGCAGTGGCGCAGCCAGCAACGGGTCGATACCAAGCATGCCGAACGGCGTCACTGTGCTGGGCATCAGCGAGCTTGCAACACACAGGGCCGCAAGCTGGATGCTGCTCGGCGGCGTGTAACGCATGTAGACGTCGATGGAATAGTTCAGCCCGATCCTTGGTGGCGAGGCAGCATGCATCTGACGCTGCACGTTCGTTAGTTGGCGATTCTGACCGGGGCTGCCAAATACGATGTCGAGGTCGCCATCGCCATCCACGTCACCCATCGCAATCGCTTCCGTGTCGGAGAACTCCGACGGGAGTCGCTGGGTTGCATCCGCAAACGAGCCGCCGGTATTGAGCCACAACTGATTCTGAGAGTTCGTGGGGAGGGGACTAAATGGCGTCGCATTGCCAAACACGGCATCGAGATCTCCGTCGCCATCGACATCCGCAAGCGCAACACTCTTGGTCCAGTCACTGCCTAGATTGCCCGCGTCGACAAACACGCCACTGCCGTTGTTGCGGAACAACTTGTTGGGTTTGCCGCACTGGTTGGAGCCGCATTCTCCGTGGCGCGACAACACCGCATCGAGATCGCCGTCGGCGTCGATGTCCCCCAGGGCAATGCCGGTCGTCGAAGTGAGGGAGTCCACCGGCAGTTGCTGGGTCGCATCCGTGAAGGTGGCGCTGCCGTTGTTGAGGTAGAGACGCGTTTGCCCGGACATTGGATTGGCAGGGCCGGAATCCAAGAGGTTGCCGGTCAGGACGTCGAGGTCGCCATCGCCGTCGACATCTCCGATCGCGATGCTGATCGTGTGGTCGACGATGTTCGGCATGTTGCCGACCGTGGCATCCGAGAACGTTCCATTGCCATTGTTGAGCAACAGGACCTCGCCTCCGAGGCCAGACAGCACGACATCCAGATCGCCGTCGCCATCCAGGTCGGCTACGGCCAGCGCGTTGGCGTTCGTTGTGATGGCCGGCAGTGCCGTTGCCGAAACATCCGTGAAGGCGCCTGCGCCATCGTTGCGTAGCAGAACGGCTGAAGAAGTGACCGCGGTTTCGAATAGGTCAAGATCCCCGTCGCCGTCCAGATCGGCGAGAACCAGCGCGGATGTGCGAGCCAACGCAATTGGCAAGCGCCCGGGTGGCGCTTGCACAAACACGCCGTAGCCAGTGTTCAACAGCAGATAGTTCTGTCGCCCACTGAACTGATCGCTGTTGCCTGCAACGATATCGAGATCGCCATCCCCATCGACGTCGCCCATCGCGAAGGCATGCGCCACGCCCGGAAGCGCGGGTTGCAGCCGCCTCGGCAAGGGCAGAAACTGTTCTTGGGCGGGCAAGGATGCCGCGACCAGGGTTAGCACTGCAGCAGCCAGTAGGTGTCGGGAGAGTTCTGGCTTGCGAATCTGCATGGCAGGGCTTGGCTGTGTGCTTCCGGATACGAGCATTCAAGGTGCGGTTCGGACCACCTGCTCACAACGGGCCGGAAGTCTCCACCCCGTCCGCCTAGCCGTCAACCCTCACGCAAGCAGAGCCTACAACCCAGCCACCGCGAATGCAGGCCCGCGACACCGTCGCGCGAGCGACGATCGCGAAGACAGTGAGCGCTCTTCGCAGCCACGACATCAAAACGTCTCCGCGATTTGGAGCCAACGCCCTACAGCCGCACGATGATCGGTTCGTCGCGGTCCTCCGCCAACACGATGCGCTGCCGCGAGTGCGCCTCGCCCCGTTCTAGTTGTTGGCGCGTGCCGACGCGCAACTCCCACGTGCCGGCCGGCACGGACTCGATGGTGAAGTGACCGAACGTTCCAGTCGGCAGGGTCGATTGCAATCTCTGCCCCCCGCCCAATACGGTGAGGTCCAGCAAGCGCCCCTGATCGTCGGCCAGTGCCACGCTGGCGACAAAGCGTTCCGTGTCGTCGGCGAACAGGACTCGGCCCCGGCAGGCAACAGGCGATGCCAAATCGATCGGTAGAACCAACTCCCCGTCCGGAATGCGCACCGGCCCGGTCCTCAAGCTCGACCGCGGCTTGCCGCGCAGATCAAGACCACTGATGGTGAGCATCGCCGGGCCGCTATCGAGCCGTAGTTCCGCCGCACCGTTGACCACAGACAGGTTGTGAGACACCAACCGCGAGTCCACACCACGAGCACGCAACAGTTGTTCGGCGTGCGCCGACGGTACCGCGCGCGACCAACTTGGATTCTCCGTGAGTACGGGCCACGATGTGTTGGCGCCACTGTCGGGATCAAAGTAATCGACCCGCACATGCAGCCACTTCAACGACGGATCGTCAGTTCGCAATTGCAGCTGGGTGGGCCAAGGCCGTTCGAGCACCACGTCGAGGTTCGCGCCGCCAACCTCAAGTCCGGTGAGAACCTGGGTTGCGAAGTCGTCGGACTCGATCTCGAGCCGGTATTTGGCACCAGCTACACCCGGCACTCGAAACGCGCCATGTTCGTCAGTCGGCCACGAACCGCCCTCCCGGACCGAACCATCAACACCGGGCATCGTCCAGGTGCGGCGAATGCGTGCATCCACGGGCTGCCCGTTGCGATCGCGGACCGAACCCACCAGATCCTGTCTCTTGGCCAAGCGCAACTCGATGTCCAGTGGCGCCAAACCCTCGACTCGCAGTTGCTGCACCGCGCGAAGACCCGCCGTTGCGCCCGCACCCTGCGCCGAAGCAACGATCCAGACGCCTTGTTCGGGCGCGGCAACGCGCTTCACTTGCTGACCACGCGCATCCGTCTCGACGATACCGATCGGTTGAAGGCGGCCGTCTGAAGCCTTCGCGAAGTTGAGTTCGATACCAGCCGGCACCGGCTGCCCATCGGGATCCAGAACCGTGACACGCATCACGACGTCGGTGGCGTTCACGATTTGCAGCGTGCGCCGTTCGCCGGCCGCGAACACGATCGCGCGCCCCTCGCTCAAGTTGGGATTGACGTCGAAGTTGCTCGCGAAAACCAACCCATCACGCTCCCGCAGGTAGTGGCTCTCACCGGCGTGCAACGCAAGTTGCAGCCCGGCAGGAACCGCCAACGTCGCTCGGCCATTGGTCACCTTGGCTCGCGCAAGGAACACACGTCCGGCGTCAGGCACGATCGCCCTTAAACCAGATTCGGCCATCGCAAGCGTGACACCAACAGCCTGCACACAGTTCGACGGCTGCCCCTCGGCATTGTCGATCACAAGCTCGAGGGTCGCGACCGGCGCTACCACGACGCGAGCCAGCTGCCAACCACCGCGCGGCCCAGCAGTGGGCTGGCTCGCCCAAACCTGCACGTAGCCCTCGTGCTCGACCGTCAGCCAAGGATCGTCTGGCACAGTCGGAAACTGGAAGCGGCCGCTGTCGTCCGTGAACCGCTCGACCGCGACGCGTTGGTCCTTCTGCCAATGCATCAGCGCGACTCGGGCACCGGCCACCGGCGCTCCCGACGGTTCGATCACCTCGCCAGCGAACACCGTGCGCAAATAGCGCGTCAACACCAAGGACTCGGGCCTCGCAGCACTCGTCCACACCGACCAGACGGCATCTGCGACATGGCCATCTCCGACCGCCTGCACGCGCAAGAGCTCGGCACCGACCGGCAGCTCGAACTGGAAGCGACCCTGTGCATCGGTCAGGCATGCCACCTCGATCTCGCGTGAACGTGACGAACGCAACGGTTGCGCTCCGACGCGGTTCTCGATCGGCGCCGGATCGCCCGGAACGCGAAGCCGACTTCGCACGTTGACGTTCGCCGCCGGAACACCCGTGCCGACATCCGCGCCGATGCCGGCATCTTCGACGACACCAACCACGAGCGAGGGCACGGTCAATGGCGACACAACGCGCTTATGCGCACCGCTGTCGACGCTCCCCGAATCTTCGTCGGCCTGGCGCTCGCCAACGAGCACCGCGGCTTGCGACGAACGATCCGGCTGTGGCTGCGAGTCAAGCGACCAGAACATCCACACCAATGTCACGGTCGCTGCCACGGCCCCCACAACAGCAAACCACTGCCAAACACTGAAGGCGCGGCGCATCGCCGGACCGGCGACCGGAATGCCAACGCTGGCTGGTTCCAATCCGCCGAGCGCGCACAACGCCGGCAACCACTTCTGACGTCCCTCGGGATCGTCGGCCGGGAGCTGCTCGCGCAACCGCGCCATCGCGCGGGCGAGCCGAGTCTTGATCGTGCCAACGGACAGTCCAAGTTTGGTCGCGATCTCACGCGGCTCGAGGCCTTCGTAGTAGCGCAGGAAGATGGCCGCCCGGTAGTCCGGCCCGAGCGCGTCGACGTGCCTAAGCAAGCGGCGCCCGATATCAATCCTGCTGGCGACACTCGCCGGATCCAGGTCCGCCGCCGCCGGTGTGACCATTTGCTCGCGAGCCTTGCGCCGGTGATCGTGCGCTGGCGGGACCGCTATGC
>CAXBFC010000056.1:0-25015 GCA_963974725.1 uncultured bacterium | reverse complement strand
GACGCAGGCCAGTTTTGACGTCAGCGACGACGGCATCGGCTTGCTGGTCTGGCTCGGAAGCCAAGGCCTGCGCGCCGCGCGCTTCGTGCCCGGCACTGGCCTCGAGCTGCTGCCCGGCTCAACGTCAATCTCGAACAGCGGTGCGTCCGGCTCTCCTCAATTGTCGACCGTGACGTCGACTAGTGGCTCTACGCGAGTAGCGATCGGCCATTACTATTGGGGGGTTGGGGTGATCGAGAGATACATGCGTATCGAACGCGACGGCTGGTTCGGCCCGTTCGCAGGGTCTAGCGGTCCCGGGTTGCCAATCACACTGCCGTCGCCCGAACGCGGTGAATGGTGGCTCGCAGGGGAAGCGGGCGGGCAGATCTGGATGAGTCGCAGCCGGCCAGGTTCGGGAAACGACCCGCTGCGCATTGTCTACACGCAATCGACCTCCAACAGTTTGCTCTCCTTTCACTACTCAGTCGACGACAGCGGCCGCATCCTGCTCGCGGTGAACGAAACCCTGAACCTGCTGCGCATCGTGGTCCTCGAGTGACGTACGGTGCCAGGCACAGAAGTAACGCATTCGCCGCCAGGGGCGGCGAATGCGTTACTTCTGTGCCTGGGTGCGTACGTTTACTTGATGAGATACGGCTTCTTGATCCTATTGCTCGCCGCGGCGGCTTCGCCTTGCTGTCGCTCGGCTCGTTCGGTCGATGGCGCTGTGCATGGTCGCGGTATTGCTCTTGCTTCAGCAGGTGCCGCGCAACATGCGGGAAGTCCAGTGGTCGACGGCGTGGACTGGGGCGCGATGCTGGCCGGGCACGACATGATGTGGGCTAGGTTGCCGCGCAACTGGAAGGAGGCGCCGTTTCTGGGCAATGGCGAGTTGGGTACCATGATGTATCAGCTCAACAAGCGCACGCTGCGCTGGGACGTGGGGTGTTCGGCTGCCCATGACCACCGTGCATTCGAACAGGATGACTTTGCGGAAAAGAACGTGGTGGCCCTCAATCGCGGTCGACTCTTCATTGGCCATCTGGAGGTGAAGTTTCCGGCCAACTTGACCGGTGGCACTTCGCGTCTGGCGCTGTGGGATGCAGAAGCCACGGGCACGCTTGCCTCGGCTGCGGGCAAGGCCGAATGGCGAGCGCTGGCGCATGCGAAGCAGCCGGTCATGCGTTTCGACTTGCAGGCAACGGGGGATCTCAAGGGCGCGAAGTTCGTCTACGTGCCTGAGTCGGCCACCAATCCTCGCGCCCAGCGCGCCAAGACACCTCGCACGCCAGCCAACGCAGCTGCCGAGCTTGCGGAGCTTCCCGATGGCGTGCAGACGGCCGTTCATCGCCTTCACGCTGGTGGACAAACGGCGGTGGCCTGGCAACAACTCGAAGTCGACGGCTTGCAGCGGTTATGGCTGAGTGTGCAGCATAGCTTTCCTGGTGATGAGGCTTCGGCTCAGGCGGTGGCGGCAGTTCGGGCTGCGGTGAAGGCAGAGCAATCCGCGTGGTTGCAAAGCCATCGCGATTGGTGGCACCAATTCTATCCGGCCAGCTTTGTGTCGACGGGCGATGCCTACTGGGACGCGTTCTATTGGGCGCAGCAATACAAGCTCGCTTCCAGCACTCGCGACAAGGGCTGGATTGTCGACAACCAAGGTCCATGGCTGCAGCCGACTGCCTGGAACGCCATCTGGTGGAACCTCAACGCCCAGCTTTCCCATAGCGGTTTTGCAACGGCCAACCGCAGAGGTATGGGGTCGGCGCTGAGTCACCGACTCGACATCAACCGTGACAACCTTGCTCGCAACGTGGCTGCCGAATACCGCGAGGATTCGTATGCCATTGGACGCAATTCTTCCGGTTGGGACCTGCTGGGCCACGCTGGTCAGCCGGGCAAAGGCCGCCCGCCGATGGACAGGCTGATCGGCCGCGAATGCGGGAACCTGTTGTGGGCACTGCACAACGTCGATTTGGAGTATCGATACTGGCTCGACAACGATCTGCGCGACCGCGTGCTGTATCCGCTGCTCGTGAAGGCCGTGAACTACTACCGCCACTTCCTTGTCGAAGAGGCCGATGGTCAGCTGCACTTGCCGCAGACCTACAGCCCCGAATACAGGCTGGCCGGCGATTGCACCTACGACCTCGATCTACTGCGTTGGGGCATCGGCCGCTTGCTGGAATTGGCTGCGGAAATGGAGCGCACGGAGCAGGACCAAGCTCTTGTGCACGCCTGGCGCGAGCTGCAGCAAAAGCTCGTGCCTAGCCACGTCAACGAAACTGGCAGGATGATCGGGCGCAGCGTCTCGCTCACCGGGCCGCATCGTCACTGGTCGCATCTGTTGGCCATCTATCCCCTTCGCACCCTGACTCCGGAGACGCCTGAAGATCGTCAGTTGATCGAACGCAGTCTGCATCACTGGCATAGCTTCAAGGCCGGACTGGCGGGCTACTCTGCCACCGGTGGAGCTTGCATGGCGGCGTTGTTGGGCGACGGCGATCGCTCACTGGAATTCCTCAACCGGCTGAAGTCGTTTCTTCACGCCAACACGTTCTATTCGGAAGCCGGTGGCCTGCCGGTGATCGAGACTCCATTGCACGGGGCCACCGCGATGCAGGAAATGCTGCTGCAGAGTTGGGGCGGTCGACTGCGCGTGTTTCCGGCCGTTGCCTCGGCGTGGCCAACGGTGCAGTTCCACCAGCTTCGTGGCGAGGGTGGCTTTTTGATTAGTGCTCGTCGCGAACAGGGCCGCACACGATGGGCCGTTGTGCAGTGCGAGGCCGCAGGCAGCGTCGAGGTCGAGCCCCAAATGCTAGATGCCCAATGGACAACGTCGCCTGGCGTCACCGTCAAGGGCGTTGGAGCAGGTGTCTATCAAATCGAGGCGAAGCCAGGCGGGTGGATCATGTTCTACCCGAAGGGGCAGCCTCGTCCCGAGCCGGTGGTCACGACGGTCCCGCTTCGCGGCAAGTCGCATCGCTTTGGGCGACCATAGTCAAGCCGGACTCGGCCGGCGCGAGTGTCGTGTCCTCGCGGGCTGTGAAAGTGCTGCGGCGATGGTTGCGCGACGTGCCGCCTACTTTGACGACGGTGGCGCAATGGTCTGCATCCCGATATAGCCGGTCGACACGACGACGTCGTCGAACCAGACCGTGTTGTCTTGTCGTGCTTCGTGCACGTAGCACAACAGGCCTACTCGTTTGAGCAGCACGGTTGGGTCCGAGCGCCATCTCAGGCCGTGCCAGTGCTGGTAGAGTCTGCCGTCGAGCCAGACGGCCAGTTCGCCATCCGCGTGCACCGTGCGGTCATCGATCGTGTTGCAGGCGACGCGAAGCTCGACGCACTGCCATGCACCGCGCTTCGGAACGCGGCGTTCGGCTTCGGGCGGGGCCAGCATGTTGCCCCAGTAGTTGCCATCTTGGTTGCGCGACATGTCCTGCCAGTAGGTGTAGCAGTGCAGATAGCCCGGCGGCTTGCGCCGGCCCCAGTCGCGCCAGCCCTCGACCCGCGTCGAGAAGTGGTCGTCGCCGCGCGGGCGCTTGCCGGCGCTTCCCATGCCGCGCCATTTGTTGGTGCCGGCGACACCCGACAGTGAGCCGCCGGTGTGATGGAGATTGCCCTGGTCGTAGTCCGTTGCGTAGCGGATCCAGTAGCGCAGGTGCAGACACTCATGACCCTTGTTGCCGAGCCACAGCACAGGTCCCGCACCGCGAGCCTTGCCCTGGTTGTCCGTGGCCGTCAGTTGCAGCGAGCCTCTGCCGGCATGCACCTGCTCCGCGGTGTGCGCGATCGAGACGCGGCCGTCCTTGCGGCCCTGGATCTCAAAGTAGTTGGCGAGAGACTTCTCGTTCTCGAAGTCGTCGGCGAACACGACCTTGCCAGGCTTCTGTAGCCGAGCCAACTCAGCTTGGTTGGCTTGCGTCGCGACGGTCACCAGCTTCGGGTAGGGGCGCTCGTCCTGTGCGGCTACGTTCTGGGCGACTACGACCTCGGCGATCACCAGCCAGGCAAGCAGAGAAATTGCAGCGTGTGGGGTCCTCACGTAGTTCATCCTAGAGGCCCGGCCGAACAGCCGCGCACAAAGCTTGCGGCGGCCTCGCCGCACTTGACGGCCCACGAGAGCCTCGCCGAATCCACCGATTCGCCTGCGTTCTCGCGCACCACCACGCACAGCGATTCCATCCGCACGCGATGCACGCTACTTTCCGGCCACGCCTCTGGAGGCCCGGCCGAAAAGCCGCGCACAAAGCTTGCGGCGGCCTCGCCGCACTTGGCGGCCCACGAGAGCCTCGCCGTCTAGCCTGTCGGCGTCCGACAAGGTTGGCGCGTTCGATGCGTCTGGCCGGGGTGCTGCGCGATTGCGACCGCTTGCAGCCTCACTGCTTGTCGAGTTCTTCATCAGTCGGCGGAGCTGGTATTTCTAGCTTGATCTCGTGCGCCGTGCGTTCGATCTCGATGGACTCGGAATCCAGGTCTTGCTGGCGCATGCCACTGCTGTTGCGGGCGAGTCGTGAGTACGAACTGCGCGCCGTGATCCTGATCGTTCCGGCCGGGACCAGCCAGCGTTGTTCGGAGCTATCGGCTTTGCAGTCAATCGTGCCGGACTCGCGACGACTGCTGCCCGACCAGCTCTTCAAGAACGCGCCGAAGTCTCCGCCGCGCGGTCGGTCGAGCGTGACCCCGAACGAGTGCACCGCGACCGGATCGCCTTGCTTCGATGGCTCGCAACGTATGTCGAGCCAATGGATCTGTGGCTTGAGCACGATCGGGTCCTTGCCGATCGTCAGGTCTTCACTGGTGTGGAAGACGATGCCCGTTGCGACGTCGAGCAGTTGCAAGCAGTAGGTTCCGGTCGGCAAGTCCATGACGAACGAACCATCGACGAACAGACCGGCCAGGCACGGCCGCGCGCGCGACCCGGACCGCTGCTGTTTGCCTGCGACGTGAGCTAGCACCGCAATGCGTTCGGTGGGTAGTTTCGAATCGCATTCGATGCGGCCGCGCACGATCGTGCTGGTCAAGTCTGGCAACGCGATGGCATTGCGGTCCTCTTGGAAATCCATGGCGCCGAGCGAGAGCAGGGTGCCGCTGCCAACCCGGGTGCGCGATGGCACGAACACGTTCAGGTCGAGGCGGGTCGTGGCGACCGGGCCGAACGCGAGCTTGCCGAGTCGCAATGGCATCGGTTGTGGTGGTGCGAGAGAGTGGGTGAAGCTGCCGGTGCCGCTGCCATAGTTGAAGTTGTCGCCCGGTTCGAGGGCCGGAGTCGGTCCGGGCGGGATCGTGCCGGTGATGTCGAGATGCAGCGTCTTGCGAGCGGGCACCTCCAAGGCCAGGGTCGCGTCCTCGGCAACTGCAACCGCGACGAATTGTGGCGGGGACGCACGTCGCTGCTCGTGGTGGGCCTGCACACCGTAGTCGCCGGGTTGCAGGCCCGCGATGCGATAGCGGCCATCTGCGCCGGTGGTGGGCCAAGCATCGGACGGCATGCCGCCGCCGCCACTGACGTTACCTTTGGGTAGCGCGCGCACCTTGACACCAGCCATCGGCTTGCCGGTTTCGCCGTCCGTAACGATACCGGTAAGGACCGCCTCCGGGCCAAGCTCGACAACCAGTGGTTCGTCGAAGCTGTCCGGAGTGGTGATGGCTTCGAATGCGTGGCCCGGCGCGCGAAACAGCAGGCCGCGTGGTCTACCGTTCTTGACGGTGATCGTCTTCTTGTTGGGATTGGCGGTGGCGTGGTCGGCATGAAACAGCGCCGTCAACAGGTTGGTCGGCGGGAAGTTCAGTTCGGCGACGGTGTACTGCTGGAGTGGCTTCTTGGTCTGTTTGTCGAGCACGGTGAGCTGTAGTTGCTGGCTCGATTCTTGTTGCGGCTCGGTTTCTTCGACCCGCACGTCGTCGTGGCTGCCACGCAGAAGTTTGCTGCGAAAGTTGCGCCGTTCACCATCGCGTTTGTATGCGGTAAGCGCGTAGCGAACGCCGCGTGGCACATCGATCGCAAACTGCCCGTTGTCATCGCTGGTCACCGGTTCGGGGGATGCATTGCCACGCACTGCCGTCAGGATGCGGACCGATGCCTCGGCCACCGGTTTGCCGTCGCTACCTAAGACCTGACCGCGAACCCGTGCTGCGCGGACCATCGTCAGGGTGAGGGGAGAACCCTGTGCGACGATGCGTTCGATCGGCACGAACCCGTCGCAACGCGCCGTCATCAACAGTCCGGTGCGCGGCACGCCGGGCACTACGAAGATACCCTTCTTGTTGCTGATCGATCCGGCCCGGATCGTTGCCTTCGCGGTCCATGGAGCCTTGATGGCGTCGGTGACGTCAATGCGCACACCTTCGAGTTGCTTGCCGTCCTCATCGCGCACGCGACCTATCAGTTGGCCGCTCTTGGGAAGCACGGTTTCTCGCGGGAACGCTCGGCTTCGCTCATGATCGGGCACGATCCGAATTGCGCAGCTCTGGTGGTTGCGCGCGGCCAGTATCAATTGCGAACTCGTCTTGGGCGAGGTCAGCTCGAGTTGGTAGTTGCCCTGCTCGTCGGTGCGATTCTCGGCGTTCTTCAGCAAGTCGCTGGTGTCCACGAACTGGGTGCGTGGCACGCTTGCGACCGCGGCTCCGGCGATGCCGATGCCTTGTTCGTCAACGATGCGTCCTCGCAGCACGATCGGCGGATCTTGGGCCGCGAGCGTTGTGGTCAGGAGGATGGCGAACCAAAGTCGAACGTGGGCCATCAGCGCGAGGGTAACCGATTCGGGTGTGAGGCTGGGAGGCGCGTGCCGGCAAGCGGCCGGGTTGCCGTTCGCTCGGTGAAAATCCCAGGGAACATGGGGACGACCGGGTCGTGAAGCTCGCCTACTGAGGCGGAGTGGCGGTCGCGATCGAGAGGCTTGATCGAACCGGTGGTGCCGGCGATAGGGTTGCCGCACGAGAGTGCCAGAGCCAGGCGGCGATGCCAGCGGCCGGCTCGACCACGACCTGCTGGCGATGCAACCCGCTACACTCATGCGATGTCCATGATCCGGTTTGGTTGGCTGTTGTGCCTTGGCTATGCCGCTTGCTCGTCGAGTAGTCGTACGGAGCCGAGCTTGTCGGTCACGTCGATGATCCCGGCAGCCGGTGCGGTCGGTGTCGAGCGCACGCCACAGATCGCCGTTCGTCTTGAGGAGCCGCTGGACCCAGCCTCCGTTGGCATGGACCAAGTCGCCGTGCGATCCGCAACCGGAATGGTGCTGGGCACGACGGCGTATGACCCCGTCGACGACTTCGTTCGCTGGCAGACGGTTGCCACCCTCCCGCTCGGCACCCGATTGCGCGCGGTGTTGAAGGCGGGCTTACGCACGGCTTCGGGCAGAGTGCTCTCGAAGGATGTCGAGTGGACGTTCACCGTGCTGGAGCCAGTCTTGGAGGCGCCCGTCGCGCTGACGGTTGACGCTGTCGACAACGACTCTCAGAGTGTGGTTGCGCTCGACCCCACGACAGGCGACGCAGTAGTCGCCGTCGGCGCCAACGTCTGGGTGTTGAGCGAAACCGCAACGCATCAAGAGAACTTCCCGTTCGTGCCGGAGCGGCTGGCGGTCAGTCACGGCGGCGCGCTGGCCGGTGCGCGCTACTTCAACGCTGGCACGTTGCCGGCCGACATACGGTGTGAAGTGGCACTACGCCATCGCGATGGCATCTGGCTGAGCGACGACTTCCTGGTCGCAACGTCTGGCGCCGTCGACGGCGTCCCGCGCATCGTGGGGGGCTTCGGCGACAGCTTCTCGATCGTCTGCCAGCAGACGTGGCCGGTGCTCTACGACAAGGTGTTGGTTGGCCCCCGGACTTCCACCCCCATGTTTGCTCTGGCGACCCAGTTCCACCCCAACTACCGCCTGGTTGCAGCCACCCTCGATGGCCACACAGCCGTCGTCAGTCGGGGGCCGCGATTTGGCGAGCCGGCACAAGCGTGGCTTTGGAACGTCGCCGGGTCGATGCCGAAGGGCACGGGACCGTTCGAACGCCCACACGGGGAGATTGGTGTCGATGGCACGGGCGCGCTGCTGCGGTTTGCAGCGCGCAGCAGCACCGAGATCGAACTCACCAGAGAGATGGATATCGGTCTTATCGATCGCGAAATCGTCGTGACCGAAGCGCTCGGCATGCTCAGCACGCCTCGATTGTTGCCTGGCCCAAATGGCGGCGCTGGCTTGTGGCTGACCCCATCCGGAGCACTGTCGTCCGTGCGGCTCGACGACTCGCGGGATGCCGCGGTGGTTCGCCGCCTGCAGCTGACATCTGACATCGCCTCCAGTACTGCTTGGGCGGCCGCGTATGCCGAGAGCGGCACACTCTGGCTAGTAGTCCGACAACGCGAGGCCGTGGGCGATGGTGAACGATTGCAATTGTGGCGGCAACCGGCGGACGGCGAATGGCAGGGTCCGACGACGCTGGTGCCACCGACCGCAGGCCGACGACTCGGGCTTCCGACCATCGCCGCCGAGGCCTCTGGCGGCATGGTCATCGCTGTGCCGCGCGACGTTCCCAATGAGGTCGTCGTGTTGCGAGCCCGCTAACGATGTGCGTACGGTGCCAGGACAAAAAAACACTTCCTCGCAGCCACGTCGATCATGTGCCATTGGCTCGGCCAGACTGCCGCTTCGCGAAGATGTTGTTTTTGTGCCTGGGACCGTACGTGCGCCTACAAGAACTGCAGGGGCTCCTTGTTGCTTGCTTGGAACACCCCTGCCGCATCCAGCGACAGCATCTGCAGCCTCAGTGTGAGCCCACTCAAGCCCGCCGGCACGAGTACTGGTAAGTTCCAGCTACCGGTGGCATCAAGCGTTGTCGCGATGAGCACAGAAGGTGGGGTCAGAGTCACGCCAAACGCCTGATCAAACATCAGCACCGCCGGCATGTTCGCTACACCAGTGGTGTTCTGAATCTGCACGACCTGGTTCGCGGCGATCTGGTTCGGCGTTGCGGTCAGCGTCATGGTCGCTGGCACCACAATGACCAGCCGGTTGGCGGCACCAACGTAGAGGGCCTTGCCATCACTGCGGAACGCGAGTCCGGCGAGGTAGTGCGCGGGCCCGATGTTGTCGACGACGAGCGATACGTTGCCGCTGGGGTCGACGCGGAACAGGTCGATCTCTGACCCCACCGATGCAGTGAAGTAAAGGTAGTCGCCGAACGCGCCGCCTGGCGATTTGGCGATCCCGGTCACGGCGTATCCAGTTGTGAATGTGCTCAGATTTGCCGACGAGTCCACTCGCCAAATCCGGCCGCTACCAACGCGATCGGCGACAAAGAGGTCTTCGCCGAATGCCGCGGAGCCAAACGCCAAACCGATCGGCGCAGTGGATTGCGTCCATTGCGTCGGGTCGACCAAGAACGTCGTCGCGTTGCCGGCTGCGTCGATACGGAACAACACCGGCGGGAAGCCACTGGCCCCTTGGAAGTCCATGACATAGAGATCGGAGCCCCACGCACCGCCCGGCCCGAGAGCAATGCCAGCTGGATCGCCGACCGAGCCGGATACCGGGTTGCCGGTAGCGAGCGAAGCGAATGCGCTCGTGTTCGGATTGATGCGCAGCACTCGACCGTTGCAACATGACGAAGTCAGTTCGGTGTTCCAATCAGCGAGCACCAGATCGGATCCGACCAGTGGCCGACCATCGCCGAGCAAGAGCTGACCAGGGGAGCTCAGGGGAAGCCCATTGAGCACGGTGGTCTCAGCGCTCGTGGTGAGGTCGATGCGGGTCAGTGAGGCGTTGTCCTGGGCGACATACAGTTGCTCGCTGGCGTCGTAGGCCAGGCCGTGCACATTGCTCGCGGTTTGGGCGAGTTCGAGGTGAAAGAACTGATCCGTGTTGTCAGTAAGTTGCGCCGTGGCGCTACTGACAATTGCGGCGAGAGATAGCGCCAGGCGCATGGATAGTTTGAGCATCGAATTGGAGACGCGGCGTGCGCGGCGGATATCAGTGGTTCTCGCCAAGCGAGTCCGCAAAGCGAATCAAGGAATGCATCGACCGCGCCTGCTGTTCTGAGGCCGGCGCCCGATGCCACCATCAAGACAGTGACGTGCGCCGTTCGATGTCTCGGTCATTTTCGGATTTGTGGCGCCTTTCGCGAGTGTACGCAACCGGGTGTCCGACCTTCTCGCGCGCCCGGATCGAGTACACCGGACGGAAACAGCCACATGCACTAGTCTGTCCGAGCGATGAAGGACTCGGATTCGATGAAGACATCCCACTGTGTGCGACGGCCGATCGCGTTGGCGGTTTTGGTCGCGTGTTTGGCGGCAGCCGTGGGGGCGCAGGAAGTTGCGGACCCGCCACGCCAGAAGGTGCTCGGCAAGGTGCTGACGTCGCATGACCAGCCCTGGGCCGGTGCGACTGTGCGGCTGATCGCGTGGCCCTATGCACGCTATTGGTTTGTGGGGGAGCCCGATGAACTCACCGTCACTACCGATGCGCGCGGCCGATTTGAGGCGCAGCTACTGCCACAAAGGCACTACTCCGGGTGGGCGTTTGCCAAGCTCGGGAACGGTGGCTACCGGTTGACGAGGGTCGTCAACGACGTGGTCCCGGCATACCTCGTCGAACTGCGCGAGCGTGAACACGAACAGGTGCCGATTCGATTGCGCATCGTCGAACCAGCAGGCGCCAAGCCGTTCGGTGAGTTGGCATTTCGGTTGCTGTCGCGAACACCCTCGCAGGTGTTCGTGCACGACTTGACGTTGGACGAGAACGGCGAGGCAGAGATGCCAGCGATCCCGTCCACTCTGGTTCGTGTCGAGGCGCTTACCAAGGATCGCGTTCGCGTGTGGAACTCCCTCTTCTACACCACGGCGGTTCGGCGTGCGGCCGAAGCGAAGCGTGGCGTGACCGGGCGCAGCCCTGTGCCTGCGGTGCACGTGATGTCGGGAGACGCGCGCGAGCTGAGCATTCTCAACCTGCCGAAGCCGACGGTCGTGAAGTTCTCCGTGCACGACAAAGAAGGGCCAGTGGATGGTGCCGAAATCCTGATTGGTGCGCAGAGCAGCGCGGGCTCCATCAGCGACGTGAACGAATGCCGCGTGTTGACGCGGACGGATGCATCCGGGATTGCGAAGTTGCCGATGTACCTGAGCTGGCAAGCGGACGGCAACGTCGCCGGCTCCGCGCCGGATGTTGCGGTTCGCTCGGACGACCACTTCGAGCGCATGTTTCGCATGATGCGAGGGCTTCGCGGTGATCGCGACCGCCCGACGCGAACCGAAGCGGAAGCGCACGTGATGCTCACCGGGCCGAGCTTCTCCGCCACAGGACGCTTGATGCTTGAGCCCGGCAAACCAGCGGCAGGTGTGTCGGTCTTGCTCTACTCGACTCGCGCGAGTGGCAATGGTAGATCGAGTTCGACTTCGACCAAACCCATCGTTACCGAGACGGATGCGTCGGGAGCCTTTGCGTTCCCAGGCCGCATGCCTGGTCGCGACTATCGCCTGACGGCGCTGCTGCCGACGCTTGAAGCCGCTGGCCGAGAAGAGGTCTACCTGGCGTCCTCGGCGGCCGTGAAGGTCGAAGGCGATCACGGCACGCTCGTGGCTTCGTCCTTGGTCCACGTGGACATCCAAGTCACGACGTCAAGTCGGTCGCCGGCCGACCGTGCGCGTGTCTACCTGGCGGAAGAGCGCAACCGGCCGCGCACTCCCGTCACGTTCTTGACGGATCGGGCCGGACGATGCTCGTTGCGAGTTCCGCGCGAACAATTGCTGACGGTGATCGTTGCCAGCGATGATGGTTTTGCTGCAGCCCGTTTGCCGCACGCCGGCGCTGCGCCACGCGTCGCGCAGACAGTGCAGCTGCAGGTCGGCGGGGTGCTTCACGGCAGTGCCGTTGATGCGGCGGGCAAGCCACTTGCCGGTGTGCGTGTCTCGGTTCGCGGCGCGGACCGCATGGACCCCAACACATGGTATGCCAGCATTCTCCGCGACGTTTCGAGTACGACGTTCGCCCTCGCATACCGCGGTATCTACACCGACGCCAAAGGCAAGTTTCGCGCGGTCTTTCCCCAAGCCGGCGTGCCGCTCAAGGTTACCGCCTGGCGCCGTGGTGACGATGGTAGCTACATGCAGCTGGTCGGTGCTGAGCGCGAGCTCGAACTGCAGGCCGAGGGTGGTGAGCCGTTGCGTCTGAAGCTCGATCACTGGAAGCGGAATTAGCTGGCGGCATCTGGTTACGTCTCACGGTGTCAAGGCGTCGCAATTCCGGCAGTGACCGCCGGAATGCCGCGGCTCCCATAGCGGATTGCTAAGGTTATGGTGGATCTTGCGGCCGGTGGCGTGGCCTGCAAGTTGCTGCTGGGTCGCCATGTCCAGTCACTTCCATGAGTGTCTACAGATGAACACAGTACCCTTAAACACAGTGCCTTTGAACTCGGCGTCCTTGCTCCGCGGTCCACGACTGGCGTCTTATGGCTGCTTGATCGGCATGGTCGTCGGTGCTTTGCCTGCGCAAGAATCCAAGGCCCTGTTTCACGTGCCAGTAGCGGTTCTGCCGGTCAATACGGCACCGTTCCAAAAACTCGGTGACTTTGACGGGGACGGGGACCTCGACGCCGTCGGTAGCCGGGTCTACAGCTCCGGCGCGACGTCCGAGGTGATCGTTTGGGAGAACGTGCAGGGCGCGTTCTCGGAAGCCTATGTCGAGAATGTGGCTCCTGGTCTCTACCACGGCCACGGCATGCCGAACTTCGCGATGACGACGGCGGACTTCAATCAAGATGGCCGCATGGACTTCGCGTTGGCGACCAAACTGGCGGCCGTCCGGTTTATCGCGTTACCGAACTTCCAATTTGCTCAGACCAGCATGCCGCTGTCGGGCACACCGAATGGGTCGCGTGCGATTGCTGCCGGCGACTTTGATGGCGATGGCGTGATCGATATCGCCGTCGCCAGCAGTGACGATTTGAACCAACTGGGGTTCGTCGATGTCTTCTTGGCTGGTGGAGTTGTCGCTTCGGTCAGTATTCCTGCGAATGCGAACTCCGACTTGCGGCTGCTAGCAAGCGAACTGGATGCGAGTCCCGGCGTAGAGCTGTTGGTTAGCGATCGGCGCACGAGTCAGGCGCAGGTGGTGTCGGTCGCTGCCGGCGCGGCACAGGTCGTTACCACGATGTCGACCCCACTTTCTTCCTCCATCATGCCGGCCCTCTGGACCGCTGGTGACATCGATCAGGACGGCGATGAAGATGTCGTGATGTTCATGCCGGGATACAGCCCGGCCCCGCATCGCTACCAGATCTTCCGTTGTAGCCCGTCGGGTGCGTTCGTCATGGAAAGCGCGCAGCTCGGCGGTCCCGCAGAATACCTCGCCGACATCGACGGCGATGGCGACTTGGATGGCGTTTGCTGCGGCGGCGGCGGCCAGACCTTCGCGTGGCCGGAACTGGACTTCCCGTCGACGTTTGAACTGGCAGAGAACTTGGGCGGTGGCAACTTCGCGCCGGCGTGGGCTTTCCCAGGGGCTGGTTCGCGTTCGATGGCGGGCGCTGCAGATGTTGATGGCGATGGCGATGTCGACCTTGTCGCGGGTCGTTGCATCTACTACGGCGATGGGCCTTGGGACGAGCAGCCGCGAAAGAGTGCTGGCGCTGGCAACATGCCCCTGCTTCTGCGCCCTTGGGGTGTGTTCGACAACGACGGCGATGGCGATCCAGACCTTGGCATTCAGTACAGCAATCGTGGTGACGGCGAGTTCGCCTACACGTTTCCTCTTCTGTCGGCCCCTCCCGGGTATGCGGTTGCTGGTTCGACGTCGTGTGATGTTGATGGCGATGGCTTCTCTGACCAAGTTGTGAGACTCACCACGATGGGGTTTCCGGCGCAGTTCGTCTCGATGGCCTGGTTCCGCAACAATGGTGGTGGCCATTTGCACTACGTCGGACCTTGTGGTGCGCCCGGTATGACGATGGGGCCAGCGGGGGCGTGGACCGCGGATCGGTATCTCGCTGTTGATTGTGACGGCGATGGTGACCAAGACATGATCTACAAGAGTCAGCCGAGCTACGGCACGGGTGGCACGAGTGAGTTGTTCTGGAACAACAACGGCACGTTTGTGCCGGGCCCAGTGTTCCCATCCGCCGCGGGTCGCGTCGATGCGGTCGCCGACTTCAATGGCGATGGCCATCCGGACCTGCTGATGACGAGCATCACAAGTGGCGTCACCGTGCAGCTCGGCAGCGGGCCTGGCAAGTCGTTTCAGCTGGCTTGGTCGCGTGCGTTCATGCCGGTCGAACCAGGTGCGGTTGCCATCGGCGATGTCAATGATGATGGGGCGCTCGATTTCGTGCGGCCAGACAGCTCGGGGGTGCTGGTCCTGTTTGTGAACACCCTGCCGCAAGGCACGTTTGGCTTCGCTGAGATCCCGCTGACAGGCAGTTCTGTGCAGATCCTTGGTTGGCAACCGGCAGCGGTGAGGCCGACCGTCAACATCGCAGATTTCGACGCTGATGGGCGCACCGATATCGCGTTTGCATCCGAGGTGCAGCCGAGCGTTGGCGTCATTCTGCGGCGGACTGGCTGGTCGAACCCCGCGAGCGTTGGCGACTTCGAGGTGATCCAGCAGATCTTTGGACCCGGCTATGCGACCGACGCGGATGGTGATGGTATGCCGGACCTCGTTGGATCCCACACCGTGCGCAACCGTCACTACCCTCGCGCCCAAGCCGGTGGTCTCGTGCAATTGCACGGCGCCGAGATTGTCGGTGAGGCCGGCACGTCGCCGGTCCTCGGGGCGTCGGGTCCCTTCCGCGTCGGTCACACTGGCGAGTTCCTGCTGCGCAGCGTGCCGGGGCCGACACTTGCAGTGCTCGGCTTGTCTCTTGGGCAGGCCCAGCTGCCGAACGTGCCGTTCCCAGGCATGTCGGTCTATCTCGATCCGGCGACCACACTCGTTGCCAATTGGCCGATTACCGAGAACGGCGACGGCCGCGCTGCTGCGAGTGCCAGTCTACCGGTGGTCTTGATCCATGGACTCCAGGGCTTCCGGTTCTACGTGCAAGCGTTGGTGCTGGATCCGGCCGCGCCGCATTCGTTGACGCAGAGCAATCTGATGATCATGACTGTCGGCAGCTAGAGCTGCCGATGCGTCTCTCGGGCGGCGTGCGGATCAACCTGGAGTGTCATCCCGGCCCCGCGGAAGCTCGATGGCTTGGGGGTCTTGTGCCGGGCCAGCCGTTGAAGGTGACGAACGCAATTCGATTTATCCGAGGCGTAATCGGGATTCTGGATCGCGCGCCATAGGCCTCGCATCCTTGTCGCAGTGCTCGGCGGACCTATGATCGGGCACTCGTCTTCTGACTCCCTATCACCATGTCCATACTAGCCACCCGTCTTCTTCCTCTCTCCGTTGGCCTGCTCGCCGCCACCGGGCTTCGCGCCCAGTTCGCCGAAGGCTTCGACAGCCAGGCGACCGCCGACGTGACCGTGCTCTCGCAGCCCGACAGCATCGTCACCTTCGTCGACTACTCGAACATGACGGTCGGGACGACGACGTTCACTCTGCCCGAAGCACCGCGCCCAATCCCAGGGTCGGCGGCGACACGCGGCGTGCTGATCCAATGCAACGTCACCCAGAGCGCCGCCTCGGCAGTCAATCTGCTTGCCGGTGCAACGCCGATCATGTTCTCGGGGCGCTACCGCCTGTCGTTTGACGCCTACATCAACGTGCCGGTGCCGCTACCGAATGGTTCGACCGAGCAGCTGCTTTGGGGGGTTGGCGTCGACAACTTCCCGCCGATCGAGGCGCGCAACAACCGCGGCGCTGGCACCAACGGCATCTACGGATGGCTCGCTGGCGAGAACGGCTACACCAGCGAGGATGCAGTGATCAACGACGGCGACGTGCAACTCGCCGGCCTCGGGGACACGCAGATCGGCCAGGGCGTGCCCTTCAACCAGGCGTTTGATAGCAACTCCGTCGGAGGTCCCAATGGCGCTGCAGCCAATACGTGGGTGCGCGTCGACATCGACGTCGACGTTGCCGGCGTGCGCGTCTACCACAACGGCGTACTGTTCTTCGACGAGCCGGCTCCGACGCCGAACGGCTTCGCGATGATCGGCTACGAGGATCCGTTCAACTCGCTCGGCTCCAACCCGGACGCGCAGTGGGGCGTGCTCGACAACTTCCGCATCACCACGCCAACCGGCTGCGGCATGCTGGGAACGTCAGTCAAGCAGGGCACCCCGACGACCGGTGAGATCCTCGGCGATGCGCCGCCGGCAATCAGTGCGCCGATGACCATTCGACTGCGCGGCGGCCCAGCTTCGTCGGTGGCGTTCCTGGCTGCCGGCGTGCCGGCGCCGTTCACGATCCCGGCACCGATCAGTGCGAATTGCACGGTCAACGTCGAGCTGCTGACGATCGACGCGATCATCAACGCGCCGACCAACGGCGATGGCGGCGCGCTGGTCACGTTCGAGCTACCCAATAACCCGGCCTTCTGCGGTCAGTCGCTCGGCTTCCAGTACCTGTGGCTCGACTTGGCCAACCCCGTCTGCCCGTTCGTCCCAACCGATGGGCTGACCGTCACGTTCGGCTCCTGAGTGAGGTCGATCGGTCGCTGCTCACGGCCTAGGGTTGTTTGAGCGGCGACTTGATTGCTTCTATGCGAGCACGCCGGTGCCGCAGTCTGCGAACTGTTGCGCCGGACAAGTTTGTCCCCATAGCTGATCAGCAACTGGGCAAGTGCGCCCGGATGCCTCGCCCCTCGAATGCCGCGCGGTCGTCAGACGGGATGGGGCTGGATGTCAGCGATCACCGGACTATGTGGCGTAGAAGCCTGGTAGCTGAAGGTGCCGCTGCGTGTTCGATGCAGTTGGATCGTCAAATCGATGGCCGCTTGAACTCCGTATGCGCTGGTCTGGGTTGCTCTAGTTTGCTAGCGTGCTGGCCGAGGCACAGACTATGACGATTCTGGATCCTGAAGTCGTTCGACAGTGGGAGGAAGGTGGCTACGCCGTGCTGAAACAGGTCGTGCCGCACGATCTGATCGACCGCGTCAATCGCGATGTCGCGGTGTTTCGCAGCACGTGCGGCGAGACCAAGGACGAGCAGGGCTATGGCCAGCGCATCGGCGTGTTCCACAGTCAGAACAGCGACAGTCTGGCGGTCGCGCTCAATCCCGAGGTGCGCGAGTTCCTGCGCTGGGCGCTCCGCGACGATCCGCTGTTGTTTGGTTCTCTGACGTTCGAAGTCGGCACCGAACAAGGTGCGCATCAGGATTCGATCCACTTCTGGACCGAGCCGCAGGCGGCCATGGCTGGAGTCTGGGTTGCGCTCGAGGATGTTCATCCCGATGCCGGGCCACTGTTCTATTACCCGGGCAGTCACAAGTGGGGCATCGACCGGGCCGAGGATTGCTGGCGGGTCCGGCCAGATCTATTCGAACGCACGCAGCGAGAGGGCTTTTGGGCGCCTGACAACATCGAGGAGCGCACCGCGACGGCCGGCGAACTCGGCAACGCCTGGTGCCAGCTGTTGATCGACAAGGTCGCCGCGCGCGGCGAGCAGCCGGTGCCGGTGATGGTCAAGAAGGGTGACGCGCTGATCTGGCACGCCTACCTGGTGCACGGCGGCCAGCCGCGGCGCGACCGCCGGCTCACTCGGCGCTCGATGGTGACCCACCACATCGGTCGAAACGCCTCGATGTTCGACACCAACACCTACTTCCTGTGCCCGCAGGATGCCTTTGACAGCAAGCGCGCCTTGCCGCTCGGCATCACCGATTCGCCGGCAGGGTCCTACGTCAACCACGGCAAGCCGGTTACGTACTGAGCTGATCAGGCTGCATCGTTTGGACTGGAAGATGCCTGGCCACACGTCGTAAGTCACCCGGCTAGAGCTACTCGCAACCGCCGGCTTGCGCGCGCTCCGGCCAGACTCAGTCGTCGGCGGCTTGCCACGGAAAGCCTCTCCGGTTGCACCGTCATCGGGACCGATAGAGACGCATACCCGTGCTGACCGAAGACCCGTTACTTGATCCCGCGGTTACGATCCGCGACCACAAGGTGCTGTCGCCGTGCCTGCTGCTTGAGCGCATTGGCGAGGGCGGCATGGGGGTCGTCTATCGCGCGGTGCACCTCAATCTCGGCATCGAGGTCGCGGTCAAGATCGTGCCGCCGGAGAAGGCCGCATGCGAGGCGTCGTTCGTCAGTCGTTTCCGACGCGAAGCGCGGGCTGCGGCGCGCATCAACCATCAGAACGTCGTGCGCGTCTTCGACGTCGACGACCATGGACTGCTGCACTACCTGGTCATGGAATACGTGCCTGGCGAAGATGCGAAGCAGCGCGTCAGTCGCAAGGGGCCGACACCTCTCCCTGAAGCTCTGCAAATCGCGCGCGAGGCGGCGCTCGGGCTCGGTGCCGCCCACGAAGAAGGCATCATCCATCGCGATGTCAAACCTGGCAACTTGTTGATCTCGCCGAAGGGTCACGTCAAGGTCGGCGATCTCGGTCTTGCCAAGCCGTCGACGAAGGGCATGGATTCGCTGGTTTCGATGCAAGGCGTGGCGCTCGGTTCTCCGTCGTACATGGCGCCGGAACAATGGGCCGGCGACGTCACCCCGGCGACGGATGTCTGGGCGCTCGGCGCCACGCTGTACTACTTGCTGGTTGGTCACGCGGCCTATCGCGGTCGATCGATTGTCGACGTCATGCGACGGATCGCGACCGAACCGCTGCCGGACCTCCGCAAGGTGCGGCCCGATGTGCCGGACGAAGTTCTCGCCGTGCTGGCCAAGGCAACGCAGCACGATCCGAGCAAGCGCTATCGCGATGGCAACGAAATGGCCGAGGCGCTCGCGAAGCTGCCAATGGTCGCAACTGGCGCCATCACCGACCTGCGCATTGCGGGTGACGAACCGGCGGCATCGGTGGCGCTGCCGGCGCGGAAATGGCTTGACGAGGTCCGAGTCGAATTGCGCTCTGGTAAGAAGCAGGTCCCTGCGCCTGTGGTCAGGCACGGCGACGAGCCTCGATCAGCCAAAAGGCATCAACACGTGACTCTATTCGTCGCGGTCGCCGTGGTCGCGTCGGCGATCGCCGCTGGCCTCATCGGTTGGTTCTGAATCCAGCTCGGTAGAGCGCCTGGTCGAACCGCGACGACACCTCGCGCAGCGCGGCCGTAGCTGCTAGCACTACCTGACAGCGACACGCACAACCAACTCGCGGCCTTCACCAAGCAGTTGTGGCGCTGCGCGGCGTAGCACCGCGTTGCCTGCTTGATCGAGCAACAGCGTCGTGCCGATGACAACCACTCGGGTTACCGCTTGTTCGACGGGAACGACTTCGGCGGGCAACACCGTGCTCTGCGATTCGGTGGAGGCGAGCACGGTCGTGCTGACCGGCAGGTCGAGCTGACGTAGTTCGACGAAGCGTTGCAGGTCGAGGGACAGCTCGATTCGGCGCGGTTGCCGGCCAACGGACGGCAGCATCTTCACGGTGGCGAACCAACCGTCTTCACACATGCGCACCTTCGGATCAGAGATGCGCGCCGCTTGGGCCACTTCGCAATCCCAGTCGTGCACGATGCTGCGTTCGCGGCCGCTGGCAAAGCAACTGGGCAAGCCGACGATGCCGGGACCACTGATCGATAGCAGCGTGTTGACTCCAGCTGGCACCGCTTTGCTTGCATCGATCGGCGTTCCCGCCGGCACGTCGAACGCTTCCAGCGTCACTGATGTCGGCTGCAGCATGTCGGCGACGCCTTCCAGCAAGCGTGCAACTTCGCGACGGCCAGCTTCGTCGCGCATCCACAACAGGGCGCTCACGGATTCCTTGCGAAGCAAACTCGCCGATGCTTGGCTGCCGTCATCCCCGGCCGCCAAGATGCTCTCCGCATACGTTGCCAACGGCACGGATTCGGTCGGCTCGTCGGAGGGCTGCGAGATCACGCTGCGAAATCCGATGACTGGAGAATTGAGCAACGGCGTGCACAGCACATTCGACGGCGCCCCGGCCGGAGCATCTGTCCAATCGACCGTGCATATGACTCGCAAACGGCTGCCGTCATTGGCGGTCCACTCGTGTTCGCTCGGCTTGCCGCGCACCGCGCGAAACACCATGCCGGCTTCTCCGAAGCTCGTCGCAACGCGGTCGAAGGCCCCGACCACACCGCTGGTTGGGATCGGCGGAGCTTCGAACGGAGCGGCCAGGCGCGCCACCAGCTCGACGATGGCAATGTCACTTCCCGGCAGCTGCCGCACGCGCAGCAATGCCGATGCCCCGTAGGTCACGGTGTGGGTGACGGGGTTTGCACTCGCGGCCGCTTGCGCAATCTCCACTTCGATATCCGACACCAGCGGCTCGTGCTGCACGTCACTGATGATTGCCGTCTCCCCGTTGGTGAACGCCTCTGCGCCACTCAGTAGCGCCACGCGGCGCTCGCCGACCACACGCTCGATCTTGATCGAGCATTGCAGCCGCGGTGGCAATCCGCGGCGAAGATTATCTACCGCGATTGCGAGCTGCTCCGGTGACGCCGAGCGCAGCTGCACGCGTTCGCCAATGTGTACGATCTCAAGATCAAGTTGTCGTGCCGTCGGCAGTTGCGCCAGCACCGCCTCGAGCGAACGTTCATCAAAGAACGGCCGCGGTTGTGCGAACAGGTGTCCCTCTCCCGAGACAATATGCTGCGACGGCGGCCTCGATCGCATCTCCGTGCGGCGCACCAGACTGCTGGTGCTGGCGCGGCTCTGGCTGGCGTTAGTCCCCAGTAGGTCCTGGACTTCGAGCGATGGCTGCTGGGCGCAAACAGCGCTGAGCAGCAAGAAGGGCAGCAAGGTCGAGCGCAACATGTTGCCCGGCGCAGCAAAGCGTGTTCCGCGAACTGCAAAGGTGTGGATTGGCGAGTCTCGTTGGGCACCACACGACAGTTGCACGCAACGCGCGTCCGGCCTCGAGCTTTGATGGCCAAGCTGGGCTGGCTCGTCCGCTGTCTAGCTGGACCGCAGGAGCCGCCGATTCCGCACGGTGCGGCGCTTGACTCGGTACTGGATCACATTGTGTTGCATTCGCAGGATTACGAGCAAGGCGATGCCGATCCCGTTGTAAGCGTGGAATTCGGAGTCGGGCGTCATGCCCAGCAGTTGGCTTGCGGTGATTCCCGTCCACGCGACAGGTGCGACCAGCCAGGACCAGTGGGGAATCGCGCGCCAGCACAGCAGCCAGGTCGCCAAGACATTGATGCTGTAGCCGATCCAAGGTGGATTCCACTGGGTGCCGTCGATCCAGATGGAGAAGTTCGCAAGTACCATCGACGCGACCCAGAGAGCTAGCGCACGCAGCCACATGGAGGTCTGGTTGCGCGATCGCGGCAGCGATGCTGCGCTTGCGATTACGAGGAGCAACGTCAGCAAGAGGCCGCCAATCGCCGGCACGTGGGAACGGATGTAGAGGACAGTGGCGGTCGGTTCGGTTCGCACTTGCTCCGCCAACCAGTCCGGCAGTTTGGTGCCGTCCTTCCGTGCGGCTTGCAACGTTCTCTTGAACGCTGGCAGCAACGGTTGTTGGCGGAGTTGTTCGAACGCGTAGTCCCGGATGTTCGGGTCGGTGGCCGACAGGGCGAGGCGGATCCAGAAGCTCGGCGGCGTATGCGTTCGCTCAGGGCCAAAGGGGCGCTTGTCGGGCTCGCACTCGGGCAACTTCGATCGCCGTCGCATCGCCTGCGAGCAACAGCCCACAGCGCGCGTAGTTGCTGTATTCCGCTCGACTTCGCTGCTGCAGCTCTTGGAAGTGGCGCCTGAGCGTCGTGTGTTGGTCGGGGAGTGGTAGGAAGCTCGCCATGGTCGCCAAGCCGTACGCGTCCATGTCGTTCGATGCTTGCACGGTCGCGTTCGCAGCATGCTGCCAATCGGAAACTGTCCACTCGGCGTCGGGCGTGTCTTCTGCTTC
This sequence comes from uncultured bacterium, assembly GCA_963974725.1. GTDB lineage: Bacteria > Planctomycetota > UBA1135 > UBA1135 > UBA2386. Next base: position 3,107 of record CAXBFC010000056.1, on the reverse strand, counting down.
GATCAGCGTCAGGGTGATGACGTCAAGATACGACTGGCCGGTTCGTGGATAGTGAATCCAACCCTCGGTGGCGGTCACGACCCCGACAGCGGACTCGGGCTGCGCGGGATAATGATTGTTGATCTGGTAGGTAGGGATGCGGCGCTGAAACGAACTGTCCGTCTGGCCTTTGACGCCGCCTTCCTGCCAGCTCAGCTTCATCGCGCCACGGAGAATCAACGGCGAGCCAGAGGCGCCCATCCAAGGTTTGCGAGGCACGCCGACATGCGTGATCTGCAACTTGGCGTCTGGTTCGACGGCTTCGAGCCAAGCGAATCTCTCGTCGATGCCGAGCACCTGGCGCGTCTGCCACAGGATCTGCGGTTTGGGGTCGCCGTTGATGAATCCCAGCATCGCCACTCGCACCGGATGGCGTAGGTCTGGACGCCGACTTATGCCACGAACTTTCGATACGCCCCACTAGACTGAGGCGGCCATGTCCAATTCTGCGCTAGCGACCCCGGCCCCAACGCAACCGTCCCCGTGGTTTCGGTCGGCCCCGTTCGACCTGATCCTGATCCTTGGCGTGCCGTTTCTGACCTGGCCGCTGCTGACCGGAGCGCGCGTAGCCTGGGGCGCGGATCTGCTGACCAAGTTGATCCTGTTGACGGCGACTGGCCACTACATGGCAACGTTCGTGCGGGCCTACGGCGATCGCGAACTGTTCGCCCGGTTTCGGGTGCGCTTCCTGGTTGCGCCCGTGGTCCTGCTGGTGACCTGCGTCGGTTTGTATACCGGTGGCCATGCTCCCCAGTTGATGATCGTCGTCGCGGCCTGGGCGTTCTGGCATTGGCTGGCGCAGGCGTTTGGCTTTGCCCGGATCTATGACATCAAGGTGGGCTCGTTCCACTGGTTGACGGCGCTGCTCGACAAGGCGTTGGTGATTACCGGGTTTATCGCGGCGATCGTGCTCAACGACGGCGCCATCGCGACGTTTGCCAAGCTGTTTCAATCCGCCGGGGTTCCGTTGCCGTCCGGCTCGACGGTCGACACCGTGCAGGTGATCGTGACCGGGCTGTGCTTCGTGGTTGGCATCGCCTACGTAGCCAACCTCGCGGTGACCATTGTGCGCGGCAAGCCGTGGAGCTGGCAGAAGCAGTTCATGCACGTGACGACGATCGGCTACTACTGGTTTGCGTTCACGTGGCTGCCGAATGTGCTGATTGCACACGTGCTGTACGAGTTCTTTCACGACGTGCAGTACTTCGCGATCACGTGGATCACCTGCAAGAGTCGGGTGCAGCGGCCAGGCGTGTCGAACTGGTTCAAGCGAATGTTCGCTCCGACGAAGCTCGCCGCGGTTTGCTTCGTGGTGCTGATGGTTGCGTTCGGCTCACTGGATGCTTTTGGTCGCCACAACCTGACCGACGGCGAACTCGGCGAACGCATCTGGATGGGCGTGTTCTTGACGGCTGCGTTGCTGCACTACTACTACGACGGGTTCATCTGGAAGGCGCGTGAGCGATCGCTCGGTGACGACCTTGGCATCCAAAGCGGCATGCGTGCCGCCGTCGTGCCGAGCATGCGACACGCCGTCGCCTGGTCGGGGTTCTTCCTGCCGCTGATCGCGCTGTTGACGCTCGATGGGCTGAACCAGAAGTTTACCGACATCGAATTGGCCGAGGCCTTGGTCGCGATTGCCCCTGACGACTTCTACAGCCAGCAGTCGCTCAGCTACCTTCTGGCCCGAGAACGTCAACTACCGGCGGCGTTGGAGCACTACCAACGATCCGTCGAACTGAACTCGGAGTTCGCGCCGACGCGTATCAACTACGGCGCAGCACTAGAACTGCACGGCGACCTCGACGCGGCCATGGAGCAATACCGGGCCTGCCTCGAATGCCCCAGCAAGGACGGAGCTCATGGCCAGGCCAACGTCAACCTCGGCGTCTTGCTGCTGATGCGCGGCCAACGTGATGAGGCGATGCAGTGTTTTCAGCGCGCTCGCGCCCTCGGCGCTGAAGATCCGATCCGCCGCATGCTTGCGATGGGTGCTGGCCTGCCACCGTCGGCGCGCGACCGTCGTCGCGCCTACTACGAAGCAGTTCTTGAGCTGCAGCCGGCGCAGCTGGACGCGCTGATGCAGCTGGGCTTTGTGTTGATCGAAATGGGCCGGTTCGAGGCCGCGTCGAAGCACCTTGCGGAGTTCTGCAACGCAGCCCCGACCCATGTGCCAGCGTTGCTAGGGTTGTCGGATGCGCACTTCGAGAGTGGCCGGAGGGATCAGGCGATCACGATTCTGCGTCGCGCCCTGGCCCAAGAGCCGCAGAACCCATATGCGATCCGGCTCAAGGCAAAGTTCGGCATGCGCTAACGAAGTTGCCTTCGTGCCTGGCTGGCCGACCGGAGATTCCTCGCCGCATGTTCGGGTGGTAGCGCGACGGTAGGAGGCTCCCAAATGAGTGCGGCCGCCGGCAACCATTTCTGGCTGCCGGCGGCCGCACGTGATCACCCGCGTAGGAGTGATCGCAGGTCAGCGACTCGGACTACAGGTCGCCGAGCGTCAGCTTGATACCGTTCGACGCGCGAGCGGTGCTGCTGACGAGCGACAGGTCCAGCGTGGCGGACTGAGCGTAGAGCTCAAAGCCGTTGAAGATCGGGTTGGCGACCGGAAGACCGATGACGGTCCAGGTCTCCGAGCCCGTGCCACCAGCGACGACGGCCGGGCCGACGAGCAGGTCAGCCGAAGCGTAGAGCGTGCAGCCAGCCGGGAAGCCGATGAGGTTCAGCGGCAGGGCCGGGTCGGTCAGGCCAACAATGCCAACGTGGAAGATGGCGCCAGACTCGATGTTGCTCGTGGTCGCGTCGTAGTTGACAGCGGCGGCACCCATGACTGGGCGGCCAACACCGGCAAGTGCGAGCGGGGCAGTATCGGTGCCGGCGGTGACGATGGCACCGTTCGCGGCGAGTTCCGTTTCGATGCTGATCGAACCCGGATCGAGGTTCGGGCCAGCCGGGGAGTAACCGATGAACATCGCGTGCGCCGTGGCCGAGGTGATCGAACCGAAGTAGAGGCTGGCGTTGCCCGTCGCGGTGTCGATCTCGAACTGGAACGTTTGCGTGTCCGT